>NZ_CP183073.1:935625-1253750 GCF_048401065.1 Pseudoalteromonas sp. US3C1004
CCTGGTGTTGATCGTCCATTATTCAAACAAGATCACTACGAGCAGGCGCAAGGAGAGGAAGTACGCGTGCGTACTAAGCTTCCACAAGACGGTCGCCGTAATTTTAAAGGCGACTTAATAGCAGTTAGCAGCGATATGATCACATTATCTAGCGATGGTGCAGAGCATTTAATCATGCTTAGTAACATTGAACGTGCGAACATAATCGCAAAGTTTTAATTCGAGTGCGAAGGAATAGGGCAAGCGAGGCATTACCCATGGCAAAAGAGATATTATTGGTTGCTGAAGCCGTTTCCAATGAGAAAGCGGTTCCAAAAGAAAAGATTTTTGAAGCTCTAGAGTTCGCATTAGCGACAGCGACAAAGAAAAAGCATGATGGTGAAATTGATGTACGTGTTGCAATTGACCGTAAAACTGGCGATTACGATACATTCCGTCGCTGGCAAATAGCTGAAGTATTAGAAGATGGTTCTTTAGAGAATCCATACAGCGAAATCACGTTAGAAGCTGCTCAAGTTGAAGAACCAGACTTGAAAATGGGCGACTACGTAGAAGAGCAGATTGAATCAATTAAATTTGACCGCATAACAACACAAATGGCTAAGCAAGTAATCGTACAAAAAGTACGTGAAGCAGAGCGTGCCTTAGTGGTTGAAGCGTACAAAGATCAGCAAGGCGAGCTAGTAACGGGTGTTGTTAAAAAAGCAACGCGTGATGCAATCGTACTTGATTTAGGTAATAACGCAGAAGCGGTTATTTACCGTGACGACATGCTGCCACGTGAAAACTTCCGCCCAGGCGATCGTATTCGTGGTCTTCTATATGAAGTTAAACCAGAAGCACGTGGTGCACAGTTATTTGTAACCCGTTCTAAACCAGAAATGCTGATGGAATTATTCCGCATTGAGGTGCCAGAAATTGGCGAAGAGATGATTGAATTACGTGCCGCAGCTCGTGATCCAGGTTCACGCGCTAAAATCGCAGTTAAGTCTAATGATAAGCGTATAGACCCTGTAGGTGCGTGTGTTGGTATGCGTGGCGCACGTGTTCAAGCGGTATCGTCAGAACTTGGCGGTGAGCGTGTTGATATCGTACTTTACGATGACAACCCAGCACAGTTTGTTATTAACGCAATGGCACCAGCAGAAGTGGCTTCAATCGTAATGGATGAAGACACTCACTCAATGGATATTGCTGTTGAAGCTGATAACTTAGCACAAGCTATTGGTCGTAATGGTCAAAACGTACGTTTAGCAAGCCAGTTAACTGGCTGGGAATTAAACGTAATGACCGTTGATGAAATGCGCGCTAAGAACGAAGCTGAGTCAGATAAGTTAATTAACTTATTTACTGAAAACTTAGATATTGATGACGAGTTTGCGTCATTACTTATCAACGAAGGTTTCTCAACACTTGAAGAAGTTGCGTATGTACCTGCTTCTGAGTTTTTAGAAATCGACGGCTTAGATGAAGAAACAGTGGACGTATTACGTTCACGTGCAAAAGATGCATTAACAACGAAAGCCCTTAAAACGGAAGAAAGCTTAGAAGGCGCTGAGCCTGCTGAAGACTTACTTGCGCTTGAAGGCTTAGAGCGTCATTTAGCATTTGTTATGGCAAGCAAGGGTGTAGTAACACTTGAAGACTTAGCTGAGCAAGGCATTGATGAGCTTGTAGATATTACAGAGCTATCTGCAGAGAAAGCGGGCGAGCTAATTATGGCTGCACGTAATATTTGTTGGTTTGCAGACGAGTAATTTATTAACGGAGGTATTAGAGACTATGGCAGAAGTAAATGTTGAAAAACTAGCCGGTGATATAGGTACAACTGTTGATAAATTGCTACAGCAGTTTTCACAAGCCGGTATTACTAAACAAGCAGGCGATAATGTAACAGAAGCTGAAAAAGCGACGTTACTTGATCACCTAAGCAAGCAACATGGCGGTACTGGATCTGAAGGTCCAGCGCGCATGACATTGCAACGTAAGAGCAAAAGCACATTAAGTGTGACTGGCTCTACGGGTAAAGCAAAGGCTGTGCAAGTTGAAGTTCGCAAAACCCGCACTTACGTGAAAAAAAGTGCTGTTGAGCAAGAGCAAGAACAGCAACGTCTAGCCGCTGAAGAAAAAGCGCGTCTTGAAGAGCAGCAAAAAGCTGAACAAGAAGCCGCAGAATTGAAAGCGAAACAAGAGGCAGAACGTAAAGCGAAAGAAGACGCTGATCGTAAAGCCAAAGAAGAAGCTAAACGCAAAGCAGATGCTGAGCGTAAAGCGAAACAACAGCAGATGACCCCTGAGCAAAGTGCTAAGTCTGAGAAAGATCGCATCGAAGCTGAGCGTCTGCAAAAAGAAGCAGAAGAGGCCGCATTGAAGAAAGCTGAAGAAGAAGCGAAACGTCAAGCAGAAGAGGCAAGAAAGCTAGCTGAAGAGAATTCAGCACGCTGGAAGAAAGAAGAAGAAGAACGTAAGAAACGCGAAGAAACCGCGGATCACCACCTTACGACTTCAACTTACGCACGTGAAGCAGAAGATGTAGCAGATGCTCGCGAAGAGCAAGGCTCACGCCGTGCGAAGAAAAAGAAAAAAGCGCCAGCAAAAGATAAATTTGCAGCGTCTAAAGGTAAAAAAGGTAAGCTAAAAGCGCCAGCGTCATTACAGCACGGTTTCCAAAAACCAACGGCTGATGTTAAAAACGAAGTGCGTATTAGTGAAACAATTACAGTTGCTGAGCTTGCGTCACGCATGGCTGTTAAAGGCGCTGAAGTTGTAAAAACAATGATGAAAATGGGTGACATGGTTACGATTAACCAAGTTATTGACCAAGAAACTGCGCAACTTGTTGCAGAAGAAATGGGCCATAAAGTTATCATCGTTAAAGAAAACGAATTAGAGCAAACAGTACTTAACGACCGCCACGAAGATGGTAAGTCTGAGCCTCGTGCTCCAGTAGTAACTGTTATGGGTCACGTTGACCACGGTAAAACGTCAACGCTTGATTACATTCGTTCAGCTAAAGTTGCTTCAGGCGAAGCCGGTGGTATTACGCAGCACATTGGTGCATACCACGTTGAAACTAACGGCAACATGATCACTTTCCTAGATACTCCGGGTCACGCCGCATTTACATCTATGCGTGCTCGTGGTGCAAAAGCGACTGATATCGTAATCCTAGTAGTTGCAGCCGATGATGGTGTAATGCCACAAACTAAAGAAGCGGTACAGCATGCTCGCGCAGCTGGCGTTCCTTTAATCATTGCTGTTAACAAAATGGATAAAGAAGGCGCAGATCCAGACCGTGTTAAAAACGAGCTAGCTCAGCTAGACGTTATCCCAGAAGATTGGGGCGGTGATACGCAATACGTTCACATCTCAGCTAAAACAGGTCTTGGTATTGATGACCTTTTAGAAGCAGTATTAATGCAATCTGAGCTGTTAGAACTAAATGCACCTAGCGAAGGTATGGCTGCAGGTGTTGTTATTGAATCACGTCTTGATAAAGGCCGTGGTCCAGTAGCGTCTATCCTTGTTCAATCAGGTACGCTTAACCAAGGTGACATTGTATTATGTGGTCTTGAGTATGGCCGTGTTCGTGCAATGCGCGATGAAAACGGTAAAGACATTAAATCTGCGGGTCCTTCTATCCCTGTTGAGATTTTAGGTCTTTCTGGTATTCCAGCTGCAGGTGATGAAGCGACAGTAGTTAAAGACGAGCGTAAAGCTCGTGAAGTTGCTTTATACCGTCAAGGTAAATTCCGCGATGTTAAATTAGCGCGTCAGCAAAAAGCGAAGCTTGAAAACATGTTTACTAACATGACTGAAGGCGACGTGTCTGAAGTTAACGTGGTACTTAAAGCAGACGTTCAAGGTTCAATTGAAGCAATTTCAGACTCACTAACTAAACTTTCTACTGATGAAGTAAAAGTGAAGATTGTTGGTTCTGGTGTTGGTGGTATCACTGAAACAGATGCAACCCTTGCTGCAGCGTCTAACGCAATTGTCGTTGGCTTTAACGTTCGTGCCGATGCATCAGCGCGTAAAGTGATTGACTCTGAAAACTTAGACCTTCGTTACTACAGCGTAATTTACGCACTTATCGAAGAAGTTAAGCAAGCCATGTCTGGTATGCTTGCTCCTGAGTTTAAACAAGAGATCATTGGTCTTGCTGAAGTGCGTGACGTATTTAAGTCTCCAAAAATTGGCGCAATTGCTGGTTGTATGGTTACTGAAGGTACTATCAAACGTAGCGCACCAATTCGTGTACTTCGTGATAACGTGGTTATTTACGAAGGCGAACTTGAGTCATTACGTCGCTTTAAAGATGACGTACAAGACGTTCGTAACGGCATGGAATGTGGTATCGGCGTTAAGAACTACAATGACGTTCGCGTTGGTGACCAAATCGAAGTATTTGAAACAGTTGAAGTACAACGTAGTCTTTAATTGTTGTTAGGTGGTGTTGGACATTCAAGGTCGTACCTCGATAGCCCAACATACCCTATGCTAAGATTTTAAATGGGGGCTCAGCCCCCATTTGTGTATCCATTATTTAGTTAACTTATTATTGTTTTTCAATAGGTTATAATTTTAGGAAAGTGAAATGAGAGAATTTTCTCGCACTGATCGTGTTGCTCAGCAAATTCAAAAAGAAATTGCTGTGATTCTACAACGCGAAATTAAAGATCCGCGCTTAGGCATGGTGACAGTGTCTGCGGTAGAAGTATCGCGCGATTTATCTTATGCCAAAGTTTTTATCACCGTGTTTAACACTGAAGACGAAAATGCAGCAAAACAAAGTGCAAAAGTACTGAACGAAGCAACGGGCTATATCCGTTCGTTACTAGGTAAACGTATTCGCGCACGTATTATGCCAGAGCTTAAATTTGTGGTTGATAACTCATTAATGGAAGGGATGCGCATCTCTAACTTAGTGGACTCTATCATTCGTGAAGATAATGCTAAGCATGTTGATGATGAAACAGATAGCGAAGAAGGCACTAAAGACTAATGGCAAGACGCAGTAAAGGCCGTCCAGTTGATGGTATTTTGTTGTTAAACAAACCAGAAGGCATTTCATCAAACAAGGCATTACAGCAGGCTAAAGGTATTTATTTTGCGCAAAAAGCGGGGCACACAGGTGCGCTTGATCCGCTTGCGACCGGCATGCTGCCAATTTGTTTTGGTGAAGCGACTAAGTTTACCCAGTTTTTACTCGATACAGATAAAACCTATGTTGTTCGAGCTAAGCTAGGTGAACGTACTACCACATCAGACTCTGATGGCGAAGTGGTCGAAACTCGCGATGTGAATGTTACTTCCCAATTACTAAGCGAAGAGATTGCTAAGTTTTTAGGTGAGTCAGACCAATATCCATCAATGTATTCAGCGCTTAAATATGAAGGTAAACCTTTATATAAATATGCGCGTGAAGGCATAGAAGTTCCTCGCAAATGTCGAAAAATTAACGTATTTAGCTTAACGCTTGATGAGTTTGATGAGCAAGCTAACGAGATACAAATGACTGCACATGTATCCAAAGGTACGTATATTCGTACTATCGTTGATGATTTAGGTGAAAACTTAGGCTGCGGCGCGCATGTGATTATGCTGCATCGTAGTGCTGTTGGGCATTACCCTGCAGATAAAATGGTCACACTTGAGCAGTTAGAAGCGTTATTAAATCAAGCGAAAGAACAAGACGTTGCGCCTTCCACTTACCTTGACGAACTATTATTGCCAATGGATACCGCGTTAGTTGATTTACCCGTTGTGGAAATTACTAAAGAGCAGGGAATGGCATTTAGCCATGGTCAAGCTGTGGTGTTGGGTAAAGCCCTGCCTGAAGGTGCAATAAAGGTACTGGCTGACGGAATATTTATTGGTACGGGCGAACGTAATCCTGATGGCCATTTAAAATCAAAGCGCGGCTTGTCTAATCAACAACCAGAGTAAAGTTTAACTTGTAGTTATGCTGATAATTGGTAGAATACGCCCGCTTAATCGTTTTGGCTGAATTAGTGATCGGCTAAAGCACCTATTAAATTTAACTTTTGGAGTTATTATGTCACTAAGCAATCAAGAAAAAATCGATATCATTGCTAAATTCGCACGCGCTGAAGGCGACACTGGTTCACCTGAAGTACAAGTAGCATTACTTACTTTTGATATCAACAAGCTTCAAGGTCACTTTGCTGATCACAAGCATGACTTCCACTCACGTCGTGGTCTGCTTCGTAAAGTAAGCACTCGCCGTAAACTGCTTGATTACCTTAAAGGTAAAGATATCTCGCGTTACACTGCGTTAATCAAAGAGCTTGGCCTACGTCGCTAAGAACTTGATTATCAAAAGGGGAGCTTTTTAGCTCCTTTTTTTGTGTCTAAATTTCCCCATACCCACTATCCACATCGATTAATCCCCTTGAAATATCAGCTAAAAGCCACATTGTAAGTAACAGCAAAGTACATAATTTAGCAACGCGTTTATCTCTGGACTAAGCTCGCAATTTTACCTGACTTTGTTATATACTATGGCGCGTAGATAAAAAGGTTTATTTACGGTTATTTACATCATTGCCAATTGTAGTACTTAATTGATTTCCAACTGAATACAATTATGTACTGTAATTGGTACTTTGATGAAAACTTAATTAATACTAAAAATACATTTAAGGAATATTTTAAGTGCAAGCAATTATAAAAGAATTTCAACTAGGTCAACACACAGTGACGCTAGAAACAGGTGCTATCGCTCGTCAAGCTGACGGCGCAGTACTAGCAAGCATTGGCGACACGTCAGTACTAGTAACGGTTGTTGGTAAGCGTGAAGCTCAACCAGGTCAAGACTTCTTCCCACTAACAGTTAACTACCAAGAGCGTATGTACGCTGCTGGTCGTATCCCAGGTGGTTTCCTTAAACGTGAAGGTCGTCCTAACGATGGCGAAACACTTATTGCACGTCTTATTGACCGTCCAATTCGTCCACTTTTCCCAAATGGTTTCGTAAACGAAGTACAAGTTATCGCGACTGTTGTTTCTGTAAACCCTGAAATCCAACCTGATATGGTTGCGATGATTGGTACATCAGCAGCACTTGCTATCTCTGGTATCCCGTTCAGCGGTCCAATTGGTGCATCACGTGTTGGTTACATTAACGGTGAATACGTACTTAACCCGACACTAAAAGAGCTTGAAGAGAGCCAACTTGACTTAGTTGTTGCTGGTACTGATAACGCAGTACTTATGGTTGAATCAGAAGCAGACGTACTTGCTGAAGACGTAATGCTAGGCGCGGTTGTATACGGCCATGAGCAATCACAGTCTATCATCAATGCAATTAACGAATTTAAAGCAGAAGCAGGCAAGCCTACTTGGGATTGGACTGCACCTGAGAAAAACGTTGCATTAGAAGAGAAAGTAGCAACTCTTGCTGCTGATAAAGTAGGCGAAGCTTACCGTATTACTGATAAAGTAGCGCGTAAAGAAGCATTAACTGCTGCAAAAGATGCGGTTGTTGAAGCACTAACAAGCGAACTTGCTGAAGGCGAAACGCTTGATAAGCAAGAAGTAGGTAAAGTATTCGGTTCACTTGAGAAGAAAATCGTTCGTGGCCGTATCGCTGCTGGCGAAAAACGTATCGATGGTCGTGAACCAGATATGATCCGTGCTCTAGATGTAATGACGGGCGTACTTCCACGTACTCACGGCTCTGCAATCTTCACACGTGGTGAAACGCAAGCATTAGTAACAGCAACACTTGGTACAGAACGTGATTCACAGTTAATCGACGATTTAACTGGCACGCACAAAAACCACTTTATGCTTAACTATAACTTCCCTCCGTTCTGTGTAGGTGAAACTGGTTTTGTTGGTTCTCCTAAGCGTCGTGAAATCGGCCACGGTAACCTAGCTAAGCGTGGTATCCAAGCTGTAATGCCAACATTGACTGACTTCCCATATTCAATCCGTGTTGTATCTGAAATTACTGAATCAAATGGTTCATCTTCAATGGCATCGGTTTGTGGTACGTCTTTAGCGCTTATGAACGCAGGTGTTCCAATTAAAGCCTCAGTTGCGGGTATCGCAATGGGCTTAGTTAAAGAAGAAGAAAACTTTGTTGTTCTTTCAGATATCTTAGGTGATGAAGATCACTTAGGTGATATGGACTTTAAAGTAGCGGGTACAACTAACGGTATCACTGCACTGCAAATGGATATCAAAATTGAAGGTATTACTCAAGAAATCATGCAAATCGCGCTTAAACAAGCGAAAGCTGCACGTTTACACATTCTAAATGTAATGGACGAAGCGATTTCTGCACCTTCTGAAGAGTTATCTATGTTTGCTCCGCGTATTTACACGATGCAAATCCCACAGAAGAAAATCGCAGAAGTTATCGGTAAAGGTGGCGCAACTATCCGTCAGCTTACTGAAGAAACGGGTACTACGATTGAAATCGGTGATGATGGCACAATCAAGATTGCTGCTACAGACGGTGAAAGTGCAGCAAATGCAATTAGCCGTATTGAGCAATTAACTGCTGAGCTTGAAGTAGGTACTATCTACGAAGGTAAAGTGGTACGTATCGTTGATTTCGGTGCGTTTGTAAACATTCTTCCTGGTAAAGATGGCCTAGTGCATATCTCACAAATCAGCACTGAGCGTGTTAACAACGTTGCTGATCACCTTAGCGAAGGTCAAGAAGTTAAAGTTAAAGTACTAGAAGTAGACCGTCAAGGCCGTGTACGTCTAAGTATTAAAGAAGCAATGGAATCAGCAGCACCTGCAGCTGACGAGTCTAAAGACGCGTAATTGCTAAACTTTCATCCAGATAATTACTGGATAGTATAAAAAGGGGCTGTTTAGCCCCTTTTTTTATGCTTTAATGTTAGCAATTAATTGTGTTCATCATACTTATACCAACCTGCTTGGATATGGGACTTATTTTAACGATAAGAAAATTGCTCTATAACTAAGCAAAATTTTTGATATCTAGTTGTTCTAAATAAAAGAATTTTAACAACGTTATAGGGGTATTTAATTCGTTAAATTGTTCAAATATTTATGCCGGTTGATATTAATAACACATAACAGGAATGAACCTTACAAGACAGCTTATGTCTTATCTATTTGCTACTTACCTCGGTATTAAGGATTTTAATGAGACTTAAACATTTAGCCTTGGCATCTTTTGCTATTTTGTCTTTAAGCGCTTGTCAGGCTACTACTAAACCCGCTGCTATTATTAATGTGCCATTTACTGCACCGCTTGCATCAGATTTTAGAAATGAAATTGCCATTGCACGTTTTTCAGAGCTATTAAACAGAGCAGACTTGAGTACAGAACAACAAGCAAAGCTCTATTATGACCGTGGAGTACTGTTTGATAGCTTAGGCATGACGACTTTATCGCGAATTGATTTTAACCGAGCGGTTAAACTTAAGCCTGATTTGGCTGAAGTCTATAACTTTTTGGGTATTCAGCATACCTTGATGCAGCAATACGAAAAAGCATACGAGTATTTTGATTCAGCCATAGAGTTAGACCAAGAACATGAATATGCGTATTTAAATCGTGGTATTGCTTTGTACTATGGTGATAGAGCCACGCTTGCAAAGGATGACTTTAAAACATTCTTGGAGCGCTCTCCTAACGACCCTTATCGTGTATTGTGGCTTTATTTAGCTCAAGCAGCACAAGATAAAACCGCGGCAATCGCTGCGTTAAAAGCCAATGCGGCGGCCCTTGATGAAAATGAATGGGCGTATCAGCTTATTGCTTTGTATGTGGGTGATTTGAGTGAAAAAGCCTTTTTTTCAGGCATAGCCGATGGTGTAAGTTCACAACAAGAATACGCTCAGCGTTTATGTGAAGCTTATTTTTACTTAGCTAAACAGCACCAAGCCGCAGGTGAGCTCTCAATTGCCACAGATTACTTTAAATTGGCGCTAGCAACGAACGTACATGAATTTATAGAATATAAGTATGCGCGTTTAGAGCTTGAGTTGATGGCCAGTGAAAGCGCTGGCTAATTATTTAAAACTAAGTGCTTTATTACTGTGCGCTAGCGTTATTAGTGGCTCGAGTAATAAACAAAATAGCATTGGCTTTTGGCAAGTATTACATGCCAAGGCCAATGTGATTGACAGTTATTGGCAATTCCCTCGTTACTTTGCAAACCACATATTACAATTACCCACCACAGCCTTAGCAACCTTAGCTCGCAATAAAATAGCGGATGCTCAATATGGCTATGGGTTGTCATTATTAAGCAATAATCAAACTGAAACGGCTAAACTATTTTGGCAAGCAAGTTTGGATAAAATTACACGAGCACAGCAAAAAAAACTCGCCGACTCGTTATTTTCGCAACAGCGTTGGCAGGATTTAGCGCTACTAAAAAATCAAAATAAGCTTCCTAAAGGCGATATCTTTTATCATCTGCAATTACAGCAACAAGCACCCATAGAAACATTGAGTGCATCATTCATGGATAAGTTAGGGTTTTTACTTGCAAACGAGCAAGTTGAGATACAAAAGCAGTGTACATTTAATGTATTAATGTTGAGCGATCACCGAGATGGTTTATACAGGCTCAATCAATTTCGTAACGCGTACTTTCAAAACCCAGAGCCGAGTCTCAATACCTTTTGTTTTTCAAAACCAGTTTATGTGGGTAGTGCAATTAGCTGCAATAGTACTGAATCCTCCCGTGCTAAGTGCAATTGGCAACAATCATCGCTTAAAAAGCGGCTTCCCTCTGGGTTCGATTTTGCTGTTATGATGCCTAAGCAAGGTACTGCCAGTGTAAAAAATGGTTTAATGCATATTAATTCACAGGCTAGCTACGCGGTTTTTTTGCATGAATTAATGCACTTTAATGGCTTTGAAGATGAGTACGCTTTACCAGCAAAAAAGCAAGCGTGGTTATGTCAGCTTGATGGGTTTGTTGCTCCTAACTTATTTATTGCAAAAAAATCAGATGCTCCCAAAGGGTGGCACAAAAGCCAAAGTTGCCAACAAGGTGGCACTGCTTATAAACCCAGTGCACAGTGGTCAATTATGCAATATCAACAGTTAGGGCTATCAGCGCAATACCGTGTTTTGTGGCAGACCCATATAGCACTCAATGCTGATTTATTTGTACGATTTTAGTGGTTATAGACTCTGCCGTAAACTGTTTAAAAGCTAAGCTTGTTTTACTTCAGTTCATGAATTTATAGGCATTTTTGTTTGATTATTATCCCGCTAGCGGCGCTTTCTATAGACAAAAACTGCGTTTATCAGTATAACTGTACGTATTAATGTTGTTAAAAAACAGACATAAAACGTATACCCAAGTCACTTTGGTATTTAATAATAACAAGTAGCGAATTGATAAACTTTATGATTCAAAAAGGCCCTTCATTATGACTTTGCTCTGGATACCCCTGTTATCCTTATTAGGCAGTGTTATTTCTGCATGCACCGGCAAACTTTCTCGAAATCAGGCAACGAGCCTAACGGCTATTGCGCCATTAGCCGCGCTTGCAATTACACTTTATCATGCGCCTGCGATTCTCGCGGGAGAAACCATTCGTTTTAGCGCACAGTGGATACCTGCTTTAGGGCTGGATATTTCCTTACGCTTGGATGGATTAAGTTTACTGTTTTTATTTATGATTTTAGGAATAGGGCTGCTGGTTATTTTGTATGCCCGTTATTACCTAAGTCAAAATGATTCGCTGCCAAAGCTATTTAGCTACTTAATGTTATTTATGACCGCCATGCTGGGCATTGTTATGTCAAACAATGTGATTCAGTTATGGGTATTTTGGGAGCTAACCAGTATTAGCTCGTTCTTGCTGATCAGTTACTGGTGGCACAAATCAGAGGCGCGCAAGGGGGCGCGCATGGCATTAGCAGTAACCGGCGCAGGTGGTTTAGCCTTGCTGGGTGGTTTAATGTTGTTAGGCGATATTGTTGGAAGTTACGACTTAGACACCATTTTAGCTAGCAAAGCGATTATTCAATCTCACGACTTATATGAATTAGCACTGGTATTAGTTTTACTGGGTGCTTTTACTAAATCTGCACAATTTCCGTTTCATTTTTGGTTACCGCACGCTATGGCTGCACCTACGCCGGTAAGTGCGTATTTACACTCTGCCACCATGGTAAAAGCAGGTATCTTTTTACTTGCGCGTTTTTATCCCGCATTAGCGGGTACCGATACTTGGTTTTTATTAGTCGGTTTGACCGGTTTAACCACGTTATTATTTGGCGCTTATATCGCGTTATTCAAACATGATTTAAAAGGCTTGTTAGCCTATTCAACGATTAGTCATTTGGGTTTAATTACATTATTACTTGGTCTGGATACACAGCTTGCAACCGTTGCCGCTATTTTTCATATTATTAACCACGCGACGTTTAAAGCGTCGTTATTTATGGCAACCGGTATTATTGATCATGAAACCGGGACTCGTGATATGCGCAAACTCAATGGCATGTGGCGCTACTTACCTTATACGGCAACCTTGGCGATGGTGGCTGCTGCCGCTATGGCAGGTGTACCGTTGTTAAATGGTTTCTTATCAAAAGAAATGTTCTTTGCTGAGACACTACATCAGCAAGTGCTTGGCTCTATGTCGTGGCTAATTCCGGTGCTGGCAACTGTAGCGGGTGCGTTGTCGGTGGCGTACTCATCACGCTTTATTCATGACGTGTTCTTTAATGGTGAGCCAATTGATTTACCACGTACCCCTCATGAAGCGCCGCGTTATATGCGTGTGCCTATAGAGATCTTAGTGGTACTGTGTATTTTAGTGGGTATTTTTCCACACTTTGTCGTTGACGGTATTTTATCAGCCGCGTCGCTGGCTGTACTTGGTCAAGCTATGCCCGAGTACAAGTTGACTATTTGGCATGGTTTCAATTTACCTCTACTTATGAGTGGTATGGCGGTAATTGGTGGTTTATTTATTTACGTTAATCGAAAGTACTTGTTCCAGTTCCAAGCGTCGTTACCTCCTTTTAACGCTAAAAAAATCTTCGAGCGTTTTTTAGCGGTAGTGGTCAATTGGTGTCAAAACAAAATCCAATCAACAGAAAATGGCTCATTACAACGTTATGTATTTATAATGTTAGGCGTTGTATTACTTGCCTCTGGTTGGCCATTATTTGAAATGAAGCAGCTAGCTGGTAGCGTGCCTAATACCCCGGTTGATATTCAAAACGCAATTGGTGCAGGACTACTCATAATAGGTGCAATTGCTACCGTTATTTGGCATCGAATTCGAATGGTGTCGTTATTAATGCTGTCGATTGTGGGACTAATGGTGTCGGTGGCGTTTACCCGTTTTTCAGCGCCTGACTTGGCCTTAACGCAACTTACTGTAGAAGTAGCGACTATTATACTATTAATGTTGGCACTGTTTTTCTTACCTCAAAGCACGCCAAGAGAGTCAAGCTCATTGCGTATTTTACGTGATGTGGTTATCTCCTCTACCGTGGGGATCATTATTGCGAGTATTTGTTACGCCTTACTGACTCGTCCGCTTGATTCAATTTCTGAGTTCTTTATTGCTAACGCCAAAACAGGCGGTGGTGGTACTAATGTAGTTAACGTTATTTTGGTTGATTTTAGGGGCTTTGATACTTTAGGTGAAATTACCGTGTTAGGTATTGCCGCACTGGGCATATTTAAACTGTTATCAAGAATTCCACTTTATATGCCAGCGAGCGATAGTGAAGGGCGTCCATGGTCTAAAGATCGCCATCCTATTTTATTGGCTTGTATTTCTCAAAGCTTACTGCCATTAGCGCTATTAGTGTCTGCTTATATTTTCCTACGCGGTCATAACTTACCTGGAGGAGGCTTTATAGCAGGCCTCGTAACTTCTATTGCCTTTATTTTACAATATATGGCGCATGGTACTGCGTGGATAAATGAACGCTTTGATGTTAACTATCGAAAAATTATTGCATCAGGTATTGCTATTGCCATGTTTACAGGTGTGGGAAGTTGGTTCTTTGATAAGCCATTTTTAACTACCTGGTTTGATTACTTTGATATTCCGTTTGTTGGTAAAACAGAGCTTGCCAGCGCCATTGTATTTGACTTGGGCGTGTACTTAACTGTTGTTGGCGCTACGCTGATGATCCTTGCGAGCTTAGGTAATATGACCGCGAACGCAGAGAAAGAAGAGGTAAATATTTAATGGAACTGTTATACGCATCTTGCGTTGGCGTGTTAGTCACCTGTGGCGTGTTTTTATTACTAAGAGCGCGTACATTCCCAGTGGTACTGGGGCTGACAATGATTTCTTACGCGGTTAATTTGTTTTTATTCTCATCAGGGCGCTTAACAATTAATAAGGCCGTGGTACTAGGGACTGGCGCTGATTACGCTGACCCGCTACCACAAGCCTTAGTGTTAACAGCCATTGTAATTGGCTTTGCGATGACTGCGTTTGTGGTTATTTTATCTATTCGAGGCCGAGCAGATTTAGGCAACGACCATGTTGATGGCACCCTAACTAAAAATAAACGCAAGGAGAGAAAATGATTCAGCATTTAGCATCTTTGCCTATTTTACTGCCAATGCTAGCGGCAATTATTTTGTTGCTCCCACCGTGTGGCAAAAGCTTATTTGCACGCCGATTTATGTCTAGCTTAATGGCTATTTTAACCTTTGCAGTTACGGTATTACTGCTAATTCAGGTTAAAGATAATGGAATTATTGTTTATGCAATAGGTAACTGGTCTGCACCATTTGGTATTGTACTGGTTGCAGATATGCTCTCGACCTTGTTAGTCACTTTAACCGCCTTTTTGGGGGTTGGCGTGGCTTTATATGGCTGTGCTGGTGATGATGAACAAGGTAGCTTTTTTCACCCTTTAATCCATTTTTTAATACTAGGGGTAAATGGTGCATTTTTAACAGGGGATTTATTTAACGTCTTCGTATTTTTTGAAGTGTTATTAATTGCCTCTTATGCGCTGTTAATGCACGGTGGCGGTAAACCCAAAACGCGCGCTGCTCTGCATTACGTTATTTTAAATTTAGTAGGTTCAAGCGTATTTTTAATTGGTTTAGGTATTTTATACGGAGTATTAGGCACCTTAAATATTGCTGATATGGCCAATAAAGTACCGCAGCTAAGTGGTGACGACGTTTATTTAGCAAAAGCGGGCGGGTTATTATTACTCGTTGTATTTGCACTTAAAAGTGCGTTATTACCATTGCATTTATGGTTACCAAACGCCTACTCAAGTGCCACACCTGTGGTTGCTGCATTATTCGCGATTATGACTAAAGTTGGTGTTTATGCGACCTTACGTGTATACACGGTTATTTTTGGTGAACAAGCTGGCGAACTTGAGCATATGGCGCAGTCTTGGTTATGGGCGCTGGCTATTGCCACCATAGTGATTGGCGCAATAGGGGTGTTAGCCGCACAAGATTTACGTAAGCTTACCGCTAATTTAGTACTGGTTTCTGTAGGGACGTTGGTGGCATTAGTCGCACTCCAAAACATAAATGCCACCGCTGCATTGCTTTACTATTTAGTGCATTCAACGTTAGTGACTGCGGCGCTATTTTTACTTGCTGATTTAATTGCAACACAACGAGGTAAAGCTGGTGATCGATTAGTCGGCGGGCGTGCAGTAAAGCAACCATTTTTATTAGGTGCGTGTTTTATTATTGCCGGTTTAACCGTTATTGGTATGCCACCTTTTTCGGGCTTTGTTGGCAAAATTTGGATTTTAAAAACGACCTTAAATAGCGAGCAAGCACTGGTATTTTGGCCTGTTTACTTAATTATGAGCTTAGCGCTAATTGTGGCTATATCACGTGCAGGTACTAGTTTGTTTTGGGAACGTAAAGACAAAACAGGTGATGCTAGCGATGCTGCCAATGCCCACCCGCTACAAGTGACCGTGTTAGTTGGTTTATTGGCAAGTTCAATACTACTGGTTATTTTTGGTGACGTGGCAACACAGTACGCCCTCGAGGCGGCAACACAGCTTCACGACATTAGTGGTGGTATTAATGCGGTACTTAAGGGAGGTATGTAATGCGCTTACAAGCTCGTTTTGGTTGGTTACCTACGCCGTTTCGTAGTCTATTTTTATTTATAGTATGGCTCTTGTTAAATAACAGTGTGTCGGTAGGGCATATTATATTAGGGGCGCTACTCGCGTTGCTAATACCGTTATTTAGTATGTCGTTTAGAGACCCGCAACCGCTGATATTAAAGCCGGGGCTAGCACTTAAGCAATTACTAATCGTACTTTACGATATTATAGTGGCTAACTTGCAAGTGGCATTATTAATTCTGGGCCCTTCAAAAAATCTGCGTCCAGGCTTTGTTAAAGTGCCTATAGATTTAATGCATGAAATGCCAATTACTATTTTAGCAAGCTGCGTGTCTTTAACGCCGGGTACGGTAAGTGCCGAGGTTTACCCGCTGATTAAATCGCTTAATGAAGACGATGAACCGGTACAGCGTTATTTATTAATTCACGTGTTAGATTTAGATGATGAGCAAGCGCTTATTAAACAAATAAAAGCACGTTACGAAGCTCCCCTAAAGGAGATATTTCAATGTTAGATACAGTATTACTGATTGTTTTTTCAATGGTTGGATTGTCGTTATTACTTAATCTATGGCGACTTATTATTGGCCCATCAGTACCGGATCGTATTTTAGCGCTCGATACTATGTACATTAACGTGATTGCACTGATTATTTTATATAGCATTAGCATGGGCACGGGGCTGTACTTTGAAGCAGCCTTACTTATTGCCATGCTTGGGTTTATAAGTACGGTAGCTGTATGTAAGTATTTACTTCGCGGCGACATAATTGAGTAAGGTATTAAAATGATAAGTGAATGGATCGTATCAATATTGCTGCTATTAGGCGGGTTATTTATTTTAATTGGCTCAATTGGTTTAATTAAATTACCTGACTTTTTTATGCGTTTACATGGGCCAACAAAAGCCACCACTTTAGGTATGGCGAGTATACTTACCGCTGCTATGGTATTTTTTGCTAATTCAGTCAGTGGCTTAAGTGTAAAAGAAATATTAATCACTATATTTCTATTAATCACTGCACCTATTAGTGGCTATATGCTGATTAAAACCGCTATTCATCATAAGCTTAAAGCTAAAGAGGGAACGAAAGGGCTCGATAATATCGAAAAAGATTAGCTCTGGGAATAAACGATTAAAAGCCGAATAAACACCTGTTATTCGGCTTTTTCGTTTTTTAGTTGTCCCCATTTACAACACTTGTTGAACATGTGATTATGACGCTAATTCAAATACAAAAAGGATATTAATATGGGTAAGGTAATACTGCTTTCACTTTTAATTTTTTCAACTAACCTTGCAGCGCAAACTGCCAAACAGCAAAAAATTGATGAGCTGGTAGAGGTGATGAACATGGATGCCATGGTTGACTCTATGTATGCGCAAGTTGAGGGCATGATGCAAAATATGTCAGTGCAAATGGGCGTAAAGCCAGATGAGAAAGCAATTTTCGACAAATATTATGCTGATATGACCGAGGTATTAAAAACAAAAATGAGCTGGCAAAAAATGCAGCCGATGATGATTAACCTCTACGATAAACAATTTACTGAACAAGAAATTAGCGACATGTTAGCTTTTTATAAGACAGAGTCAGGGCAGGCTATTTTGAAGAAAATGCCACAAGTAATGCAAGAATCAATGCAAATGTCACAAGCCTTAGTACAAGACGCTATGCCTGAAATTCAAGCAATTGCGGGTGAGCTTGGTGAAGCACTTAAGCAATCTCGAAGCAAAGCAAACTAAGCACTACAGTAACTCTCAAATTTAGCAGTCACTTATGGTGGCTGCTCTTATCTTAACTTTCTTCCACACTCCCAGCCATATGCTTAATTAATTGTTGACCTATGTGTTACACATAGGTTTATTATGTTGTCATTACATAGCCAGCCAGAGGTTTAATGATGTACGTAAAGCAATTAGCCAATACTATGGGCGTGACCCAAGACACAGTTCGTCATTATACGCGAATAAAGCTGCTTAATCCTATTCGTGGTGAGCGCAATGGTTATCAAGTGTATACCGCAGCCGAACAGCAACGTTTAAAGTTTATTATTAGTGCGCGTCAACTCGGTTTCTCAATAAAAGATATTCAACAAATTATTGCGCAGTCGGAGCAAGGGCAGTGCCCTTGTCCGCTCACACGACAATTAATAGCAAAGCGACTAGAGGAAACAGAGCAGCACTTTCAAGAAACACTTAAATTACGCACGCGAATGCAAGCAGCGGTTAAACAGTGGGATAAATCGCCTGATGGGGCTGTAAGTGCAGATATATGTAGCTTAATAGAGACCTTTGTTGATCCAATCTCTGAAGTTAAAAATACTAAGGAAGCGTTATGAGTAATCAACCCACCACGCAAAACTTTATGATTGAAGGCGCAAATTGTGGCAGTTGCGTGGCTAAAATAGAGAAAGCACTGAAAAATGTAGAGGGTGCGCAGCGCGTTGAAATGAACTTTGCCGATCGAACTGTGCAAGTAGAAGGTTCGGCTAAGGCTGAGCAGCTAATGCACGCTGTCGCTGATATTGGCTATCAAGCTAAACCTATGAACAGTGATTCTCAACAAGACGCCCTAGATGAAAAAGCCGAAGCTGATAACGCGCACTACAAAAAACTTATGCGCAATATGCTATTGGCATTGGGTTTGGGTGCGCCATTAATGCTTTATGGATTAATCTTTGATATGAGTGTCACTAGCAATGCCCAGCGTATTGGCTGGTTTATTGTTGGAATGATGACGTTGGTCGTAATGATTGTGTCGGGTAAGCAATTTTATACTGGCGCATGGCAGTCATTTAAAAATCATACGGCTAATATGGATACCTTGATTGCGCTTGGTACGGGAACAGCCTGGCTATATTCAATGGTGGTGGTGATCATGCCAAGTCTATTACCAGAGGTGGCTAGACATGTTTATTTTGAAGCCTCAGCAATGATCATAGGCTTAATAAGTCTTGGCTTAGCCTTTGAAGTAAAGGCGCGAGGGCGTACCTCTGAGGCTATTAAACGCTTAATTGGTTTACAACCTAAAACGGCACGGGTGATCCGAGATAACCAAGAGCAAGATGTAGCTATAAGCCAAGTTATTAAAGGTGACTTGATTCGTGTCCGCCCTGGAGAGAAAATTTCAGTCGATGGAGATGTTATTGAAGGTAGCAGTACACTAGATGAATCAATGCTCACTGGTGAACCGATGCCGGTTAATAAGGGTGAGGGTGACAAGGTTGTTGCTGGCAGTATTAATAAAAGTGGTACTTTGTTGTTTAAAGCAACCCATATAGGCAGCGAAACCACCTTAGCGAATATTATTAATATGGTTAAACGTGCACAAAACTCTAAACCCTCAATTGGACGCTTAGCTGATGTTATTTCAGGCATATTTGTACCCACAGTGATGATTATTGCGGTGCTAGCAGGCTTAGCATGGCTTAACTTTGGCCCACAGCCGAGTATTGCTTATGCGGTTGTTGCAATAACCACAGTTTTAATTATTGCTTGCCCGTGTGCACTTGGCTTAGCTACACCGATGTCAATTATGGTCGGCATAGGTAAAGCTGCTCAGTCGGGTATACTTATTCGTAACGGTGAAGCGCTACAAACAACAGCTAAAATCACCACCATGATCTTAGATAAAACAGGCACTATAACCGCAGGTAAGCCAACCGTGACCGATGTGGTTACGTTCAACCAAAGCGACAGTACCGAGGTGCTAAAGTTAGCAGCTAGTCTTGAAAGTAGTTCTGAGCATCCATTAGCCGAAGCCATGGTTAATTATGCTAAAAACCAAAATATTTCCCTTGAAAAAGTCAGTAATTTTAATGCTATCACTGGGCAAGGTGTCATCGGTACTATTAATGAGCAAAGCCTATTGTTTGGCAATCAGGCACTAATGAAAAGCCACAATATAGATATTGCAGAGGCAATACCTCAAGCGGAGCAGCTTGCTAGCGCTGCTAAAACGCCGATGTACTTTGCTATTGGCAATCAATTACATGCCATTATTGCGGTTGCTGACCCAATAAAAGAAGATTCAGCTGAAGCTATTAAACGCTTACAAAATAATGGTATTCATGTGGTTATGCTGACAGGCGATAACCAAGCGACCGCTAAAGCCGTTGCCAGCAAAGTCGGTATTACAGACTTTATAGCGCAATTAATGCCAGATGATAAAGCCGGTGAAGTGACTAAGCGCCAATCTCAAGGTGAAATTGTGGGCATGACTGGCGATGGTATAAATGATGCGCCAGCGTTGGCACAAGCCGATGTTGGATTTGCCATTGGCACTGGTACAGATGTAGCTATTGAAAGTGCGGATATAACGCTGATGCGAGGCTCACTTCATGGTCTTGCAGATGCCATTGCAATTAGTGGCGCAACCATAACTAATATTAAACAAAATTTGTTTGGGGCGTTTATTTATAACATTGCGGGTATTCCGATTGCTGCAGGGCTGTTGTATCCGTTTTTTGGTTTACTACTAAACCCAGTCGTAGCTGGCGCGGCAATGGCTTTATCATCGCTTACTGTAGTCACTAATGCAAACCGATTACGTTATTTTAAAGCGAGTAACTCGTAACTTTATTTATAGGGGATTTAATTATGTTATTAATTAATTTATTAGGCGTTTTACTTATTGTCGCTATTATTTATTGGTTTTGGTTGTATGAGCCGAAGTAAACAGTCATAGCAATCAAATAGCCATTACTGTGGGTAACGGGGTGTATTAATTATCCAGCGTATATTAAGGTAGCAGCGAACAGGCCTCTGACCCTGAATCGACAAGACGGTTCTCCTTGCGCTGAAACAGTGATTTCCCCCGTTTGAACTCGTGAAACGCCAAGTATAGGTGAAAATGCGGCTATTGAATTACTTTCGTTTGATGCTGGAGAATATACTTTTCATTGCTAAATACAAATGTTTAAAGGGAAGTTTTTGGTTTTTTAATAAAACTAAACGTATCCCTGATACGTATTCTCAAGCAGAAAACATAAAAGGTGTAGTATGAATAAATTAAACCCTAAAAAACTGCTAAATAGTAAATGGACTGCCATCCCAGCTATTAATAAAGAAAAGCACTTTATTATTGTTGAGGTAGAATTTGATGAAGACGCTAATGTGATTGAATGTATCACTGAAGCGGTGATGTCAAAAAATCAATATCCTATTCAGTGGCGCGACTTAAAAGACGAACAAAGATGGCGCCAAGGCTGGAAGTGACCCCATATACTCATGCCCAAATAAGTGGGTATGAGTGATATCAAATTAGTATCCCGCACGAGATTCATTCCTTACTTTAAGTATTTATTCGCCATACGGCGACAAATCCTTGCTTTTTCTCTCCCCGTTAAAAAAATTAATTTATATTTTTCTACAAATCAATTTAAGTTGTTTATTTTCAATTTGTTATCTATTTAATTTAACCTGTTTAATTTCGCGTTGTTAATTTGTTCAGTGGCGATTTATCTCTATAGCGACTCAGTTTTATTGTTTTATTTTGAATTGAAGATAGGTGTGTCTTTTTTAGATGATTTAAGTTGTTGAATTTTAATGGGTATTTTTTTAGTTAAAAGTAGCTGTTGCAAAAGAGCAACAAAATGTTGGGCATTTTTAAGTAAAAATCACATTTTTATTTTTAACTTATTGTTTATAAATAAAAAATTAAACATGGCATCGAAGTTGTAATACCTAAGCTGTATTTAGCAAAAAGTGATTAAGCTTAACGCTTAACCTTACAACCCAATGAAGGAATTACGTTATGACAACATTTAAATCAACACTGGTATTAATGGCACTTGCTTCTTCATCTGTGGCGTTTGCTGCAACAGATTTTGACACACTGGATGTGGATGGTAATGGCGCAATAAGCCAAGCGGAAGCATCAGTAGACGCTTCACTTATGAGTAAGTTTACAGAGCTTGATACGGATAAAAACGGCGAGCTTTCTAAAGCAGAATTTTCTAAGGCTTAAAAGGCCAATGCTCAACGCTATTACATATTCTGAGTTGCCAAAGACAACCTAAATAGGCAAGGGAGCCTATGAAAGAGAATAACTAGGATGTACGGTTGTAGCGTTGAGTTAATTAATTTATACCCAAACATTGCATACTTTGAAGGATTAATATTATGAAAAAATTACAGTCAACTCTTGTACTTATGGCACTTGCTTCTTCATCTGCAGTATTTGCCAGCACAGACTTTGAAACTCTTGATGTAGATGGTAGTGGCGCAATTAGCCAAGCTGAAGCATCGGTTGCGGCCGAACTTATGGAGCAGTTTGCAGAGCTGGACGTAGATGGCAATGGTGAACTTTCTAAAGACGAATTTTCAGCATACTAACTTTATAATTCCCTAAGGATCTTTGAAAAGGATTTCTTACCCACTTTTTTATTAAGCTAAGGATTTATTATGAAAACATTTACTAAAACGCTTGCTTTAATTGCACTTGCTTCGTCTTCTGCCGCTTTTGCTGCGGTTGACTTTGATTCTTTTGATTCTGATGGCGACGGCGTTATTAGCCAGTCTGAAGCACAAGCTAATTCACAATTAGCTAAATTATTTGATGACTTAGATATTGACGGGAATGGCGAATTATCTAAGCAAGAATTTGCCAAAGTTCAGTAACAAACACGCACAATCTTTAACGATACAGATAAAAGCAGCCGAATAATTTCTCGGCTGCTTTTTCATTTACTTATCTTCTAAACGTTTGGCTTTAAAATCAGACTCGCTTGTCCACTTAGGCCAGTCGCCATTATTGGCAAGTTGACTGGCTATATCTATAACTAGCTCGATATCCTGTTTTGCACCAGCTAATGACCATGTATCTGAATAGTCGTCGGCTTCTTTATGGTATTTATGACTGATGTAGTCAGGATCGGTATCACCTAAGCTCATAAACAGTAAACTTGGCACGCCTTGTTTAGCGAGTGAGAAATGATCTGATCTAAAAAACAATCCATTTTGTGGGCGAGGATCCATTTTTACCACGCGTCCTTGTGCTTTAGCCGCGCTTGCTAAGTAACTCTCCATTTCTGATAGGTTGTTACCGTATTGCAAAATATAATCGGTTTCATCGAGCACGTTCATACCATCGATATTTAATAATCCGACCATTTTTTTGGTGGCAATCATATTCCCATTGGCAAATTCTTCTGAGCCGATTAGACCTGTTTCTTCGGCGGTAAAGTTAGCAAACAGGATTGAGCGTTTAAATGGCTTTTGCTGATGCATCTTGCTCATAATGCGAGCTATTTCAAGTGTTGCTGCGGTGCCCGAAGCATTATCTACTGCGCCATTATAAATTTTAGGTCCACTGTCGGTTTGTTTAGTACCAAAATGGTCCCAATGGGCACTAATAATAACGTATTCGTCAGGGGTTTCACTGCCTGTAATTTGTGCAACCACATTATGTGATTTAGCGTGTGACACTTCATTTTTAAATGCAAGGTTCGCCTTTAAGTTCAATTCCTTGGCTTGAAATTGCTTACTTAATGCGTGTTGCTTTAATTGTTGATAATTTAAGTTTGCCGATGCGAATACTTGTTCAGCCGTATTAAGTGTTAACCAGCCCATAACTGGCAGTTCAGATGCATTAAGGTTGTTGTCCATCAAGCTATACTTGGTGCCCGTGTTTGAGCTTTCAACCACGCCCCAAGGGTATGCGGCTGGGGCTGTTTCATGAACAATAAATACCGCTTTTGCACCTCGGCGCGCGGCTTCTTCATATTTATAAGTCCAGCGGCCATAGTAGGTCATGGCATTGCCTGTAAATAGTGTATCGTCTTGGGTGGCAAAGCCCGGATCGTTCACCAGCACAATAACGGTTTTATCGGTTACATCAACATTGGCATAGTCGTTCCAGTTATATTCTGGCGCGTTAATCCCATAACCAACAAATACAATATCGCTATTGCGGACATCAATAATCGGCTGTAACTGCTTTGTACGGGCGGTGAAGTCTTTACCTGCAATAAAGCTAAGCTTCCCCATAGTTAATTGCATGTTTTGATCTGCAGTTAGCATGGCCATTTTAACTGGCTGTAAATACTTCTCTTGATACGCGCCAGACAACCCCATTGCTTGGTATTGCTCACTTAAATAACCAACGGTTTTAACTTCACCTAAGGTAAGCGGGCCGCGTCCTTCAAAGTCATCTGACGCTAAGGTTTTAATATGCTGTTTAAGATTATTTAAACTAACGCCAGGGGTGTTTTCAAGAGATGAAGCTGGCGTTGTAGGCTCAGAGCAACCCGTTAGTGCAATAGCTAAAAAAAGTGCAGTGATTTTTATATAAGACATAACTACTTAAAATAATAATTTTTTTCGACTATAACCCCAAGTAACCGGTAAATGCGAATTTTTATCTCTTTTAACCTTATTTTTATGTCGCTTACCTCTTCACCTATTTACCCGTTCATCGCCTTTAGGTAAGTTAAAACAATAACAAAAGGGATAAAGCAATGAAGCAATTTAATCGTCGAGACTTTTTAAAAGCAGCCAGTGTTGCCGCAGCTGCAGGTGTAGTGAGTGGTTGTGCATCAAGTGGAAGTGCTAATGCAAGCGCACCAAAACAGCAAGGGCGCAGCGTTATTGGTTTAGTCGCGCCTAAAATGGATGTGGTTAGAGTGGGCTTTATTGGTGTGGGTCAGCGCGGTTATGGACATGTAAAGCGCATGAGCCATATTGAAGGTGCGCAAATAGTCGCTATTTGTGACACGCACACTGAGGTGCTAGAGCGAGCTGCCAATTATTTAGTTGATAAAGGGGTAGCTAAGCCGGCGTTATATACTGGCAGTGAGCGGGCCTATCAACAAATGCTTGAACGACAAGACATAGATATAGTCATTATTTCTACTCCTTGGGCATGGCATGCACCTATGGCTATCGATACTATGAACAGCGCAAAACATGCTTTTGTTGAAGTGCCCTTGGCACTGACTGTTGACGAAATGTGGCAAATTGTAGATACCGCCGAACGTACTCAAAAAAATTGCATGATGATGGAAAATGTGAATTACGGTCGCGACGAGTTAATGGTATTAAACATGGTGCGCCAAGGTGTATTTGGGGAGCTGTTACATGGCGAAGCGGCCTATATCCATGAGCTACGTTGGCAAATGAAAGAGCTTGAGCACAAAACAGGCTCATGGCGAACGCAATGGCATGCAAAACGTGATGGTAATTTATACCCGACCCATGGATTAGGCCCTGTATCGCAATATATGAATATAAATCGTGGCGATAGGTTTGATTTTTTAACCTCCATGAGCTCTCCTTCGCTGGGTAGAAGCGCGTATGCACAACGTGAATTTGCAGCGGATCATTCCCGTAATCAGCTTAATTATATTGCCGGTGATATGAACACGGCACTGATTAAAACTCTCAAGGGGCGCAGTATTATGGTACAGCACGATACAACAACCCCTCGGCCATACTCTCGACATAACTTAATCCAAGGCACGAATGGTGTGTTTGCCGGTTTCCCTAATCGTATTGCCCTTGAAAATGGTGGTTCTAAAAGTTTTCATGAATGGGATTATGATATGAGCGGATGGTATGAGCAGTACGACCATCCCCTATGGATTAAAATGGGTGAAGAGGCACAGCGCAATGGTGGCCATGGTGGCATGGACTTTTTAATGTTTTGGCGGATGATTTACTGTTTAAGAAATGGCGAACCGCTGGATCAGGACGTTTACGATGGCGCAGCATGGTCGGTTATTTCACCGTTATCAGCCCAGTCTGTGAGTGAGCGTAGCCGCTCAATCGATATTCCCGATTTTACTCGCGGTGCATGGCAAACAGCACAGCCTTTAGGCATTGTAGGCTAAGGTTTATAGCAGGCATAAAAAAAGAGCGCATGCGCTCTTTTTTTATTTAACAGTTTTTTACAATAAGGATCAGCTACTTCTTACATCTACTTTTAATTTAAGCTTTTGTCCTGGCTGTAAGTATTTTTGTCCGGCAAGGTTATTCCATTTAATAATATCGCTCACTGTTAAATTAAACTTAGACGCTATACGCGCTAAAGAATCGCCTCGACGAACTTTGTAGGTAATAGTACGATTAGTATTACTCGTCGACTTTTTAGGCTGGCTAGCTGACTTATAAACTACCAATTTTTGATTTAAACGCAGTACTGCATTTTTTTTCAGCTTATTCCACTTAGCTAATTCACTCATAGTTACATCGTATTCGCGGCTAATATCCCATAGGGTATCGCCACTTTTTACCGTATGAGAAAGTTTAGTGCGTAAACTTTTATTAGCGGCCGCACGTACTTGCTGAGGCAAATGTTCACTGTTAATTTTACCATCAGTGAGTGGTACTAAAATTTGTTGACCCACACGAATTACGTTTGAGTTAAGCTTATTTAATGACTTAATCGCGCTGATACTAGTGGTAAATTTATCTGCAATCACCGACAAGCTATCGCCACGTTTGACCTTATATTGCTGCCAACGAAGACGGTTTTTAATCGCTGTAGCGGTAAGCTTTTCAGTGAATTGTTCTACTTTATCGGTAGGTAGTAATAAAAAGTGTGGGCCATCAGGATCGGTTGCCCAGCGGTTAAATCCTGGATTTAATCGATATAGTTCGGTAAGGGTCATATCGGCCATATCCGCAGCCAGTGCTAAATCTATTTGTGACTCAATATTAACCACTTCGACTACTTGTGCGTTAATTATTGGCTTCCACGACACTTTAAACTCATCTGCACGTTTTAGTAAATCAGCTAAAGCTAATAATTTAGGCACGTAGGCGGTGGTTTCACGAGGTAAATCTAGTGACCAAAAGTCGGTAGGTAAATGCTTTTTACGATTCTTTTTAATCGCACGCAGCAAGCGGCCTTCACCTGAGTTATAGGCGGCAATTGCGTTCAGCCAATCACCTTCAAGGGTTTTGTGTAAGTACGAGAGATAATCAAGTGCAGCGCGAGTAGACTGCACAATATCGCGACGACCGTCATACCACCAGTTTTGTTTTAAATCGAAACGCTCGCCGGTTGCGGGCATAAACTGCCAAATACCCGATGCAGTACGGTGCGAATAGCCATAAGGGTCGAACGCACTTTCTACAATGGGTAAAAGTGCAATTTCGATGGGCATTTCACGCTTTTCAATTTCTTCAACAATAAAATGTAAATACGGCTCAGCACGTTTAGAAATACGGTCAAGGTATGCCTGATGACGTGCATAATAATTACGCTCAGCGACCACTGGGCGATTTTGTGGAATATCAATAGATAATTGGTAACGAATACGCTCCCAAACATCGTCAAACACAGGGGCTTCTTCTTCAATATCGTTTACTTGTTGATATTGCGCATTCATCATTAATGCAGTGCTAATATCATTTGGGCTGGCGCCTTCAAGCTGGTTTTGAGCTTGATTTTGTGAATCTGTGTTTAACGTTGTCAGTGTTTGACAACCGCCTAGCGTCATCGCTAAGACCAATAAAAGAGGAGATTTATTCATAAATACCAATACATAGGGTAAAAAACTCGGCGAATACTACCCATAATGAGTCAACATTGCCACTTATGACCGTTAAAAGTTCCAAACAAATATGATTAGAAAATGTTAACTTATTGTTTGTTAACTAATCGTTTTATTATTATTGTTGCTAGCTTAAAAATGATCTTTGAACTTTCTCAGACTAGCAAAGTTTTCCCAAGGTTCATTGTTTTTTGTAACTAAACAATACTCTTTTGGTAATGACTCTGTAATATTGGGTAAGTTGCTACGCATGAAAGGGTTAACTTTAAGCTCTTGACCTATGGTGCTTGGCAAGCTTATTTCATCATTTTTTCGCAATTCATCTACTTGCTGGCTGTAAGCGAGTAATTCGGGGTTTCGTGGCTCAACCGCTTTTGCAAAGGCCAAGTTTGCTTGGGTGTATTCGTGGGTGCAATATACTTTGCAATCACTTGGCAGTACTCGCAACTTATTAAATGAATGCCACATTTGCTCAGGGCTGCCTTCAAATAAGCGCCCACAACCGCCGCTAAATAGGGTGTCGCCAGTAAAGGCCAGTGCATCATTAATATAACAAATATGGTCTAGGGTGTGCCCAGGAGTCGCTATAATGTCAAATGGAATGTTTAAAACGCTAATTGTATCACCTTCATTTAAAGGCGTTGTTATTCCCTCAAATGGGCTATTACTTGGGCCGTAAACTGTGATGTTAGGGTACTGCTTTACTAATTGAGCTACGCCATCGGTATGATCATAATGATGATGGGTAATTAAAATACCGCCAAGGGTTAAGTTATGCTGTGCTAAATGCTCTAAAACTGGCGCTGATTGCCCAGGATCAACCACCCACGCTTGGTTATTCTGCTCGGTGGTTAAGCACCAAATGTAGTTATCAGAAAAGGCTTTAATTGCTTTGACTTGCACCATGTATCGTTGCTCTATAAAGTGGTATTTAATTAATATTATAACGAGCTTATATAATGAAACCAGCCCTTAGTTTTCAAGAAGGTCCTAAACCGTTGTCATGGCAGCAGTTTCCGCATGGTGATTATTTACGTTGTGATATAGAACGCAAATTGTCGCCTTGGTTACCGCGAATGTTTGGCTATCATATGCTTAAATTAGGTAATTTAAGCGGTGAATTAGACACCAGTAAAAGCTCCATTAAACATCAAGTATGTGTTGCAGAGCTTGGCCCATACACGGGGGTGGTTGCCGATATAGATGAACTGCCTTTTTACGAGCATAGTATAGATGCTTGCATTATGAGCCATTGTTTAGAGTATCACTCAGATCCACATCATATTTTACGTGAGGCTCATCGAACTCTTATTCCAGGCGGTTATATCGCCATTACGGGTTTTAATCCGTTTAGCTTTTGTGGGTTAGCGCAGTTACTGCCGTTTAGCCGTCAAAAATTACCGTGGACAGGGCGCTTTTTTACTCCTGCACGGGTAAAAGACTGGCTAAATTTACTTGGATTTGAAATTGTGGCCGATGAGCGTTTTATTTATTCGTCGTTGGCGCGCGGTAATCGCTTATCGCGGTTTGCATTTTGGCGCAGCTTTACCAAACAGTATTTAAAACCTATGGGCAGTGTGTATATGCTGGTGGCACGAAAACGAGTTGCGCCACTTACACCAATCAAACCTAAGTGGCATGCTCGTCCACAATTTGCGCCAATAAAAGGGGTAGGGCTTAGGCAAACCTCAAAGCAGCATTATCAACAAAATAAAAAATAGCATGATGTAGAGGGTTACGGTTGGTAACCTTCATCATCGAGTAAGTTGTTGCCGCTGGCTGCATCACGAGCAAGGTCGTCAACAATTTCGTTATATTTGTGGCCACTGTGCCCTTTTACCCATTTCCAGGTAACGTCGTGCTCGGCACAGGCTTTGTCGAGACGTTTCCATAAATCGACATTTTTAACCGGCTTTTTAGCCGAGGTTTGCCAACCGCGTTTTTTCCAATTGGTGATCCAAGACTCAATACCCTGCTTAACATATTGGCTATCGGTAGTCAGGGTTACAGGGCAGGCACGATTAAGAGATTCTAGCGCCACAATGGCTGCCAGCATTTCCATACGGTTGTTGGTTGTAAGCTTATAACCTTGGCTTAATTTTTTTTCATGGGCTTCATAAATCATAAAAATACCATAACCACCGGGGCCTGGATTACCTAAACACGAACCATCGGTGTAAATCTCTACGGTTTTTTGCACTGTTTTACCTTGATATTATGTACAATAAAGTGATTATAGAAAGATACCAGAGTCAGGCTTAATTCGATATGGCACGCAGACAAATAGTTTTAGATACAGAAACCACCGGCATCGACCCTAAACAAGGGCACCGTATCATTGAGATCGGTTGTGTGGAGCTTATGAATCGCCGGTTAACCGGCAATAATTTTCACGTTTACATTAATCCGCAGCGCAGCATTGAAGAAGAAGCAATCGATGTTCACGGTATTACTAATGAATTTTTACGCGATAAACCGCTTTATCGTGATATTGCCCAAGAGTTTTTTGACTATATTAAAGGGGCTGAGTTAGTCATTCATAATGCGCCGTTCGATATTGGCCATATGGATAATGAATTTGCGTTATTAAATCAAGGCTATCAAAACACCCATAGTTTTTGTGGTGTGCTTGATACCCTTAAAATGGCGCGTGACTTGCATCCAGGGCAAAAGAACAACCTAGATGCACTTTGTCGCCGCTACGATGTTGATAACACTAAGCGGACGTTACACGGCGCCTTACTGGATTCTGAAATTTTAGCCGATGTTTACCTGGCAATGACCGGGGGGCAAGTAAAGCTAAACCTAAATCAAAACAAAGATGACTCAAGTGAAGATCAAAAAGGCGGTATTAGACGCCTAAGTAGCGACAGAGCACCTTTGGTAGTTATAGCAGCTAACGATGCAGAGCAAAGCGCACATCAAACGCGTTTAGAAATTGTACAAAAGGAGGGCGGCCATTGTTTATGGCGCGCTGAATAGGGCATTATTATGAAAACGCTATTAGTAGTTTCACTGCTTTTAATTGCCGTGTGTTTCCACCCCGATGCACACAGCGTAAAGCAAGTTGAAGAGTTAAAAGGCAGCGGTAAACAAAATGAAATCCCGTTACTGGATAACCGTTTTCGTGTTGATGACAAAATTGATGAAATAAAATTAATATTTTTTAGACGCCCTGGATCGCCTGCCGTAATTTTAGTAAGACCCGATGGTACTAAATACTTTGCAACCAATGCGGTGAGAAACACTAGTCTTGATTGGTACGACGAATTAAATTATGACTTAGTGGTTATTCGCAATCCCATGCCTGGGCCGTGGCAAGTTATTGGCCAAATAATGCCAGAAAGCCGCATTGTTGTTATTGGTGAGCTATCGCTAAAAGTAGACCCACTGCCTAAAATTCTGTTTCAGGGTGAAACTGTAAAGGTAACTGGTGAGATTTTAAATGATGGCGAGCCGATTCGCGCCAACCTATTTAAAGATGCGGTATCGCTTAATGTAAGCTTTGTGAGCACCAATAATGAAAACTTTGAAAACTTTGGTGCAGGCATACAACAAGTAACTGAATTCAAAGATGATGGCTACGGGTTCGATGAAAGCGCTAAAGACGGTGTGTTTACCGGTGAGTTTACCTTAAATTTCACACCTGGCGAGTGGCGCCCTGAGCTTTATATTACCACTGATGTATTAGAGAGGCGGGTGGTTCAAGATCCTATTGTTGTGCATGAGCCGCCTTTCAGCTTTACCTCCGTTGAAGCAACCGAAGAGGGGGATGATCATCGCATTACCATCAATATTGATGATGAGCTTTTAAAACCTGATACGGTGATCATGCAAGGTAAAATTTATTATCCCAATGGTGAAGAGCAGGTATTTTACTTAGATAGCAACAGCACTACTGCTAGAGAGCTGGCTTTACAAGATTATGGCTGGGGGCGCTACAACATTGAAATCTCTGTTTTTGGCTCAACAATCAATGACCGAGAGTTTATGGCTACATTGCCAACCTATTTATTTGAAATAGAAAGACCGATTGAAGTGATTCCAGAAATTCCAGTTGCCAGTGTTAGCGAACCAGAAATTATTCCTGTGCCAGTTGTAAAACCAAAAGTAATGTCCACGGGATTAATGGTTAGTTTAATTGTTGGTGGAAATTTGGCCATTTTATTTATAGGTTGGTTATGTATTCGTGTTTTTGTGCAGAACAAACCATTAAAACTTAAATTGAATTTAGCTTTTTTAAATAAAAAGAAAGCTGTTGAGTCAAAAAAAGCTGAACAGCAAAAATCAGATGAACCAGAAAATAGCTCAAAAAATGATAAATCAGGTGGAATTTTAAACCTTTCGATGTCAGATGACTAAAAAACCTGTAAAAAAACAAAAAAGCCCTTGACGAAGCAGGGGCTGGTTCGTATTATTCACGCCGCTGTCAGGGGAGACTCAGACAGAAACGAAAATGCGGAGTGGTAGTTCAGTTGGTTAGAATACCGGCCTGTCACGCCGGGGGTCGCGGGTTCGAGTCCCGTCCACTCCGCCAATTTTCGACAATTTGTAAGTATGCGCTGGAGTGGTAGTTCAGTTGGTTAGAATACCGGCCTGTCACGCCGGGGGTCGCGGGTTCGAGTCCCGTCCACTCCGCCAACACTTACACAACATATGGTTGTAAAACATATTCTTATTATGGAGTGGTAGTTCAGTTGGTTAGAATACCGGCCTGTCACGCCGGGGGTCGCGGGTTCGAGTCCCGTCCACTCCGCCAATAAGAAAAAATAACAGTTTAAATACGCGCTGGAGTGGTAGTTCAGTTGGTTAGAATACCGGCCTGTCACGCCGGGGGTCGCGGGTTCGAGTCCCGTCCACTCCGCCAACTATTTAAACACTGTTATATTACAAAATTTGTATGCTGGAGTGGTAGTTCAGTTGGTTAGAATACCGGCCTGTCACGCCGGGGGTCGCGGGTTCGAGTCCCGTCCACTCCGCCAACAAATTAAGTAATGACAAGTAAAAAGATATCTCTGCGGAGTGGTAGTTCAGTTGGTTAGAATACCGGCCTGTCACGCCGGGGGTCGCGGGTTCGAGTCCCGTCCACTCCGCCATTTGATATCGTAACAAAATTAGTAAGTGCATTACCCCATGCACATACCACTGCGGAGTGGTAGTTCAGTTGGTTAGAATACCGGCCTGTCACGCCGGGGGTCGCGGGTTCGAGTCCCGTCCACTCCGCCACTTGTTATTTCCTCAATAACAAGCAATAAATAATTTCCTTATTAATAAATCCAAACATAATTTTTTATCAGCTATCAGCTATCAGCTATCAGCTATCAGCTATCAGCTATCAGCTCGACTCTTCTATACTAACCTGCTAATATTCTTGGCTATTCTTTAATATTCAGCTTCTTATCTCTGCATGAATTACCAAGAATCTAACCTCACTTTAAAAAAGGAAGCATTAAGATGAGTACATTAGGTCAGCAATTAAAGCAGCTAAGAAATAATAAAAAATTGAGCCAACCTGAATTTGCCCAGCAAGCGGGTATAGAGCAGAGTTATTTATCCAAGCTTGAAAACGATAAATCAATTCCCTCCAATGAAATATTTAGAGCTTTATTGATAGCATTAGATCTTTCAATTGATGAGTTTATGAAGCCACTAGTATCGAGTCACGATAAAGTTAGACTGATGCAAATACCCGATGTAGAGCTGTGGTATAAAAGTAAAGCAGTAAAGAGCTCAGCCACACAGCGTAAGGTTATTTATCTCGCAATGTTTTTAATATCTATTGGTTGTGCATTGTTTTATGCAGGACATAAAAACTATGTGTTCAATGAGCGCTTTTACGAATATAAATCACAAGGTGTGATCAAAACAGGTGAACCTCTGAATGTTTTTACTCATTGGAGCAATTATATTATTGAGTCGAATCGAGAAAAAAGAGATGAGAAAAATCGGGAAATGCTGGCCAGAAGGGTACCAAGTTTTAAGTTAATGGATGAGTATGTCGGTGAATCATTTGTTGAAGAGGTTGAGGGAGGTAAACGTGTTTATACTGCAAATGAGCTTTCGCGGACTATGCCACATGCAGGCAATAGTTGGTTTGAGTTTTTAGGTATTTTTGCTGCTGTATTTGGTTTGGCGCTCGCTTTACTGGAACCTAGATTAACCAAGCAATAAAAAGCCTGCGTACATGAAAACGCAGCAGGCTTTAATATAAATTGGCTTACAATTACCCTTGTGGGCCAAAGCGTTCTTTCAAGTAAGTATCTAAAAAGTTTAGGTAGGCGTTGGAGGCGCTGATACGGTTTTCTTTTTTGCTAAAACCGTGGCCTTCATCATCAAATAATACATACTCTACTGGCACACCATTAGCTTTAACCGCAGCAACCAACTCATCGCTTTCAATTTGTAATACGCGTGGATCATTAGCACCTTGAATAACCATTAAAGGCTTAGTGATGTTATCGGCATGAAATAGCGGTGAAATAGCACGGTGACGTTCACCATCGGTGGCAGGATCGCCCATTTCATCGTATAGCGCCTTTTTAAAGCTTTCCCACCATGGTGGAATTGAGTTCAGTGTGCGTACCCAGTTAGTCACACCAAAAATATTGATACCTACTTTGAACTCTTCCGGTTCAAAGGCAAGCGCGGCTGCGGTCATAAAGCCGCCGTAGCTACCACCCATGATGCCGATTTTATCTGCATCGACCCAATCTAGGCTTTGTAAGTGTTTTTTACCGTAGACAATATCTTGTAGATCATCGGTGCCATGTTTTTTATCGTCTAAATGGAAAAATGTTTTACCATAGCCTGAGCTACCGCGGTTATTGACGGCAAAAATAGCATAGCCATGATTAACTAAATGTTGCTGCATTGCGCTATAACCAGTTCGGCTTTGCCCACCTGGGCCGCCATGCACCCAAATAAGTGCAGGTACTTTATTGGTGCTGCTGGCTTGTTTTGGTTTGTATAATACGCCCGGTATTTCTAAATCATCAAAACTTTTAAAGCGCACAATGGTGCTCTCTACTAAGTCGTTTTGATCTATATCTTCACTTAATGTGTTGGTAAGTTGCTTGGCTTCATTACTGCCAACTTGCCAAACAAATAAGTTGCTTGGTGAGGTATCTGAATTTAAATAAAACGCCATGGTTTTCTCATCGCTTGAGAAATTCACACCACGTAGATTTCCCGCAGGTAATTTAGGCATGGCAATTTCATCCGCTGTTTGCGTGTCTTTTACTGTGACCTTTGTGCTGGCATCAGCATTTACACCGCTTACTTGGTAACGCCCAGATTTAGAAAAGTAAATAAAGCTAACGTCCCAATCATCTTTTAATGCTGGGCTGTGCTTGCCTGTGGCGAGCTCATATTGCCACACCTCTGAAAACTCTCCTTTAGCGTCTGTTGAGTAGTATAAATATTTGCTGTCTACAGAGAAGGTCTCAGGCGTATATTGTGCTGGTGTATCGTGTTTTGAAATTAATTGCGGCTTGAGGGTTTTCTTATAGGTATCAAGAATAAACGTATCGCTGTCTTTATTGGTATTATTTTTAGACAGTGCAATGTAGCGTCCATCAGGGCTAATTGCGCCCACATCTAGTCCTTGTGTGTTTTGATAAACGGGCGTGACTTTATAGGTTTTGCTATCTACACGATACAAGTCCATAAACTTGGCATCGCGTTGATTACTGGTAATAAAAAACTGACTGCCATCTTTAGTAAAGCCTGTAAAACTCGCGCGGGTTTCTTCCCCTGGAGTTAAATCTTTGATTGAACCATCAACTTCACGCACATAAACATGGTAGCGCTCATTACCGCCTGAGTCCTTGGTAAATAGTACACGCTCATCATTTGGGAAATAGCGAATAGGGTAGGTGCTGTCTTCAAAATTGGTTAGGCGCGTTTTACTTGCTGTTTTTACATCGACTTCATAGAGGCTATAGATACCGCTTTCATCGCTACTAACTAGAACTTTATCGCCAGTCGGGGAAAAGCTACTGCCCATGATAGATGTTGTATCAAAAAAGGTTTTAGCGTTATAGGTTTTTACTTGTTGTGTTTGCTCAGTTGCCACAGGGGTAGAGGCTGAATTATTAGATTGACTGCAACCTGTTAATGCAATTGATACTGCACAGGTAATACATGCAAATTTGAGGGCTTTTTTCATAGATACATTCCTTGGATTATAATTATAGACTTTTAGTGTTAACCGAACATTTTTTAAACGCAAGTAATTAGCCTATTCGAACTGCAATAAAGTGTTACAAACCATGTAGCCCACGAAAATAGAAAACCAGTTATAATTCACTTTCAAAATCAGGGAGTATTTATGATAGAAGTCATTGGGTTACATAAACAGTTTGCTGAAAACGTATTGTACAGTGGCTATAGTGTGCAGTTTTGTGCACCTAAAATATGCATTGAAGCGCCTAATGGCCAAGGTAAAACAACGTTGTTGATGATGTTGGCAGAGCTCGAAACGCGCCAAAGTGGGCAGATTTTATTTTCTAAAAAAGCATTAACCGAACCGCATAAACAAGTTGCTATAGCCTCAGACTGTATTGCTTTACCTGACTTTCTTACGGCAAAGCAAATTATTAACTTGTCCGTGAATACGCTGGGTTGTGATTGGCCAACGACAATAATAGATGGGTTTAATTTCAATGAATTTTTAAATACTCGTTTTGATGCGCTGTCGTCAGGTAATCAAAAGAAATGCCAGTTAATTTTAGCGCTTATGCGTGACGCACCTTATTTACTTCTAGACGAACCCAGCGCAGCACTTGATCAAGCCAGTATTCAGTATTTATTAGTGCTGCTTGATGAATATCTAATAGATAAGCCAAATGGGCAAATAGTCATCACTTGCCATGAACCAGCGCCATTTATTGAGCGTGGCTTTGAGTGTATACCGTTATGATTGCAAATTTAAAACAATCAATCGGGCAATATCGCTCCTTTATGGATTATCGTTATCAGGCTTACAAAACTGAACTCACGCAATTATTGTTGCAACTTAAAAACTTTGGCTTGTTATTTCTAGTGGTACTTGGCTCTGCCATGCTTGGTATGATTTTACTGTTGTTTTTAGGGCTGGGAAAAATTATCGATAGCAGCGATGCACCGCAGTATGGTGCACAGATGGCTTGGCTGTATTTGCTGTTGCAAAGTGTCATGTTGAGCGCAATGAAATCTGCTATAAAAAACAGCGCTCAACGTGCCTTTCAACAAACATTGGTGAAGCGATATTGGCTTGGTTTTATGGATATAAAGCTATTACTTTTAAGCAATGGCTGGTTGATTGCGAGCCTCATTATCGCGATTGATCTTAGTGTGAGTCAGTGGCTTAGAGTGCCGCATTTCTGGTTGTTTTTACTATTGCAATTTGTGCTCGGCATTTTATGTTTATACAAGCCAATAGCGCTGGTTTATGGTTTTTTGTTATCCGCAATTTGGGCAACGTTACCGCTTGATGTCAGTCCATTGCTTTATCATAGCGGCTTTGTTCTGTTATTTGCGCTAAGTACCTTGATGGTCCCTTTTAATGCTACAGCTAAGCTAAAGTTGAATTCACTTTCAGGCTTTTGGCTGTTATTTTTTATGCATAATAGCTGGGCTTTGATATGGCGAGGAGCTTTATTACTATGTGTATTTATGGCATCCAAGGTGTTGTTACAAGAGCGCGCTGATTTAGCTGCTATATTCAGTATTTTGTCACTTGCCTTTGTGGTGTTATTTAGTAGCTCACTACAATTTGATTGTCGTCACCTATATCAGCAGTACAGTGTGTTTTTTAACATGCAGAATAAGCAAACAGCATTCTTTGTTAGCTTATTTATTCCTAGCTTAATTGTATTATTACTCGCACTGGTTGGTTTTGTGGCTTTATTTAATCAAGCAAATTGCTTATTGCTAGTAATAGGGGTTGTTTGGTGTTTACTACAACAGGCCTTAGCGCAAAAAAAACCAGCGCATTATGCGCTGGTTTGGATGGTTATAACAGGTGTGTTGCTTAGCTTTTATTAGTAAAGTTAAGCAGCATCTGCCTTTTTAGTTTTAGCTTTGCTATTACGCGCTGCTTTGCCAGCAAGTAAATCTGCAGGGTCAAAGTCATCAACATTAATCACGTCTAGACGATCTTTTTCTACTGCAGCGAGCTTATCGGCTTCTGCTTGGCTTAAAATACCCGCTTCTAAACCCATTTGCGCCACTTTATCAAGCTGGAAGAATGGCAGCTTTACGCCTTTCTCTTTACATACACGCTCAAACAATGGCTCGACTTCTAGAACGTCTTTAAGCGTTTGCTCTTGACGGCCTACAAGGTTAAGCGGTTCGTTTGTAAGGTATACATAGCTTGCTAAACGATTACGTGTTTCGCTAGGAACTTGTAACAACTGCGCTAGTTTGTGCTCAAGTTTGTCGGTAGGTTTACGAACCGGACGACCAAACGGGAATAACAATACTTTTAAAACACCACGTAGTGGAGCCGACGGCATGTTATTGATTAAATCAGCAAGTGCACGCTGGCAGTGGTAAAGGTGATCCTGACAGCTCCATTGAACCAATGCAAAATCTTCTTTTTTACGGCCTTCGTCGTTGTAACGTTTTAGCGTTGCAGATACTAAGTAAAGGTAACTTAATAAGTCGCCTAAACGTGCTGAAATACGTTCTTTACGTTTAAGAGAACCACCAAATACCGCCATGCTAATGTCTGACATAAGTGCAAGTGATGCACTAAAGCGAGACGCAATACGGTAAAACTCTGCAGTTTCGTCTTTGTATGGCACGCTAGTAAAGCGAGCGCCAGTAAGCGCAAGCCACTTAGTACGTACAAGGTTAGACATGGTAAAGCCAATGTGACCCATTAGCGCTTTATCAAATACGTTAAGCGCTTCTTCGCGGTCTTCAATTTCACACGCACCTAGCTCGGTAAGTACAAATGGATGACAACGAATTGCACCTTGACCATAAATAATCATATTACGGGTCAAGATGTTTGCACCTTCAACGGTAATGGCAATAGGTGCACCTTGATAGCCACGACCCAAATAGTTATTTGGCCCAAGCATGATCCCTTTACCGCCTAGCACGTCCATTGCATGAATGGTTGAATCGCGCATTTGCTCGGTAAGGTGGTACTTAATAATCGCCGACACAACTGATGGTTTCTCGCCTAAATCAACCGCGCCCGTAGACATGCTTACTGCAGCGTCTGAGCTGTAAGCATAACCGGCAAGCTTCGCCATTGATTCTTCAACCCCTTCCATTTTACCAATAGGTAAGCGGAATTGACGACGAATACGGCTATAAGCACCGGTTGCTACTGCAATCATTTTAATGCCACCGGCTGAATTTGACGGCAACGTAATTGCACGACCAACCGATAAACATTCAACTAGCATACGCCAGCCTTGACCAGCCATTTCTGGGCCGCCAATAATGTAATCAAGTGGAACGAAAATATCTTTACCGCGAGTAGGGCCGTTTTGGAATGGCACATTAAGCGGGAAGTGGCGACGACCAATTTCTACCCCTGGGGTATCTGTTGGGATCAGTGCGCAGGTAATACCTGGCTCTTTAACGTCGCTTAATAATCCATCAGGATCTTGTAACTTAAATGCTAGACCAAGTACCGTAGCTACAGGCGCAAGTGTTATGTAACGTTTGTTCCATGTAAGGCTTACACCAACTACTTCTTCGCCATTCCATTGCCCTTTACACACTACACCGTAGTCTGGAATTGAGCTTGCATCAGAACCCGCCTCTGGCGAGGTAAGTGCAAAACATGGAATTTCTTGACCGCTTGCTAAACGCGGTAAGTAATGATTTTTTTGGTCTTCAGTACCATAGTGCTGTAATAGCTCACCTGGGCCTAACGAGTTAGGTACACCAACAATTGACGAAAGCAATGTTGATTTACTGGTTAGTTTTTGCAGTACACACGATTGTGCAAATGCAGAGAATTCTAAGCCGCCGTATTCCTTTTTAATGATCATGGCAAAGAACTTGTTATCTTTTAGATATTGCCATACATCCTGAGGTAAATCAGTCAGCTCATGCGTAGCTTCCCAATCATCAAGCATACTACATACAACTTCAACAGGGCCGTCGATAAATGCCTGCTCTTCAATAGTAAGTTTTGGAACTGGATACTGGTGAAGCTTTTTCCAATCTGGATTACCACAAAATAAATCCGCTTCCCACCACGTAGTACCCGCATCGATTGCTGACTTTTCGGTGTCAGACATACTCGGTGTTACTTTTTTAAAGATGGTGAAAATAGGTTTGATAATGTATTGCTGGCGAATACCAGTAACTGAAAGAGGCACTGCGATGATTAAAAAGATCACCCAGCTAATTAAACCAAAAGCACCAGCAAAGGTACCAATTAATAATGTTGCGGCAGAAACACCAAGTGCTGTGTTCCAACTCGCTCTGTGGTAAAGCGCAATGCTGAGCAGTGCGATTAAACCAAGTGTAAATATGAGTGTCATTGCTAATTCCTTAATAGAGGTCAGACCACCTCGTTTAGAGTAGCGCTAGTAACGCTAAGTTTCAAGTACATTACTTAGATTAAAGTGTAGTTATCGGTACGATTATTACAATGCGTTGTATGTTATACGAACAGTTTGGCTGTAATCGTTTATTTTGGCTTATCATAAAAAAATATAAGCATTAAAAAAATCAATTAATCTAGTAGTAATATAAGTTTAATTAAGTAAATATACTTATGATGATCAGTGTACGCTTATTAAAAATAGAACGATATTCTATGTTTAGCTTTTTAAAGGTTTATTTATTTTATGTGTGAATTACTTGGCATGTCAGCCAATGTGCCAACGGATATTTGTTTTAGTTTTTCAGGGTTGTTGGAGCGTGGTGGAAATACTGGCCCGCATAAAGACGGCTGGGGTATTACTTTTTATGAAGGTAAAGGCTGCAGAACCTTTAAAGATCCAGAGCCAAGTTACCAGTCAGAAATAGCAAAGCTGGTAAAAGCGTACCCAATTAAAAGCGTATCGGTTATTAGTCATATTCGCCAAGGGAATCGTGGTCGGGTGTGTCTTGAAAACACTCATCCGTTTACCCGAGAGTTGTGGGGGCGCGAAATAACCTATGCGCACAATGGGCAGCTTTCAAATTATCACGATTTAAAACCAGAGTATTATCGACCTGTGGGAAACACCGACAGTGAACTCGCTTTTTGTTGGTTACTTGACAAAATTCGCGAAAAATACCCAAAGCGTCCAAGTAATATGGCGTCGGTTTTTAGATATGCCGCCAAGCTTTCGCATACACTGCGTGAAAAGGGCGTATTTAATATGTTATTGACCGATGGTGTATTTGTTTTAGCGTATTGTACTAATAACTTACACTATATAACGCGCCGTGCGCCATTTGGTAAAGCTACATTGATTGATGCGGACATGGTGGTCGACTTTCAACAAGAAACCACGCCAAACGATGTAGTGACGGTTATAGCCACAAGGCCTTTGACGAATGATGAGCGCTGGCAAAAAATGCAGCCAGGAGAGTTTGCGTTATTTAAAATGGGTGAATTAATGTAGCTTGGGTAGAGTGAAATGAAACCCAGCTTAAAGTTTTAAATTTAAGTATTAAAATGAAAAGCCCAAGTTATGGTCGTCACACTTGGGCCTTTCACTTTCACCTTTTAAGCAATTTATTCAGGTGTTATTTCGTTTTTAACTTGTGCAGGTAAAGCAGGTGGGTTGATCACGGTAAATGAGTTCATCTGTACTTCAAACTGCTCCACACCTTTTTCGCCTTTCCACATGCGCACTAGCATGTAATCCATTTCTGGGGCAAACCAGGCTAAAGCTTGGCGTTTATCGTTATCGTATAAGCGTTTAACTTTCACTGCTTCTACATTACCTATAGGCAGAGAAATCATTTCGGTTTCTACCACTTCAAAGTCGTAGTCACGGCAATTACCTTTTTTATCAACCAACGGAAACGAGAAGTTGGTTTTGCCTTTTTTAAGACCTTCACGAACTTGTACTTGATAAGAAATACCATCTTGGAAGTTATCATGCCATTGGCATTTTAACGGGTAGTCGCTGGTGTTACTGGTAACAGTTTTGGTTAGACGGTCAAAGTTAATTTCATACTTTTTGTCAGGCCCTGTGCCTGTGCGGATCATCGTGTAATCAATAGGCTCTACTTTATCATTCATAAAGCTAAAGGTTGATGACTCTTGACGTGAGTCAGAGAAAATCATCCATTCAATATCGCTGTGGTAAGTGACTTGGTAGTTATTATTATCGAGTTTTTTTAGTTCTCGCTCGGCTTTGCCATGATTAGTGCCTTTGCGCAAAATATCATAACTAGCTTGGTACTGGGTTAACTCGCCTGCAATCAGGCTGGTAGGAAGTAATAAAGTGCCCGCACATAGTAGCCAAGCACTTAATTTTTTATTTTGGGTAGTGCGCGCCGTGTGCAGGAAGTTGTTTTTCGTCAAGAACTGCATAATCTGCTTCCATCGTAAGTCGTTGTTCACTGAACCACTTGACCACCAAAGGATAAATTATGTGCTCTTGCGCATGCACACGTTTAGCGAGCGTGTCTGCTGTATCGTTTGCTAATACAGGCACTTTAGCTTGAAGAATAACGGGTCCGCCATCTAATTCTTCAGTTACAAAGTGAACACTAACGCCGTGAACGTCGTCTTTTGCATCAATTGCTCTTTGGTGGGTATTCAGCCCCTGGTACTTAGGCAACAAAGATGGATGAATGTTCAACATTTTTCCAACATATTTTTGCACTAAGCTAGGAGTTAGAATACGCATAAACCCAGCTAATACAACTAGATTTGGTTCAAAAGAGTCAATTATATGCATTAACTGGGCATCGTAAGCTTCGCGTGAGTCAAACTCTTTATGACTCAGTACTTGCGTAGCAATGCCTACACTTTTTGCACGCTCTAACCCATATGCGTCTGCTTTATTACTAATAACAGCCGCAATATGAGCGTTTATCTCGCCGCTTTCACAGGCATCAATAATGGCTTGTAAATTTGAGCCACTGCCTGAGATTAAAACTACTAGACGAGTGGGTGCCATTACGCAGCACCACCTACAATTTCAACTTGCTCTTCGCCCGCGACCGCATCTTGAATTTCACCAAGGTGCCATGCGTTTTCGCCAAGATCTTTTAAAATGTTTAAGCTGTTATCAAGTTGATCTGCAGGTACAACTAACACCATACCTACGCCACAGTTGAATGTGCGGTACATTTCGTGAGTGGTAATATTGCCATTTTCTTGCAACCAACTAAATACAGTAGGCCACTGCCAGCTATCACCTTTAACAACCGCTTTAGCAGATTCAGGTAATACACGAGGGATATTTTCCCAAAAACCGCCACCAGTAATATGCGAAAGCGCATGCACATCTACTTGCTTAAACAACTCAAGTAATGGCTTAACGTAAATGCGTGTTGGTTCTAAAAGGTGCTCACCTAAGGTTTTGCCATCAATCACTTGGTTAGTATCAGCGTTAGAGACTTCTAATACTTTACGAATTAGTGAGAAACCGTTTGAGTGTGGACCACTAGAAGCAAGCGCAATTAGCTGATCGCCTGCGGCTACTTTTGTGCCATCAATAATTTTTGATTTTTCTACCACACCGGTACAAAAGCCTGCCATGTCGTAGTCTTCACCATCATACATACCTGGCATTTCAGCTGTTTCGCCACCAATTAGGGCACAACCTGAAATTTCACAACCTTTACCAATACCGGTTACTACGTCGGCTGCTGTGTCTACATCTAGTTTACCCGTTGCATAGTAATCTAGAAAAAACAGGGGTTCAGCGCCTTGTACTATTAAATCATTTACACACATCGCAACTAAGTCGATACCTACAGTATCGTGCTTTTTAAGGTCAATTGCTAAACGTAACTTAGTGCCAACACCGTCAGTGCCTGCTACAAGTACGGGTTGCTTATAACCTTCAGGAATTTCGCAAAGTGCGCCAAAACCACCAATTCCGCCCATCACTTCAGGACGACGAGTTTTTTTAACTACGCCTTTAATACGCTCAACAAGTGCATTACCAGCGTCGATATCTACGCCCGCGTCTTTATAGCTTAGAGACTGTTTTTGTTCGCTCACAGGTTTTCCTCAAAATAGTTGTTTTGATGCTTACTTAGAAACGCGCGTATTTTACAACAATTGCAAGGGCGCGGCTAGTTGAAATCTGGATTTGATTTTAAAGACAAGGACACTTGTCCGCTAGTTGCTGTATTAGTAAACAAAAAAAGCGCCCAATGGCGCTTTTTAATATGGAAATAAAAATTAATACTACAAATTAGGCTTTAGCTGTAAGTATCGCTCTAAGTGGAGCAGGGTAGCCTTCAATGGTTTTACTGGTGTCAGTAGGGTCTAAAAAGTCAACTAAAGATTCGTTTTCCATCCAGTCAGTTTTACGCTGCTCGTCGAGCGTTGTAATAGCACAATCTTTAATTTGCACATCTTTAAAGCCAACACGTTCCATCCACAATTTTAATGCCGCAGTGCTTGGAATAAACCATACATTACGCATTTTTGCGTAGCGGTCGGTCGGTACTAAAACGGTGTTTTCATCGCCTTCAATAACTAAAGTTTCAAGTACTAGCTCACCACCAGGGCGAAGCTGTGCCTTTAATTGCGCTAAAAAGTCGATAGGTGAGCGACGGTGATAAAGTACTCCCATCGAAAATACCGTATCAAATGCTTTAAGCTCTGGCAGGGCTTCTACACCTAATGGTAATAAATGCACGTTTTCATCAGGGTTGAAGTGTTTAATTGCCTGAAACTGGCACAAAAATAAGTCAGATGGGTCAATACCCACCACAAACTGTGCACCTTCACCGCGCATACGCCATAAGTGATATCCCGAGCCACAACCAATATCTAATACAGTACGGCCTTTTAATGGCTCAATATGCGGTAGGAGTCGATCCCATTTCCAGTCACTGCGCCATTCTGTATTAATATCGATACCGTGCACATTAAATGGACCTTTTCGCCAAGGCATCATGCGTTTTAATAAATGCGTGGTTTGCTTTTTTTCGCCTTCAGTCATTTCGCCAGGCGCGCCTATTGCTACTTTGCTGACAATATCAACTTGGTTTGTTGATACCTCAGGTAAGTTTTTTAGTACTTTTTGCCATTGAGGCAAATCGCCATGGCTGGCCTCTTGTTGCCAATGCTTTAATTGCGCAGGCAAGGTTTCTAGCCAGTGGCTAAGTGGGCTTTGTGCAATAGCAGCGTAAAATTGGTTAAACCATGCAGACATGTGTCACTCTCTAAATTATTTAATTGCTACCATTGAGCAAAAATTAAAACATTGATACCACACTTGCGTTTGGCTAAAACCAATGTCGCTTAAACGTTGTGTATGTGTGCTAAGTGTATCGGGGCGCATTACGTTTTCAATGGCGGTACGCTTTTGGCTTATTTCTAGCTCAGAGTAGCCATTATGACGTTTAAAGTCGTGGTGCAAGTCAATCAGTAAGTTATCACATTGCTCGTTTTCGGCTTTAATTTTTTCACTTAATAGCAAAACGCCACCGGGCTTTAAATTAGCGTATATTTTTTCAAGTACCGCTTTGCGCTGCGCAGGTGGAATAAACTGCAGAGTAAAATTCATCGCTACTACTGAGGCATTTTGAATATCAAGCTCGTTAATATCACCTAATGTAACCGTTACAGGAACATCAGATCTGAACCCTTGTAAATGGACCTTACAACGCTCCACCATGGCTTGTGAGTTATCTACAGCAATAATATGACAGCTATCAGTTTGAATATTACGGCGCATACTTAGGGTAACCGCCCCTAACGAGCAGCCTAGGTCATACAAATTTGAATTTGGCTGAGCATACTCACCAGCTAATTTTCCCATGGTACTTACAATAGTGGCATAACCGGGTACCGAGCGTTGGATCATGTCGGGAAATACTTCAACCACGTTTTGATCAAAACTAAAGTCTTTTACTTGTTGCTCAGAGGCATAAATACTGTCTTTTATACTCACGAAGGCAGTCTCTTTGAAAATAATAGTGCTATTTTAACATTTTATGCTGGATAGTCAGTGATAAATTCAGTAGCTTGACTAGAATTATGAAGAATAAGTATAAAAGAGATTATTAAATGAGCAAAAGTAAGGTTATTAGTACCGACGATATATTAGCAACATTATGCCACTCAGTAACGGGTGTACTTTCATCAGCCAGCGGCAACGAGATCAGCTATTCAGCCATGGTACAAAAAATTACCCGCACATGTATGCGACCAGACATAGGTTGTTTTGTTTTATTTGACGGGGGCTTTACCGGCTTAGTTGTTACCAACTTTACGGCGCAAGCGGCGATGGAAATTTATGGCGATTACATGCGTAATATGGGCATGCCAGAAGACGAAATCGCGCATAGTCACTTATCTGATGACGTTTCAAACGTGATGGGTGAGTTGATGAACCAAATAGTGGGCGACTTCACGTCAAAAGTGCGTGAACAGCTACATACCTCTATTACCCAAAACCAGCCAAAAATGATGGCTATTAATAAGCAAGTGCAAATATCGGTTGATACCACTATGGATCGCCCGCAAGCTCGCCGTGTAACGTTTACAACTCGCAATCAAAATATCTTCTATTTAGAATTAGCGATGGATAAAACAGAGTTTATTAAACTTCACGACTTTGACATTGTAGAAGCTGTAGACCCAGACGACATCATCGCAAACGAAGCCAAGCAAAAAGCGGATAAAGAAAAAGCAAAACAGCCAAAGCAAGATGATAGCGACGACGACTTTATGGCCGAATTAGGGCTTTAACGTTTTACGTAAATTGGGTTGAGTGAAACGAAATCTAACGAGCTAGCTGTCAGTTTGTAGCTATTAGTGGTAAGTTAAAAAGTTACTCAAATAAAAAAGTGCGATTTGAAATCGTACTTTTTTATTTGAGTTTATTTTATATACTTTTTATCTTTACTCATTTTGTTTATTTCTTCCTTCCAATTTATTGCAGATTTTTGAACCGCGTTTAACTCCTTCCTAAGCTCAGCTTTCCACTCCTGCTTTTGGAATTGAACAAGATTTTCAAGAAAGGTATAAAATTTAGAGTCAGCTTCAATAAAGTTGTCAGAAACTTGAGCTAACTCATTAAAATTTAATTTTGAAATAATTGCTGCCTCTGAAACGTTATTATTACTACTGTTTAGACTTATCGCGTTTCTGATAAGAATAGTTTTTATATCATTATCTGTCTTTTCATTAGAGTGTTTAATATCGACATTTGAATTTAAAAGTGACATTAAGCTACGAGAATCATTTATATAAGTTTCGACAGATTTAAAAATAACCTCAATTTTTTCTCTTTCAACGGCTCTAAGTTTTTCACCTCTTTCGTACTCATGATTATTACGCTGCCTTTTATCCATTCTATACTGAACATAGAATGCGATTAAGAAAGCAAAGAATATTGCTAAAAAGCTAGATAATGGCTGAATAATTAATGGGTATTTTTCAGCTGATTCTTGCAATAATTGAAGCATATTGATCTCACTTTATTTTTAATTAAACGGTACTTTTTTGAAAAAAGATAAAATCTATATAGCACTAAATATACGGATTCTCACCCATCGCAATAGCTACACAAAAAATCCGTAAATCCAGCTCTAGCTGATGGTACTGCGGCTCCATATGGCAGCATAATTTATAAAAGCCTTTGTTATGGTCTTTTTCTTTAAAATGCGCGAGTTCGTGCACCACTAATGCTTTTAATAATGGCTCAGGGGCGCGCAATAAATCGCTGTTTATTGCTAAATCGTGCTTGCGGGTTTTACCTTGCATACGGTACGTGTGGGTACCGAGCGCATTGGTAACCATATCACCTTGTTTTTTAAACGCAGCGCGGCCAAATGGCGGGGCGTTTTTTAAATATTGCTTTTTTAGCTCAGTGGCGTAGCTATACAGTAACTTATCACTGGTAATACGATGCGCCTGCGGGTACTTTTTAAGTAAATACTCACTTACCTTTCCTGCTTTTATTAGTCCTAATACTTGCTCAACGATATTGGCAGGGTAGCCGGTAAAGTAACGTGCGTATTCACTCATTATTGTCTCTGTATTTTGAATTTATTTTTAAAAAAGTGCTTGCTGGTGGGCTTCTTTTTCGCCACTAAATGGATTGAGTACATTGTGATTATACCCCAAATCTTGGCAAAACTGGCGAGCCAGCAGCGGCGCTTCGCGGTTATCAGCGGTATGAAAAAACACATAGGGGCTTTTGCCCTCATCAAGCCACTGGGTTACTTTGCTAAGCCAAGGCTGATAAAAGGTCTTATAATCGTTTTCTAAGTTAGCAATAACGAAGCGCGCCATAGGCTGCGAGCCCGTAGCAATAGCGTGAACTGGTAAATGCGGTTTTTTCTGTTGTGCGTCTATTAGCGCTTCGGTGGTTGGCTTTACTGCAAAGAGCGCCCGAGTATCCATAGCAATACGGTTTATATTATGTGCCATTAAAAGCTGATTAAGTGCGATTTCGGCCTCACCTTTTTTAAAAAAATCAGGGTGGCGTACCTCAACCCCATAGTTTAGCTCTTTAGGAAGTAACTCAATAAAAGCGGCAAGCTTAGCTAAATGTTGTGGCGCAAACGCTTTAGGTAATTGCAGCATTATTTGCCCTGTTTTTTCAAATAGAGGGGCGAATAAATTAAGCCAATTAGTTAGCTCATGTTGCACGTTAGTAAGTTGGAGTTCGTGACTAAAGCGCCGATGAAACTTAAAGGTAAATTTAAACTCATCGGGTACACTGGCAGCCCATCGTAATACAGTGTCAGGCAAGGGATCGGCATAAAAACTGGTGTTACCTTCTACCGAATTAAAATGCTGCGCATATTCGCTAAGCATATCGGCATTTTTACACTGGCGTGAAAATAAATTTCCTTTCCATGCGTTGCTCGACCATTGCGGGCATCCAATATATAGCATACAAACAAAAGCCTTGATATAAAGTGCCGGTAGTGTAACAAATAACAAAACAGTGCGCTGTAAATTCCACCCCGAAAGGTAAACACGCCCTAGCATCTTCAACCTACTTGGGTATAATGCAGGGCTTAATTTGATTATTTTGAATTGCTAGCGGCTTTATTTTCATTTTGGTGTTTATAAAAACTTTTAAAACAACAGTGTTTAACCGCTATATGCCTTTTATCTGACAGGAAAACTATGCGCTCTATATACTGCGGACAGCTAAATAAAACTCACGTAGATCAGGAAGTTGAACTATGTGGCTGGATCAACAAACGACGTGACCTTGGTGGACTTATCTTTGTCGATTTACGCGATAGAGAAGGTTTAGTACAAGTTGTATTCGATCCGGAAGTTGAAGGATTAATGGAAACAGCTAACAAACTTCGTCAAGAATTTTGTGTTCAGTTAAAAGGGATTGTACGCGCTCGCCCAGATAGCCAAGTAAATAAAGACATGGCTACCGGTGAAGTAGAAATTTTAGGCACGGGTTTAACGATTATTAACCGCTCTGAGCCTATGCCACTTGATTTTAACCAAGTGAACTCAGAAGAGCGTCGTTTAAAATACCGTTACTTAGATTTACGTCGTTTAGAAATGAGCGACCGTATTAAATTACGTGCTAAAGCAAGCAGCTTTGTACGTCGCTTTTTAGATGAAAATGGCTTTTTAGATATCGAAACGCCAGTATTAACTAAAGCAACGCCAGAAGGTGCGCGTGATTATTTAGTACCAAGTCGTGTACACAAAGGTAGCTTTTACGCATTACCGCAGTCGCCACAGTTATTTAAGCAATTGTTGATGATGTCGGGTTTTGACCGTTACTACCAAATTGTTAAATGTTTCCGTGACGAAGACTTACGTGCTGACCGTCAACCTGAATTTACTCAAATAGATTTAGAAACCTCGTTCATGAGCTCTGATCAAGTACGTGGCATGACAGAGAAAATGATCCGCGAAATGTGGCAGTCATTACTAAATGTTGATTTAGGTGATTTCCCAATTATGCCTTACTCTGAGGCAATGAGCTTATATGGTTCTGATAAGCCAGACTTACGTAACCCAATGAAGCTTATTGATGTTGCTGATTTAGTAAAAGACGTAGAATTTAAAGTATTCTCAGACCCTGCAAACGATGAAAAAGGCCGTGTTGCAGTATTAACGGTACCAGGTGGCGCATCACTTTCTCGTAAGCAACTAGATGATTACACTAAGTTTATCGGTATTTACGGTGCTAAAGGTTTAGCGTGGATGAAAGTAAATGACCGCGATGCAGGCGTTGAGGGCGTGCAATCGCCAATCGCTAAATTCTTAAATGAAGATGTGATCACGCAGTTACTTGAACGTACTAATGCACAAACAGGCGATATCATTTTATTTGGTGCGGATAAACGCAACACCGTAAATGAAGCCATGGGCGCACTTCGTTTAAAAATTGGTATTGATTTAGAAATCACTAATTTAGATAGCTGGGCACCACTTTGGGTTGTTGACTTCCCAATGTTTGAAGAAGATGACGAAGGCACATTACACGCTGTACACCATCCATTTACTGCACCAAAAGATATTAGTGCCAGTGAGCTTGAAGCAAACCCAGCAGCGGCTATTTCAGATGCTTACGATATGGTATTAAACGGCTACGAAGTGGGCGGTGGCTCGGTACGTATTCACAATGCAGATATGCAAGAAGCGGCATTTAGAATTTTAGGTATTGAAGCGCAAGAGCAGCAAGATAAATTTGGTTTCTTACTTGATGCACTTAAATACGGCACACCGCCGCATGCAGGTTTAGCGTTCGGTTTAGACCGTTTAGTTATGTTGTTATGTGGTACTGATAACATTCGTGACGTTATTGCTTTCCCTAAAACCACACAAGCATCGTGTTTATTAACCGATGCACCAAGCAAAGCTAACAGCGATTCGCTGACAGAGCTTGCAATTAGTGTAGTTGAGAAAGAATTACCAAGCGCAGAATAAAGCTAGCTTTTAGTTAGATCAAAACCCCTTAGGCTAAATACCTAAGGGGTTTTTTGTTCGGCATAACCCAATTTAGGTGCTTTATTTTTATGAGCGAGTTATTTAAAGATAGTCATTATTTTGATCAGTCATTTTCAAACTTTACAGCAAATGCAAAGCGCTTTAGCGATATTGAGTTTGAACAATGTCAGTTTATTGATTGCGATTTTAGTCACAGCCAGTTTAGTGCCTGTCGGTTTATAGAGTGTGAATTTATTAACTGTAATTTGACTGAACTTAATTGGAATTACAGCTCCTTAGAAGAGGTGAGCTTTGCAAATTGTAAGCTCAATAGCATAGTGTGGGGGCAAGTAAATTGGCCGCAATTAGCGCTAACGTCACCGGTGAGTTTTAAACAGTGTGAGCTGAGCCATAGTTCGTTTTTTGAATTACAGTTAAAAGCCTTAACAATGACGAACTGTTTTGCCAAAGATGTCGATTTTAGACACGCTAACTTAGCTCAAAGCAACTTCTCGGATACTGACTTTAGAGACAGCCTGTTTCATCAAACTAATTTGAGTAAAGTAAACTTTGTTGGCGCAACGCAATTTAATATTGATATAACAAGCAATGATGTGAGTAATGCAAAGTTTGAACGGCTTGAAGCGTTAAATCTATTAACAGGACTTGATATCGAGCTGGTTGATTAGCCGCAAGAGCTTACGGCTAATACGTTATTATATTTACTATTAGCAAGCAGGGCCATTTTTGTTGCGCGCGCTAGCAAGTGCACGGGCTATGCTCAGTAGCTCTGGCGAAATATCATCAGCGCCATCTTTAATCAGTTTAGTTACATCACCTGATGAATATAAGCTATCACGCGGTGATTTAATTCCCAGCTCTCTCACAAAGTCTTTGGTTTTACCTGTACTGCCGGTTTCAATGAACTTAAAAATAATGCGTTCGTTGTTACTTTTCGGCTCGGCTTGTAACACTTTAATTTCTTCTTGGTAGGCTTCAATTCTGCTTTGTAGAATGTCGATGCGTTGTTCAATGCTGCTGTATGATTTCATGAATGGATTCTTTTGCGATAATAGTAAAACAATAATCGCTATTATCGCACAAATTAGCAAAGGCGCGCGCTAACCTTTATAATAAAAATTAATGTTAGTTAAAAATGTATAAGTAATACAAGGGAATGCATGTTAAAAATTATAAAAAAGCGTTTAATGTTAAGTGCACTGACTTTAAGCACTATGCTATTTGCATCATCAAGTTATGCCCAAGACGATGCAATCATTGATGAAAGTCGTAATCGCTCTATACCTGTAAATATTACCCTACCAGCTAACCACCTTAAGTGCAGCGCGCAATTAAAATGCCCAGTGGTATTTGTAAATGCAGGGTATGGCATTAGCCACGATGAATACACCTTTGCGAGTAAGTTATTTAATGCGCAAGGCTATTTAAGCATTGCGGTAGCACATGAACTTAAAAGTGACCCTGCACTTAATCGTGCGCAGCCATACCTAACTACTCGTATGGAAAATTGGCACCGGGGTGTTGTAACCCTCAAATTTTTAGTCAACGAGCTAAGTGTTAAATACCCTGAGTATGATTTTACAAAACTCACTTTATTTGGTCACTCAAATGGTGGAGATATTTCAGCCTTGTATGCAGCTATTTATCCAAGTGAAGTAAGCCAATTAATTACGCTCGATCACCGCCGCATGTTATTGCCACGCAATAAAAACACACGCGTGCTCACACTGCGCGGTAGTGATTATCCAGCCGATGCAAACGTGCTTTTAACCGACCAAGAGTTAACCGTTTATCCTGTTACGCAAACGTTGATAGAAAAATCACGTCACAACGATATGTACGATGGCGGGCCTAAATGGCTGGTGGATAGAATGAGTAAAGAGGTAGCGGCGTTTTTAGAAAATTAAACGATACAGTCAGTTTTTAAATTAAAATCCTAAATATAGCGCAGGGCTTACTGCGCTATTTTTGTTTTAGTTACCCCACTAATTCACTAACCACCAAAGGGCTGTTATGTAGCGTTTTATGCACAGGGCATTTGTCGGCTATTTCGAGTAATCGATTTCGCTGAGCGTCAGTTAAATCACCTTGTAAGGTTATTTTGCGGATAATGGCCTCTAGATTGCCGTTTTTTTCACAATCATCACAATCTTGGTTGTAATTGCGGGTATGGTTGAGCTCTACTTTTATGTGCTCTAGCGGCAACTCTTTGCGACTTGCATACATGCGAAGTGTCATTGCAGTACAAGCTCCAAGCCCAGCGAGTAAATGATCATAAGGGTCTGGGCCTAAGTTTTTACCACCGGCATCGGTAGGCTCATCAGCAAGCCATGTATGGTTTTTAGTACTCACGTGCTGAGTGAATTTATGATCTTTTTCTTCAACTAATACACTGCCGTTAGTTAATTTTGCACTATAGGGTGTTTTATCGTATTCAACATAGCGATTAGCCCACGTAGCAATGACATCGGCTGCGTAGTTAGCGTCTTCTTTATTGCTGAGTAAATGATCGGCATTATCTAAACTAATAAAGCTCTTTGGATGCTTAGCAGCTGCGTAAATTTTTTCGGCTTCACTAATATTCACGGTGGCATCAATAGGAGAATGCATAACTAACAAAGCACGCTTAAGCTTGCCTATATGGCTGTTATCGTATTTGGCGATGTCATCTATAAATTGCTTTTTAATCGTAAATTCCCGCCCAGCTAAACACACTTTTGCTTCACCCGATTGGTTTATTTCATCTAAATGAGCAGCAAAGTTATGAGTAACATGCTGGGCATCTGATGGCGCGCCTATAGTCGTAATGGCCGATATTTCGGGTATGTGCTCTGCTGCTGCAAGCACCGCAGCACCACCTAAGCTGTGGCCTATCAATAACTGAGGTGCTTTAAAGTGTGTTCTTAAGTGATTGGCTGCAGCCACTAAGTCTTGAATGTTTGATGAAAAGTTACTGTTGGCAAAGTCACCATCGCTATTACCAAGCCCTGTAAAATCAAAGCGTAATACAGCAATGCCTTGCTGAGTGAGCGCGCGACTTATTCGTGTTGCAGCCGCTACATCTTTAGAGCAGGTAAAACAGTGAGCAAATAAGGCATAAAATTTCACTTCACCAGAGGGCTGTTCAAGTTGTCCAGCGAGTTCTAATTCACCGCTTTTAAAAGAAACTTTTTGTCGCATGTAGAGAGCCTTAACAAGTTGATATAGTGTGTGATGCTGATAAAGAAGAGATTGGTACGATGGGATGAAAATTCAATACAAGCGTTATTTTGATCTTGATCAAGGCAGAGAAGGCTTGCTTATTGAGTGCGGACATATGTCCTTATAATTTCAAGGGGGTTTGTCTATCCTCGCACAGCATAAAAATGCAGCCTTTATTACTTGAATTAAGTAGTTAAGCTATATTTGAATGTAATACTAATTTCGTGTAGACCTGTGGCTTAAGCGGATTAGTAAATGGCTTCTAACAACCTACTTACTGGAATGTACCATGCAATTACCTACAGTTGATTATAAAGCGGACGATGCGGCTGCGCAATTTGTTGAATCGTTGAGAAATACTGGTTTTGGCGTATTAAAAAACCATCCTATTCCGCAATCTTTAGTTGAGTCTATTTATAAAAATTGGCAAGACTTTTTTAACTCAGAGCAAAAGCATGAGTTTTTATTTTCAAAAGAAACGCAAGATGGTTATTTTCCACCGTCGGTATCAGAAGTAGCTAAAGGCCATACGGTAAAAGACATTAAAGAGTACTTTCATGTTTACCCTAAAGGCCGTGTTCCTGCACAATTAGAAGCAGATGTTCGTGAGTACTACCGTTTAGCTAATGAATTTGCGGCAACATTATTAAGTTGGGTGCAGGCTGAAGCGCCTGAAGAAGTGCGTGCTAAGTTCTCTATTGATTTAAAAGATATGATTGCCCAGTCTGAGCAAACGTTGTTACGTATTTTACATTACCCGCCAATGACAGGTGATGAAGAGCCTGGTGCTATTCGTGCTGCTGCGCACGGTGATATTAACTTATTAACCGTATTACCGGCGTCAAATGAGCCAGGCTTACAAGTACAAAAAACCGATGGCGGTTGGTTAGACGTGCCATGTGATTTTGGTAGTTTAATTATTAATATTGGTGACATGCTACAAGAAGCATCGGGTGGCTACTTCCCATCAACGATTCACCGTGTAATTAATCCATCGGGTAAAGCAACAACCAAATCACGTATTTCATTACCGTTATTTTTACACCCTCGTCCAGATGTAGTGTTATCTGAACGCTACACAGCAGATAGCTACTTACAAGAGCGTTTACGTGAGTTAGGTGTAAAATAATCTTTTAGCATTTGTAATGCTCAGGTAAATAAAAAGCGGCTGTTTAGCCGCTTTTTTAGTATTTGTGTTTATTGATTTGGCACAAAGTAAATAATGGCATGCATTCTGAGCTACTAAAGGTATAATGCGCGCAACTGGCCACTTTGGCCTAATTTGAAATAGAGAGTTTATATGAGTTTTGATGGTTTAGGTTTATCACAGTCTTTAGTTAATGCGGTTTTAGAAAAGGGCTATGAAACGCCAACGCCTATTCAGGCTCAAGCTATTCCAGCAATTATTGCACGTCGCGATGTAATGGCCGCAGCGCAAACCGGTACCGGTAAAACGGCTGGTTTTACTTTGCCGCTTATTGAGCGTTTATCGTCGGGCACTAAAGCAAAAAGTAATCATGTTCGTGCGCTTATTTTAACGCCAACCCGAGAGCTTGCGTTGCAAGTAAGCGAAAACGTTGAAGAATATGCTAAGCATTCAAACGTGAGTTCGTTTGTTGTTTACGGTGGTGTTAAAATTAACCCACAAATGCAGCGCCTGCGCAAAGGGGTTGATATTTTAGTGGCGACACCAGGGCGTTTAATTGATTTACACAATCAAAACGCGGTTAAATTTGATAGCGTTGAAGTACTGGTTTTAGATGAAGCCGACCGTATGTTAGACATGGGCTTTATCCATGACATTAAACGCCTGATTGCAAAAATGCCTGAAAAGCGTCAAAACTTAATGTTCTCAGCCACGTTTTCGGATGATATTCGCGCGCTGGCAAAAGGGTTAATTAACGACCCCGTTGAAATTTCTGTTGCAGCTAAAAACACCACCGCAAAAAGTGTCACGCAAAGCGTATACGCAGTAGACAAAGCACGTAAAACGGCCCTATTAAGCCATTTAATTCGTAGCAACGATTGGCAACAAGTACTGGTATTTAGTCGTACTAAACACGGTGCTAATCGTTTAGTTAAGCAACTTGAACGCGATGATATTGTTGGTGCGGCAATCCATGGCAATAAATCTCAGGGCGCGCGCGTTAAAGCACTAGAGGGCTTTAAAAGTGGTGAAGTGCGCGTATTAGTGGCAACCGATATTGTTGCACGTGGTTTAGACATTGTTGAATTACCGCATGTTGTAAACTACGACTTACCTAATGTATATGAAGATTATGTTCACCGTATTGGCCGAACTGGTCGTGCGGGGGCATCAGGGCATGCTATTTCGTTTGTAACGGTTGACGATGCAGTAGATTTATACGGCATTGAGCGCTTTATTGGCGAGCTAATTCCACGTGCTGAAGAAGAAGGTTTTGAACCGGCTAACCCTGTTGCAGAGCGCGCACTCGATGCACGCCCGTTACCGGCTAAAAAGCCAAAGAAAAAACAACCATTTAATAAGCCTAAATCAGATAGCAGCAAGCCTAATAGCAAAAAGCCTAACAATGGTGGCAATGGTACAGGCCCTCGTCGTGGTGGCTCTAAAAAGCCAGCAGCTAAAACCGATGATAATGCACAAAACCCATGGGCAAAGCGTCAATCGGTTGGTGGGAATGGCCAGCGCCGTCGTCGTCCAGCAAATAACGACTAATTAGGTTTAGTTCGCTTTAATAAAAAACGCGCTTACTTTTACTGGTAGCGCGTTTTTTAATGCCTATCTTAAAGCTTTACTAACTGATTAAATAATTAACTGCTAACCCTACAAATAAAGTAACACTAACGCTCAGTAACGTCCCTAGCATCACATATTCAGTGAGTTGTTTATCTTTGCTGGCACTTAAGTCGCCAAATCTAAACACCGATTTAGCGGCAATTAAAAACCCAAGCCCTGCAAACTGATCTAATAAAATAAATGTCAGCATAAGTACTCTTTCAAGCATACCAATACTTTGTCCTGCTAAGGGGAGGCTACCATCACTAGAAAAGTGATTAGTTAAGCGCTCTAACATCATTCTTATAAATACCGCACTGGGGCTTAAAATAATAAGGTAACCAGTTATAATCCATAGCACTTTTGCGTTGCACAATAACGCCATTACATTGTCAGCAAATTGCTGATCGTCAGTTAGCCAAATACTTACCGCAATAATGACAGTGATATGTGCAATTTGGTCTAATAAAAAAGGCACTACGCCTTTATTTGAATACGATTTAGCAATATCAATAAAGTAGTGACTGATCATAATAATGCCGGTCGCCAGTAATACGCTGCTTAGTTGTTGCCAGCCAAAACTATATTCCCAAAGTGCCACAACGACTGCACTGGTAATTCCGTGAACCAATACATGGTAGTAAAGTTTTTTTGCTTTAAAATGACGGGTGTTTCTGTCGTTTACCCAGCTCATGGGTTGCCAATAAAAATCAGCGAGTAAGTGGCCAATAATCAGTGCGACGAGTAATAGTGAAAATTCCATTAGTCATGTCCTTGCTGTATGCTTTTAAGCTGTTGTTGTGCATGTAAAATAAATCGTTCTATCAGCTGATAGTTAGCAAGATTAAGCAGCTTAGTAACGTTTTCGCGGCTGGTGTTGAGCTCTTTAGCTAAAGCTGCATGGTTGTTATTAGCATGGGTTAAATATACATACAAAGCATTTGCTTGTTTTTGGGTTATTTTACACAGTAATACATCGACAAACGCTAGGTTTAGCTTAAAGCTCTCATCAACCGATTGATCTGCAATAGCAAATGTAAAACGCTGGTTTGTCATTTTATCTAGCTCATGACCAGAGAGAGTAAACGCAGAGCCTGTAGCAGTTTTTATACTCGTACTAGGGTTATCTATGTGCCCCAACGCCATGCTTTGGCGCAATTCATAGCCGGCAGATTTTAACTGTAGATAAATAAGAATAGCGGTGGTAACTAACTGTTCACTTTTATCGAGTTGTAGTTGAAATGCATCCCCACGGTAAATATCCCAAGATGTTGTTTTATTGCAATTTGCACGTAAACTTTGCTCTAGCTGGTAAAGCATGGCATCGTATTGTTGTTTAGGTATTTTTTGCGATTTAATAACATCGCCGCTGATCACACCAATCATAAAAATCCAGATAGATTATTTATATGTAACTAAATTTGGTTACATTGTTAAATGTAACCGTATTTGGTTACATTGGGTTTGGTAACTAATTTAGGTTACTTAACACGCAATTGCAAGTATTACTCATTGGGACATAAGAATGACCTCACAACAAAGCAGTAAACCTCGTGTAGGTATTTTTGTCGATGTACAAAATATTTATTACACCTGTCGCGAAAGCTACGGTAAAAACTTTGATTACAATGCCTTTTGGCGAATGATGGAGCAACAATACGATATAGAATGTGCGTTCGCCTATGCAATATACCGAGGTGATGAAAAGCAAAATCAGTTTCAAAATATTTTGCGCGCTATTGGCTTTGAAGTAAAACTAAAACCCTTTATTCAACGCCGTGACGGCAGTGCCAAAGGCGATTGGGATGTGGGTATAACCATAGATATGCTAGAGCAGGGGAAGCAGCTTGATAAAGTTATTTTACTCTCGGGTGACGGTGACTTTGCATTATTACTTGGGCATTTAAAAAATCAATATGATGTTCCGTGTGATGTATACGGTGCTGATAAATTAACCGCAGAGGTACTTAAGCAAAGTGCCGAGCAATTTCATTTAATTGACAAACAGCTACTACTTTAAAAAGTATAAGTATTGTATTTTTGATTTATTTTTGAGCAGAATGTTTGCGTTGATCATGAGAGTATTTAATACAACGGGTGCATAGATTAATTAAGCCTAATTTAGGCTTTTTTTATGGCGATAATAAATTGGGTTTAGTGGATGAGTATGGTAATTTTAAGATTCAATTAGTATCAAGGAATTACATGCTTAACTACAGTAATATGCCATTAGACAGAGGCTCAAATGCGCGCAAAGACCCTACTTGGGTAGACGCAAAAAAAACAGCAGACAGTTTATGGCTTTTAGTTAAAGGCAATCACACCTTATTTGCTAACAGTAGCCCTGAGGTGGTGTATTTAGCTTACCAACAAGTGGCACATTTAGATTTAACGCAGGCTATTCTTTTAGGATCAAATAAACAGGATAATGCCGTATTTGCGCTAGACGTAACTGAACTCGAAGAGTCGTTATTAGCAACGATTGTTGGTGATGCCCAGTTTGCAGATATTCGTCAATATGGTACTCAAGTAGCACTTGAAGATGGCTCAAATGCAGCGCTTGCTCGTGGGTTGTGTTACTGGCATGCCACTCATAGTTTTTGTGGTCGCTGTGGTACCAAAAATCACTTAGTTGAAGGGGGGCATTCACGTTTATGCGACAACGCAGCCTGTATGCACCAAACTTTTCCGCGTACCGATCCAGCCGTTATTATGGTAGTAACTAAAACATTTTCTGATGGGATTGAACGCTGCTTATTGGGTCGCCAAGCAACTTGGCCAAAAGGATTGTTTTCCTCGCTTGCCGGGTTTGTCGATCCAGGTGAAACCCTTGAACAAACCGTGATCCGAGAAGTAAAAGAGGAAGCGGGTATTACCGTGGAGAAAGCAGAGTATATTGCTTCTCAACCTTGGCCGTTTCCTTCATCAATCATGCTTGGTTTTATTGCCACAGCAAGCAGTGATGAAATAAGCACAGAGCAAGATGAACTTGAAGATGCACGATGGTTTTCTCGCCAAGAACTTGCGCAATTTAAAGATTGGCAACACGAGGGGGAGCATTTAAAGCTACCTAGAGCTGATTCGATTTCGCGTTATTTAATTGAATATTGGCGTACTCAGATAGAAGGATGAATCATGTCGAGCAAAAATAAAAATACCCAATTAGTGTCATCAGGGCGCAAAAAAGCGTACACCCATGGGGTAGTGAACCCGGTAGTTCAGCGTGCATCAACGATTGTATTTGATTCGGTGAGTGAGCTTAAAGAAGCGGCTAAAACACGCGGTGATAAAACGTTATTTTATGGCCGTCGTGGCACCACTACGCATTTTGCTCTGCAAGAGGCAATTACCGAACTCGAAGGCGGTGAGGGCTGTGCGTTATACCCATGTGGCGCGGCAGCGATAAGCCAAACTCTGTTATCGCTTTTAAAGTCCGGTGATCATATTTTAATAGTGGACACTGTTTACGAGCCAACCCGTGATTTTTGCGACAAGATATTAGCTGGGTTGGGTATTAGTACGACCTATTATCCGCCAATGATTGGCGCAGACATAAAAGAGTACATTCAAGACAATACCAAAATGTTGTTTTTAGAGTCTCCGGGTTCAATTACCATGGAAGTTCAAGACGTTCCCGCCATGGTAAAAGTGGCAAACGATCATAATGTAATGACAGTGCTTGATAACACCTATGGCAATGGCTTGCATTATCGCCCGCTTGAACATGGTGTTGATATTAGTATTCAAGCCGCCACCAAATATATTGTTGGCCACTCTGATGTGATGATGGGGGTTGCTGTAGCTAATAAAAAGTATTGGCCAACACTTCGTGAACACTCTTATTTACTCGGGCAATGCACCAGTGCAGATGATGCGTATTTGGCACTACGAGGCTTGCGTACCATGGCAGTGCGATTAAATCAGCATGAAAAAGCCGCGCTAGAAGTAGCAAAATGGCTTGAGCAACATGCGTTGGTTGATCATATTCGTCATCCTGCGTTTACAACATGCCCAGGCCATGAATTTTTCAAACGCGATTTTGACGGCAGTAATGGTTTATTTTCGTTTGTAATGAAAGCGGGTAATCAACACGCCATAGATGCTTTTTTAGATAGCTTACAACATTTCAAAATGGGCTTTTCGTGGGGGGGCTTCGAGAGCTTAGTAACGGCAAACCTATCGATGAAAGGGCTGCGCTCGCAAACAGGATGGGAGCATGGACCTGTTATTCGTTTGCACATTGGTTTGGAAGATGTTGAAGATTTAATTGCCGACTTACAGCAAGCATTAGCTATTTATGAGCAACATTTATAATTATTAATTGTTTAAATTACATTATTTGTTACAAAGCCTACCTCTGAGTAGGCTTTTTTTTGCTAGCAATTCAACGTGTTTACACTTAGTGTTGTTAAATAACGCTTATTTTAAAGTATGAACAACGTCATTAAGGATAGTCAATGGCAACACCATCACCAGTTAACGTAGGGCGCTTAACCCAAATCGCGGGTTTTGAGCTGGTACGTATGTTTTTAACTAAACGAGGGCTTATTGCACTGGCGGCTTTTGCGCTAGTGTGGCTTGTTATTTTACGTTACCCCATAGGCCAAGCTGTAGGTATAATCAGCTCGCCAGACTTTGAACAAATAGCCCGTGATATTTCCGGCTCTATTGGATTAAGTAAGTTACTTGATTGGCCTGAAGCCGAATTTGCTATGTATTGGCTTATTGCTTTGTATAGTTTTCCTGTTTTTAGCTTATTTATTTGTAGTGATCAAACCGTCGGTGACAGAGAGCGCGGTACGCTAAGGTTTTTATCATTACGCTCAACTCGCTTTGAAATACTCTTTGGTCGATTTTTAGGGCAGTTAGCGGTACTAACCTGTTTAGTTGGCATCACGCTTATAGCGACATTGGCGGTGCTCGGGTTTCGCGAGCCGAGCTTACTTGCTGGTGGCCTTGGTCGTGCTGTTTCAATATTTTTAATACTCATTGTTACTTTTACGCCGTTTGTAGCCTTAATGAGCTTAATTAATACTTTTGCGAGCTCATCTCGCTTATCTATTGTATTAGCTATTTTATATTTCACAGCCGGCGGCATTATTGTTGGATTACTGGAGTGGCAAATACCCGCATTAAGTGTGCTTGATTATTTATTCCCTGGTGTGCAAATAGAGTTATTAGCTGGACAAAACTTACCGTTATTGAGCGCATTAGCTATTCCACTTGTGCAAACAGCGGTGTTACTTGCAGTTGCTCAACGTATTTTTGCAAGGAGCTCATTATGAAATCATTAATAACAGGGCGTAATTTAAGTAAATCATACGGCTCAAAACTGGCTCTTGATAATGTGAATTTTGAGATTCAAAAAGGCGCGCCAGTTGCATTAGTTGGCCCTAATGGCGCAGGGAAAACCACTTTATTTAGTTTGTTGTGTGGCTATATCGCGCCTAGCATGGGTGAGCTTGAAATACTCGGCCATAAACCAGGTAGCGCGGCTTTATTTAATAAAGTGAGTGCGTTACCACAAGATGCACAGCTAGATCCGCGTTTTAATATAGATAAACAACTTAGCTTTTATGCCAAGCTACAAGGTATGGGCAGCAAGCAAAGCCAAATAGAGGCACTTCGAGTATTAGATTTAGTGGGTCTTAGCGAGGTTGCAAAAAACCGCGCAGGGGACTTATCTCACGGTATGCGCAAGCGTGTAACCATAGCACAAGCATTAATTGGTTCACCGCAAATTGTAATGTTAGATGAAGCCACCGCAGGGCTTGATCCGATTCATGCCAGAGAGGTCAGAGAGCTGGTGTCTGAGCTATCGTCTCAAGCGACGTTTATTTTAAGCTCTCATGATTTAACTGAACTAGAACGACTTTGCTCCCAAGTACTACATTTAGATAAAGGCATATTAAGCGAGCATCAAACTAAAGCGGCGAATACTGATAAGCACTTTTATACCTTAATGCTAAGTGAAGCGTATCAAAATGTGGAGCAACAACTGCAAGCAATTGAGGGTGTGAGTCGTGTTTATATGAGCCAACATAAAGAGTATGTGATTGAGTATCAACCAACTAGCGATTCACTTGACATCGCGCTATTGCAATTTTGCCACCAACATAATTGGCAGTATAGGCAGTTAGTAAATGGTCATACTCTAGAAAATCAAATATTTAAACAGGAGAAACTGTAATGGGATTATTTAGTGGTTTAATGGGTAACGCCAGTGAAGTGGATGATGCCGATTTAGAAAAAGTATTGGCTAATACGCTTATTGAAGGTGAGCGAGTTGAAAAGGCGTATAAAGTAGTTCGTGATATGTTTATCTTTACTAATAAGCGACTAATTTTATTAGATAAACAAGGTGTGACTGGTTCTAAAATGGAAATGATCAGTATTGCTTACTCTAAGATAACTAAGTTCAGCAAAGAAAGTGCGGGGCACTTTGATTTAGATGCAGAACTGAAAATTTGGGTTGGATCTGATCCAACGCCAATTAGCAAAGACTTTAAAGCTGGTGATAACATAAATGATGTTTATAGGATAATTAGCCAGTATTCATTATAGAAACAAACAAAAATCGGTGTAAAATTAAAGTAATTGTTTACAGTTTGTTGCGATTACTTTAACATAAATTACTCCAACACTTTCTTACAAATTCCCTAACAAATACAATTGCTTGATTCAGTTTTCGTTCAGTTTCGCGGCGTTAGCATACCCCCACTTTAGCAATGTAGTTAAAGTACAAAAACAATGTACATAGGGATGTTTCATTATGAAAAAGTTAGCAATTATTATTTCAGGTCTTTTATTATCAAGTGCTGCACACGCTGCAGATAGCTATCAATCAATCAGTAACTTAAACTACACAGATACTGATAACAACGATACTATCAGCGTGGACTCTACTTACTACTTCTCTCCAAAGAGCACACTAGGTCCATACGATCAATTCGAATACATCAATAAGCAAAGCAACGTATTTGGTGGCTACGCTGATGACGATTTTGGCGATGTGACTGCTATTGGCGGTGAATACTTCGTTGAAGATTTTGTTGTTGGTGCGTCTTACCAAAATGCTGATTACAACTCTAACAACGAGTCATACACACTTTCTGCTGGTTATTTCTTTAACCCAGATTTACTTGCAAAAGTAAGATTTGTTGATCAAAAAGATGGTGATAACGTTACATTCTTTTCTTTAGCATACAACCACATGCTAAACGATACAGATTACGTAGGTATCACTGTAGAATCAGATGATGATTTTGATTCTCGTTCAGTAGCTGCTAAATACTTTGTTGATTTACAACAAGGTAACTACTTAACAGTAGAAGGTACATTTGTAAGCCTTGACGAAGCAGATGACCAATGGAACGTAGAAACAAACTACTACTTCTCTAAAGCGACTTCTGTATTTGCATCTTACGATAAAGAAGACAACTACAGCTTTGGTGCTCAACACTTCATCAATAAAAACATTGGTTTAAAAGTGGGTTACGGCAACAACGCAGATGACTCAGATAACGATGCTTACTTTGCTAACATGCGTTTTCAGTTTTAATTAAGCGTTTAATCGCATAAATTAAAACCAGTTAAGTAGTAAAAAGCCCACACTTTGTGGGCTTTTTGCTGTGTGTAATAAATGCGTAACTCTACTTTATCGTTATATTTTAATTACAATAGAATCGGCTCATCATTTAGTGGCACTCCTCTGACAGCCCATTGTATTTAAATTAAGATCGGTCATAATTAAATCAATGTTTTTATAACTGTAAAGGAATGTGTTTATGTCAGTATTTATTATATTGCTGGTTGTGGTGATCGTGGTGTTTGCAATTAAAGATATCCGCCTTAATTTAATTACCCGACCCACTTTTAAAATGTTTAAAAAAGTATTACCGCCATTATCGCAAACAGAGCGAGAAGCCATGGAAGCAGGCGATGTTTGGTGGGATGGCGAGCTATTTAGTGGTGATCCTGATTGGCAAAAATTACACAACTATCCGCGTCCACAGTTAAGTGAAAAAGAAACTGCATTTATAGATAATCAAGTTGAAACTTTATTAGCCATGCTTGATGACTATAAAATTGTACAAAAAGACAAAGATTTACCTAAAGAGGTTTGGGACTTTTTAAAAACCGAAGGGTTTTTTGCAATGATCATCCCAGAAAAATTTGGGGGTCTTGAATTCTCTGCTATTGCTAATTCCACCATAGTGTCAAAAATTGCGACTAAAAGCTTAACAGCCGCCGTGACGGTCATGGTACCCAATAGCTTAGGTCCTGGTGAGTTATTACTGCACTACGGAACAACTGAGCAACAAGAGCGCTGGCTACCTAGCCTTGCAAAAGGCGACGATGTGCCTTGTTTTGCATTAACGGGCCCTGAGGCTGGCTCAGATGCTGGCAGTATTCCTGATTCTGGTGTGGTGTGCAAAGGCGAGCATGATGGTAAGGAAGTGTTGGGGCTGCGTTTAAATTGGTCAAAACGCTATATCACACTTGCGCCAGTTGCGACTGTGTTAGGGCTTGCATTTAAAATGTACGATCCAGATGGGTTGTTAGGCGATGAAAAAGAGCTTGGCATTACGTGTGCACTCATTCCAACCGATCACCCAGGTGTTAAAACAGGTGAGCGTCATTACCCCCTAAATATGGCGTTTATGAATGGCACAACGTACGGTAAAGATGTATTTATTCCGCTTGATTGGATTATAGGTGGTCAGCAAGGGGCAGGACGAGGTTGGCGCATGCTAGTTGAATGTTTAAGTGCAGGGCGTGGTATTTCGTTACCGGCATTAAGCACTGCAACAGGGCATTTAGCGGCTAAAATGACTTCGGCTTACTCTGTTGTTCGACAACAGTTTGGTGTGTCAATTGGTCAATTTGAAGGGGTTCAAGAAGGGTTAGCACGTATTGGTGGCCTAACTTATGCGCTGGAATCGTGCAGATTAATGACAGCTGGTGCTATTGATTTAAAACTAAGTCCATCAGTAGTAACAGCTATTGCAAAATACCATATGACCGAAATGGGTCGAACAGTAATGAATGATGCGATGGACATTCATGCAGGTAAAGGGATTCAGGTTGGGCCTAATAACTATTTAGCACATGGCTATATGGGTATTCCGGTTTCGATTACGGTTGAGGGCGCTAATATTTTAACTCGTAATTTAATGATATTTGGCCAAGGCGCTACTCGTTGTCATCCGTTTGTATTAAAAGAAATGGAAGCGGCTTCAATGGAAGATGATGACGCGGCATTAGAGCAATTTGATGGTCTATTGATGAACCACATAGTGTTTGCTATTAGCAATGCAAGCATGGCTTTAGTGCATGGTTTAACTCGCAGCCACTTTGCCAAAGCACCTGTGTGCGGAGAAACCGCGGCCTACTATAAACAATTAGGGAGAATGAGCCGAGGACTTGCGTTTACAACAGATGTTGCAATGTTGATGTTAGGTGGTGAACTTAAACGCAAAGAAATGATATCGGCACGTTTAGGCGATGTATTAAGTCATTTGTATATTGCTTCTACCGTGTTAAAACGTTTTGAAGATGAAGGGCGTCAACAAGCTGATTTACCTTTTGTTAAGTATGCAATAGAGACGTCATTATATGAAATAGGTCAAGCATTTGACGGTTTCTTTAAAAATTTCTCTAACCCGGTGGTTAACTTTGCCCTTAAACGCATTGTGTTTCCGTTAGGTAATCATTATCACAAACCAAGTGATACCACTTCACAAAGTATTTGTGAACACATGACTCAACCAGGCGTGTTTCGAAACAGGCTTACTCATTTGTGCTACATCGATGAGAAGGCAGGCACTGGAGTGATGGAAAATGCTTTTTTAGCGATGCACGACATGCAAAATCAATTTAAACATTTAAAGCAGTGGCAACGAAAAGGTAAGGTACCTGCAACTTTTGATATTGAACAAGCTATTGAGTACGCTCTTGAGCATGAGTTACTTACTAAATTAGATGCTGAAGCTATGCATCATGCTAATAAATTACGAATGCAGGCTATTGCGGTAGATAATTTTAAACCTGAAGATTTCTAACATTGTACTCAAGCACTAAAAAAGCCTTAAACTTATAATTTAAGGCTTTTTTATATATTTTTAGATTGAACGTTGATCAGCGCCCATAAGGATCGGCGATGATTTTATCTACGTACCATTTACCTTTTATTTTTAGCATTTCGATACTGCGAAAGTCATCAATTTTTTTTCCATTAAAATAACCAGTAAATACAATATTTATCTTAGCGTGATTACCGTACTGTTCTCGCAGGCTTGAATTTGACATATCAATTTCAATTACCACTTCATCGAATTGTAAATTAATAAGACTACGGGCAAATTGTTTTGCTGTACCGTAAGATTTCATTATGCGAGCTAGCTTAGGCGTTGCGAAATTACTGGCTTTTTGCAAGTTATGTTGATTATAAAGCGCATCAAAATACACTGTGGCGGTATCGCCTGGACGATCATTGTCAATGTACTGTTCTTTAGGTTTAGTATTGTCATTACAGCCAACGATCAAAATACTAAAAATGAGCACAAAAGAAGTTAAAATTGTTTTCATATTTGGTCAGGTTGATTACTCATACACAAAGTGTGTGATGGAATGGAGGAGATGTAAAGAGGATAGGACTAAATAGGTGTTAACTTATTAAAAAAGCAATAAAAAAGGATGTTAAAAAACATCCTTTTTTAATAGTGTTGTTCGATTACTGAACAAGCTCTTGTTCGGAAAACTCTTCATCAAACATGGGGCTTGATAAGTAACGTTCTGTTGCGCTTGGTAAAATAACCACAATGCTTTTATCTGCATTTTCAGGACGCTCAGCAATACGCTTTGCTGCAACCACGGCTGCACCCGATGAAATACCGACTAAGATCCCTTCTTTTTTCATTAGTTCATGACACATTGCGATACATTCATCATTAGATACTTGTTCTACGCCATCAATAATTGATAGGTCTAAATTCCCAGGAATAAAGCCTGCGCCAATGCCTTGTATTTTATGTGGTCCTGGTTTTACCTCTTCACCGGCAAGTGTTTGGCTAATCACTGGCGAGTGGCTTGGCTCTACAGCTATTGATTTTACATTAAGGCCTTTCTCTTTTTTAAGATAACGACTAACACCTGTAATAGTGCCGCCAGTACCAACACCTGCAACAAAGAAATCGATTTTGCCATCAAGTGCATTAAAAATTTCTGGGCCCGTTGTTTCAAAGTGAATTTTAGGGTTTGCTGGGTTTTCGAACTGTTGTAGCAAAATAAACTTATCTGGGTCTGCTGCTTGAATTTCTTTGGCTTTAGCAATAGCGCCGTTCATGCCTTTAGCGCCATCTGTGAGCACTAGGTTAGCACCGAGTGCCTTTAATAGTTTACGACGTTCTAAGCTCATGGTGTTTGGCATTGTAAGCGTTAGTTTGTAACCGCGAGAAGCCGCTACAAATGCCAATGCAATACCCGTATTGCCTGATGTTGGCTCTATAAGTTCTTTGTCTTTGGTTAGTTGACCTGATTTTTCAGCTTCCCAAATCATTGATGCACCAATACGGCATTTGATACTAAAGCTAGGATTACGTGATTCAACTTTAGCGTATACATTCCCACCTGTAACACGGTTAAGTTTTACCAACGGTGTGTTACCGATGCTTAGTGAGTTATCTTCAAAAATAGTAGACATAATGTTCCTTTAGGTACAATCTGATCAACACGTTAACAGCTATTCTGTTAACTTTATAAGCCTACTTTACTGTGAGATAAAAAAAGTTAAAGTAAGCTTTGGCTATAACATATATTAATTACGCTTATAACGGATTGAACTAAAAACTCAATCTGTTAATTTTTTAGTTATTAAAAAGGCGAACTTGAAATCATTTGTTCGTTTTTAACTTTGTACTTTATCTTTTCTTTATGTAGTCGTTATTTAAACAAATCAACACAACACACTTATATTTTGTTGTTTAATTGTGCAAATGAACTGCGGTTGAACAGTTTATTGACACAAACTATTCAAAACATGGTAAAAACACATTATCTAAATTCAATAAAGTAATCACCATGAAGTTAATCTTAAAATTAATTGCCGGTATTGTGGCCGGTATCTTAGTCGGGCTCTACATTCCCTTAACTGGCGTTGAGCTTTTATACACAGTAAAAGAGCTTATCGGCCAGCTTATTAGTTTTACAATTCCACTGATTATTTTATTTTTTATTGCCTCTGGGATTGCCGGGCTTCCTAAAGGATCAGGGCATCTACTGGGGAAAACGGTGGGTTTTGCGTATGGCTCAACAATTATAGCCGGTACCTTAGCGTTTTTATTAGTAACAGCGGTTATTCCGTTTTTAAGCGGCGGTATTTCATTTGAAGCTGAAGCAGTGACCGAAGTAGGAAGCTTTATTGACTTAGAAATTCCACCGTTAATGGGTGTAATGACTGCTTTAGTTACAGCATTTGTATTTGGTATTGGTATGAGCCAGCTTGGCTTAGACACATTAAAAACTGTGTCTGATCAGGGGCGCGATATTATTGATGGTTTACTTTCAAAAGTAATTATTCCGGCATTACCGTTTTACATTGCGGGTGTATTTGCTGAAATGACCGTAGCAGGCACCGTTGTTGATACATTACAAGCATTTGGTGTAGTACTTATTGCTGCATTAGTGATGCATTGGTTATGGTTGAGTGTTTTATACATTACCTCAGGCCTATTACTTAAGCGTAATCCTATTGAGCTAATTAAAAATATGTTACCTGCGTACTTTACTGCATTAGGAACCATGTCGAGTGCGGCAACCATTCCAGTATCTTTGCAATCAAGTAAAGCAAATAACGTTAAAGAGGATGTAGCTAACTTTACAGTGCCATTATGCGCCACTATTCATTTGTCAGGTTCAACAATTACAATAGTTACCTGTGCTATGGCTGTAATGTTTTTATCGCCTAGCATGGAAGTACCTTCATTAATGGCTATGTTGCCATTCATTATGATGTTAGGTGTTGTGATGATTGCAGCGCCAGGCGCCCCAGGTGGTGCAGTAATGTCGGCGTTAGGTTTATTAACTAGCATGCTTGGTTTCAACGAAGGTGCAGTGGCACTAATGATTGCGCTGTACCTTGCACAAGATAGCTTCGGCACTGCGTGTAATGTAACTGGCGACGGTATCATTGCTTTGTGGGTAGACCGTTTTAGTGAAAAAGCCTCAGCTTAAATCACTATGGTGTATTTACCTACGATAGGTAAATACGCTTTGACAATATTGGGTCATAGCGACCGACGGCGAAAGCATAATATTAGTTATGGTTTCGTCGTATCTATGCTAATGTTGAAAATTAATTTTGTTAACTTGCATCTTATTAGGCTAGTGAGGGTGTTCCATTGATTAACGTACTTTTAGTTGATGACCATGAACTTGTGCGCACAGGGATCAGACGTATTCTTGATGACATACGTGGTTTTAAAGTAATAGGTGAAGCTAAAACAGGCGAAGAGGCTGTACAGTTTTGTCGTCAACATGCGCCAAATATAGTATTAATGGATATGAACATGCCTGGTATGGGCGGGCTTGAGGCAACTAAAAAGATTTGCCGTTACTGCCCTGATGTAAAAATTATTGTGCTTACTGTTAATTGCGAAGACCCATTTCCAAGTAAGGTCATGCAAATTGGTGCTCATGGCTTTTTAACCAAAGGTGCTGGATCTGATGAAATGGTTCGCGCTATACGCTGTGTGCATGCAGGACAACGCTATATTGCTCCAGAAATAGCGCAACAGATTGCACTTGCGCAGGTAACCGGGCGTACCGATGAAAACCCATTTCAAAGCCTATCCGAGCGTGAACTACAAATTATGCTGATGATCACCAAAGGTGAAAAAGCACAGGATATCGCTGATCGCTTAAATTTAAGTTCTAAAACAGTAAACAGTTATCGCTATCGCATGTTTGAAAAGCTTAACGTAGGAGGCGATGTAGAGCTTACTCATTTAGCCATACGTTACAAAATGATTGATATAGATATCTCTTACTAGTCGGTATATATGTCTGAATTTGATCATGTCCAGTTTTTAAAAACATTATCGAGTGAGCCTGGCGTTTATCGCATGCTCGATAATGACAACCAAGTTATCTATGTCGGTAAAGCTAAAAGTTTAAAAAAGCGGGTAAGTAGTTACTTTCGTAGTAATATAACCGATAGTAAAACCCGTGTTTTAGTAAGTAATATTTGTAATATTGAAGTCACGCTTACTAATACAGAGACAGAAGCTTTACTGCTCGAAAACAACCTCATTAAAAAATATCAGCCACGTTATAATATTCTGTTACGTGATGATAAGTCGTACCCTTATATACTGCTCACAAATCATAAGCATCCTCGCTTAGCCTTTCATCGTGGTAGCAGAAAAGTAAAAGGTGAATATTTTGGTCCGTTTCCAAGCGCGGGGGCGGTTTCTGAAAGCTTACGCTTAATGCAAAAAATATTTCCGGTACGTCAATGCGAAGATGCCTACTACCGTGCGCGTAGTCGCCCTTGCTTACAGTATCAATTAAAACGTTGTTCTGCGCCGTGTGTTAATAAAGTCTCTGAAGATGAATACGCGCAGCAAGTTGATTATGTCCGCAAGTTTTTAACTGGTAAATCTCATGAAGTAATAGCCGATCTCATTGCTAAAATGGAAAAAGCCAGTGAGCAGCTTAATTTTGAACTTGCAGCTAAAGTTCGCGACCAAATTATGTTGCTGCGTAAAATGCAGGAGCAGCAATCTATCTCCGGCAATTTTGCGGAAATGGATGTGGTCGGCTTTGCCCATTTAAACGGTTTAAATGGGATTCATCTATTAATGATTCGCGATCATAAAGTGCTGGGTAGTAAAACTTATTTTCCAAAGGTGCCTAAAGACTCACAAGAGCAAGAAATTTTAACCTCTTTCTTAGGCCAGTATTATTTAGCCCCAGGTGCGACAGGGCGCATTGCTAAAGAAATCATTTTACCATTTGAAATAGAAGAAAGTGATGCACTAGGTGAAGCCTTGACCCAAATTAGTGAACGTAAAGTATCGCTTAAAGTGGTTACCCGTGGTGAGCGAGCACAGTACTTACAGTTAGCGAATAAAAATGCATTAAATAGTATTACGGTTAAGCAAAGCACTCAAGACTCGATAAATAAGCGTTATGCGCAATTAAAGGCTACTTTGCGTCTTGATGATATTAATCGCATGGAATGTTTTGATATCAGTCACACCATGGGTGAAAACACAGTGGCCAGTTGTGTTGTATTTGATTCTCAAGGCCCTAACAATAAAGAGTATCGTCGTTATAACGTGACCGGTATTACCGGTGGTGATGATTACGCCGCTATGGAATTTGCACTAAACAAACGTTACAACAAGTTGGTTGATGAGGAGAAAATTCCCGATGTTATTTTTATCGATGGTGGTAAAGGTCAATTAGGTAGAGCAGAGCAATACTTCGAAAACTGGCCGCATTCAAAAATGCCGCTATTAGTCGGTGTTGCAAAAGGCACTAGCCGTAAGCCAGGTCTTGAAACCTTGCTTATAGATGGCGGGCGTAAAACAATTCCTATGGATTCTGATGCACCAGCGCTTCATTTGATCCAGCATATACGCGATGAATCCCATCGTTTTGCAATTGCAGGGCACCGTAATAAGCGGCAAAAACAACGCACTCAGTCATTATTAGAGGAAATAGATGGCGTAGGTTCAAAGCGTCGACAAACATTATTAAAATATTTAGGGGGCATGCAAGGTGTAAAAGCTGCTAATATAGAACAGCTAAAGAAAGTTCCTGGGATCAGTCCTGACATGGCTGAGAAGATATTTAACCATTTGCATGACAAGGGCTAGCCCTATGTGCGAATATAGAAAAAAAGACATATCCAAGTAGTTATGTGGAATATTCCAAACACACTCACAACGTTTAGACTCTTTCTTATCCCCATTTTTTTGGTGATATTTTATATGCCTTATTCATGGGCGTTCTTTGTTGCTGCCTTTATTTTTTGGCTGGCTTCGATCACAGATATACTTGATGGCTATTTAGCCCGTAAACTTGAGCAATCAACGCCTTTTGGTGCATTTTTAGACCCGGTTGCTGATAAAGTAATGGTGTGTGCTGCCTTGGTTGCATTATCTGAGCATTACCAATCTTTGTATATGACCATTCCCGCGCTTATTATTATTAGCCGTGAAATTGTTATATCGGCGCTACGCGAATGGATGGCTGAACAGGGGAAACGCGGTAACGTAGCTGTATCCGATATGGGTAAGTTAAAAACCGCAGCTCAAATGTTAGCCATTATCGGTTTAATTTGGCAGTACGATAGCTGGATGATGTATTTAAGTTATGGCTTGCTTTATATAGCCACATTTTTAACGCTTAGTTCTATGGTGCAATATTTAGTTGCAGCATGGGGAGAATTGACCAAAAATTGATTGTAAACGTCTAATAACGCACCATTTTAGATAAAAAATAATCAAACAGTTCAAAAGTAGCATTTTTTGTGTTGACGCGTTTAATAATCTCTGTAGAATGCGTCCGTGTTGAGAGGGCATAGCCCCCTAGATAAACATAAAGCGGCACTAGCTCAGTTGGTAGAGCGCGACCTTGCCAAGGTCGAGGTCACGAGTTCGAGCCTCGTGTGCCGCTCCAGTTTATCTTAAAGCTAACCTAGTATTGAGGCGGAATGGCAGAGTGGCCATGCACCGGATTGCAAATCCGTTTACCCCGGTTCGACTCCGGGTTCCGCCTCCAATCAACACTCCACACGCTTTAATTAGCAAACTCGATGCCCGAGTGGTGGAATTGGTAGACACAAGGGATTTAAAATCCCTCGACTAACAAGTCGTGCCGGTTCAAGTCCGGCCTCGGGCACCACTTTGTGGTTTGGTTACATACACCAATATGTAACTTATAAAAATTATTTAGAATTAATATGATGCGGCACTAGCTCAGTTGGTAGAGCGCGACCTTGCCAAGGTCGAGGTCACGAGTTCGAGCCTCGTGTGCCGCTCCATATTAGTTTTATCCACTTGCTTTAAATAGCAAACTCGATGCCCGAGTGGTGGAATTGGTAGACACAAGGGATTTAAAATCCCTCGACTAACAAGTCGTGCCGGTTCAAGTCCGGCCTCGGGCACCACTTTTAATTATTGACCAAGTTAATTAAAAGTTTGATAAATACTTATTTATGGCACTAACTCAGTTGCCAGAACGTTTTACCGCGACATGGTCGCGCACCAACGTACAAATTACTGATAAAGTTTTATGCGGCACTAGCTCAGTTGGTAGAGCGCGACCTTGCCAAGGTCGAGGTCACGAGTTCGAGCCTCGTGTGCCGCTCCAAATTATTTGATATGTTTAGGCGGAATGGCAGAGTGGCCATGCACCGGATTGCAAATCCGTTTACCCCGGTTCGACTCCGGGTTCCGCCTCCAAATAATTACTCCACACGCTTTAATTAGCAAACTCGATGCCCGAGTGGTGGAATTGGTAGACACAAGGGATTTAAAATCCCTCGACTAACAAGTCGTGCCGGTTCAAGTCCGGCCTCGGGCACCACTTTATACTTTCCTTGTTTATTCTAGTTTAACCATTATTTGATTAAACCATTAATTATAAAATCGCATCATCAAACTAGTATCTATTCCTTACACAAAATTATTTCGTTTGTTTAAAACCTTTATGTCTCACATTTTTTAAAAAGCCTATCCCATCAATGTATTACCTTTGATCTTTTTTATAGCTAAACTTGACGGTAGCTACAGAAAAAACTCTCATTTAGAACAAAACACTAAATTTAAGCTTTGCTATATAAGACTTTTATACCTCAAAATAGACTACCTAATACTAAGCGGTTTATATAAAAAGCAGTGGTATAAGGCTCTTAAATGGAGGTGTGGCTGTGCTTCGTTTGATACATAAGCGAAAGTCGGCATACGCTTATTTCTATTAACACCATTACAATGCCACAAAATTTATTAAGAGTATTGATGTAAACTGCTTAACTAATCGCTTATAAGGAGGTATGAGAAGTTTGATGATGCTAATGTGTTTGATTGGGTCTCACTAGGTGGGTACTGCTATTAGTAATATAATACCAATCCGCAATAATACGTAATCATTTTACGGAGCTAAACGTGTCACTAGCTGCGTTAAAAAAGTCTCATTTAGAACAACTAAATAGCAAATTTTTTGCCTAGCTATCAACACGTTTTTCCAGCCTCAAAATAGACCACTTAATTAAGCGAATTGGTATAAAGACGAGGCTTATACCAATCCGCAATAATACTTAATCATTTTGAGAGTCGAAACTTGACGCTAATAAACATCGAAATTGTTGCTTTGCTATTAACACGATTTCTCTACCTCAAAATAGACTACTTAATTAAACGAATGGGTACTAGACAATAAAAAACCCGAAATGGCCATGGCCGTTTCGGGTTTTTAACTTAAATCTCTTTAAAGTTATTTGTGCCAAATACCTTTCGGAATAGTTTTATTAAGCTTGTTGTTTTTACTTGGATCAAACGTCGGTAACTTTCCAGCACGTCGTTGAGCGTTGTAATCTTTGGCAAGCCATACCACAACTCCTGAGAGCATAAATAGCGCGATTACGTTTACAATCGCCATTAGGCCCATAGACACATCAGCTAGAGTCCACACTAATGGTAATTCACCAAGGGCACCAAACATCACCATACCTAACACTAATAATCTGAAGATCAGCATGCCAGATGCATGGTTATGCTCTAAAAACAATAAGTTCGTTTCTGCATAAGAATAGTTAGCTACAATTGATGTAAAAGCAAAAAACAAAATAGCGACTGCAACAAATATTGCACCCCAGCTACCAACATGTTCCTCAAGCGCTGCTTGTGTAAGTGCTATACCCGTTACATCAGAGCCTGGTACTAACTGTTCTGATAATAAAATAAGTGCAGCGGTAGCTGTACAAATTATAATGGTATCTACAAAGACACCTAGCATTTGTACATAACCTTGTGATGCAGGGTGAGGTGGGTTAGGAGTTGCAGTTGCTGCAGCGTTAGCTGCGCTACCCATACCCGCTTCGTTTGAGAATAATCCGCGCTTGATCCCTTGGATCATTGCTTGCATAACACCATAACCAATTGCACCAGCGCCAGCTTGTTCAAGACCAAAGGCACTTCTAATTACATGCATAAACACATCAGGCAACTCAGTGTAATTTACAGCACATATATATAGTGCAACAATTAAGTAGGCAGCAGCCATAAATGGCACTGCTAATTCAGCAAATCGTGAAATTGTTTTTAGGCCACCAAATATGATGATGCCTGAACCAATTACAAGTGCAATACCTACTATATAGTTAGGAATACCAAAGGCGACTTCAAAAGCTGCAGCGATAGAGTTTGACTGTACCGCATTAAAAACTAATCCAAAGGCTAAAATTAAACATAGTGAGAACACGATGCCCATCCAGCGCTTGCCAAGTCCGTATTCCATATAATAAGCAGGGCCTCCACGGAAGTTGCCTTCTTCATCGCGTATTTTGTAAGCTTGAGCCAATGTGCTTTCTGCAAAACTAGTGGCCATACCGATCAAAGCAATTAACCACATCCAAAAAATAGCACCAGCACCACCTAAATAAAGTGCGACTGCAACACCTGCCATATTACCGGTACCAACACGGGCGGCTAAAGAAGTACAGAAAGCTTGAAAAGAGGAAATACCGCCATCTGACCCTTGGCGACTTTGAAACATGACTTTAATCATGTGTGGGAATTGTACAAATTGGATGAAACCAAGACGTATGGTAAAAAATAGCCCAGCGGCTATTAATAAGTACACTAAAATATGACCCCATAAGAGACCACTTATACTATTTATTATATCTGTCATGTGTGTTGCCTAGTGAACGAGTTGTAAATATGCGCCGCAACTTACCACAAGCAAGGTAAATAGTTTAGTAAACAGCGCAAAAAAATGAGTTATCCACAGGGTTTTGTGGGTATCTTGTGTGTCTGGGTGGGGTATCTTTGGGGTAAAAATTAAATGCAAAAAAGCGTTTAAAAACGCTTGCGTTAAAATCGATTCGCCCTATAATGCGACCCCACTGAGACGGCAGAGCAGGCAACGCTTAGCGAGGCAAGCAAGACACTTAGTAAGTCGAGTAAAACTTGAGTTTAGATTTTTTAAAAAGTTTAAAATTAAGTGTTGACAAAAAAATAGGAAAGCGTAATATGCGCAGCCCTAGCGAGATAAAGTTTAACGCTTTAATCGCAACGTTCTTTAACAATATAAAGCAATCATCTGTGTGGGCACTCGTACAGATTGAGTTCTAACAGCCAAGCTTAGTTTACTAAGTGAGGCAAACAAATTTAGAGTCTCAATTGAAACTGAGTGACCAACAGCAATAACTTACTTAGGTTTTACTTAAGGAAAGAATTGCAGCACAGTCAATTCAATATCGAAAGATATTAAATAAATTCAGAATTCATTGAGCTGTCGAAAGACATAAAACTTTTTAATTGAAGAGTTTGATCATGGCTCAGATTGAACGCTGGCGGCAGGCCTAACACATGCAAGTCGAGCGGTAACAGAAAGTAGCTTGCTACTTTGCTGACGAGCGGCGGACGGGTGAGTAATGCTTGGGAACATGCCTTGAGGTGGGGGACAACAGTTGGAAACGACTGCTAATACCGCATAATGTCTACGGACCAAAGGGGGCTTCGGCTCTCGCCTTTAGATTGGCCCAAGTGGGATTAGCTAGTTGGTGAGGTAATGGCTCACCAAGGCGACGATCCCTAGCTGGTTTGAGAGGATGATCAGCCACACTGGGACTGAGACACGGCCCAGACTCCTACGGGAGGCAGCAGTGGGGAATATTGCACAATGGGCGCAAGCCTGATGCAGCCATGCCGCGTGTGTGAAGAAGGCCTTCGGGTTGTAAAGCACTTTCAGTCAGGAGGAAAGGTTAGTAGTTAATACCTGCTAGCTGTGACGTTACTGACAGAAGAAGCACCGGCTAACTCCGTGCCAGCAGCCGCGGTAATACGGAGGGTGCGAGCGTTAATCGGAATTACTGGGCGTAAAGCGTACGCAGGCGGTTTGTTAAGCGAGATGTGAAAGCCCCGGGCTCAACCTGGGAACTGCATTTCGAACTGGCAAACTAGAGTGTGATAGAGGGTGGTAGAATTTCAGGTGTAGCGGTGAAATGCGTAGAGATCTGAAGGAATACCGATGGCGAAGGCAGCCACCTGGGTCAACACTGACGCTCATGTACGAAAGCGTGGGGAGCAAACAGGATTAGATACCCTGGTAGTCCACGCCGTAAACGATGTCTACTAGAAGCTCGGAACCTCGGTTCTGTTTTTCAAAGCTAACGCATTAAGTAGACCGCCTGGGGAGTACGGCCGCAAGGTTAAAACTCAAATGAATTGACGGGGGCCCGCACAAGCGGTGGAGCATGTGGTTTAATTCGATGCAACGCGAAGAACCTTACCTACACTTGACATACAGAGAACTTACCAGAGATGGTTTGGTGCCTTCGGGAACTCTGATACAGGTGCTGCATGGCTGTCGTCAGCTCGTGTTGTGAGATGTTGGGTTAAGTCCCGCAACGAGCGCAACCCCTATCCTTAGTTGCTAGCAGGTAATGCTGAGAACTCTAAGGAGACTGCCGGTGATAAACCGGAGGAAGGTGGGGACGACGTCAAGTCATCATGGCCCTTACGTGTAGGGCTACACACGTGCTACAATGGCGCATACAGAGTGCTGCGAACTCTGCGAGAGGTAAGCGAATCACTTAAAGTGCGTCGTAGTCCGGATTGGAGTCTGCAACTCGACTCCATGAAGTCGGAATCGCTAGTAATCGCGTATCAGAATGACGCGGTGAATACGTTCCCGGGCCTTGTACACACCGCCCGTCACACCATGGGAGTGGGTTGCTCCAGAAGTAGATAGTCTAACCCTCGGGAGGACGTTTACCACGGAGTGATTCATGACTGGGGTGAAGTCGTAACAAGGTAGCCCTAGGGGAACCTGGGGCTGGATCACCTCCTTATACGATTTAGAACTTATTTGTTCGTAGTGTCCACACAGATGATTGTTAGTTAGTTTTACTCTTTGAGTTTACTAATTAATATGCTCTTTAAAAATTTGGAAAAGCTGATAATAAAATTCGTATGAATACATTGTATTTGTACAGAGTTTTCAAAAGTAAAAAAGAATGATAGCAGTATCATTCAGTGCCATTTAATCCTCGGATTAATTGGTATCTACTTTAGTATTCAATATTAACTTCTGGCGAAGTTAAACTGTCACAAAACAAAGACCCGTTTGGGTTGTATGGTTAAGTGACTAAGCGTACACGGTGGATGCCTTGGCAGTTGGAGGCGATGAAGGACGTATTAACTTGCGATAAGCCTAGTCAAGCTAGTAAAAAGCACTTGAGACTAGGATTTCCGAATGGGGAAACCCACCTGCTTGCAGGTATCGTTAACTGAATACATAGGTTAACGAGGCGAACGCGGAGAACTGAAACATCTAAGTACCCGTAGGAAAAGAAATCAACCGAGATTCCGATAGTAGCGGCGAGCGAAATCGGAACAGCCCTTAAGCTTATTATGTGTTAATGGAAGGCTCTGGAAAGTGCCACGATACAGGGTGATAGTCCCGTACATGAAAACGCATTTTAAGTGAAATCGAGTAGGTCGGAGCACGTGAAACTTTGACTGAATATAGGTGGACCATCATCTAAGGCTAAATACTCCCAACTGACCGATAGTGAACCAGTACCGTGAGGGAAAGGCGAAAAGAACCCCTGTGAGGGGAGTGAAATAGAACCTGAAACCGTGTACGTACAAGCAGTAGGAGCCCTTCGAGGGTGACTGCGTACCTTTTGTATAATGGGTCAGCGACTTATATTTTGTAGCGAGGTTAACCGATTAGGGTAGCCGTAGGGAAACCGAGTCTTAACTGGGCGAATAGTTGCAAGGTATAGACCCGAAACCCGGTGATCTAGCCATGGGCAGGTTGAAGGTTGAGTAACATCAACTGGAGGACCGAACCCACTAACGTTGAAAAGTTAGGGGATGACCTGTGGTTAGGAGTGAAAGGCTAATCAAACCGGGAGATAGCTGGTTCTCCCCGAAATCTATTTAGGTAGAGCCTCGGACGAATACTTACGGGGGTAGAGCACTGTTAAGGCTAGGGGGTCATCCCGACTTACCAACCCTTTGCAAACTCCGAATACCGTAAAGTAATATCCGGGAGACACACGGCGGGTGCTAACGTCCGTCGTGAAGAGGGAAACAACCCAGACCGCCAGCTAAGGTCCCAAAGTCATAGTTAAGTGGGAAACGATGTGGAAAGGCCCAGACAGCCAGGAGGTTGGCTTAGAAGCAGCCATCCTTTAAAGAAAGCGTAATAGCTCACTGGTCGAGTCGGTCTGCGCGGAAGATGTAACGGGGCTAAACTATGCACCGAAGCTGCGGATTCAGAATTTATTCTGAGTGGTAGGGGAGCGTTCTGTAAGCGGTTGAAGGTGTACCGGGAGGTATGCTGGACGTATCAGAAGTGCGAATGCTGACATGAGTAACGATAATGCGGGTGAAAAACCCGCACGCCGGAAGACCAAGGGTTCCTATCCCATGTTAATCAGGGTAGGGTAAGTCGACCCCTAAGGCGAGGCCGAAAGGCGTAGTCGATGGGAAACGGATTAATATTTCCGTACTTGGTATAATTGCGATGGGGGGACGGAGCAGGCTAAGCAAGCATGGCGATGGTAGTCCATGTGAAAGTGTGTAGGCTAGTGACTTAGGTAAATCCGGGTTGCTGTTAGGCTGAGACACGAGACGAGTCACCAAGGTGATGAAGTTGCTGATGCCATACTTCCAGGAAAAGCCTCTAAGCTTCAGATTATACCGAATCGTACCCCAAACCGACACAGGTGGTCAGGTAGAGAATACTAAGGCGCTTGAGAGAACTCGGGTGAAGGAACTAGGCAAAATCGTACCGTAACTTCGGGAGAAGGTACGCTCCGATTGGTGATGAGACTTGCTCTCTAAGCTGATTGGAGCCGCAGTGACCAGGTGGCTGGGACTGTTTATTAAAAACACAGCACTGTGCAAAATCGCAAGATGACGTATACGGTGTGACACCTGCCCGGTGCCGGAAGGTTAATTGATGGGGTTATCTTCGGAGAAGCTCTTGATCGAAGCCCCGGTAAACGGCGGCCGTAACTATAACGGTCCTAAGGTAGCGAAATTCCTTGTCGGGTAAGTTCCGACCTGCACGAATGGTGTAACCATGGCCACGCTGTCTCCACCCGAGACTCAGTGAAATTGAAATCGCAGTGAAGATGCTGTGTACCCGCGGCTAGACGGAAAGACCCCGTGAACCTTTACTACAGCTTGGCACTGAACATTGAACCTACATGTGTAGGATAGGTGGGAGACTTAGAAGCAGAGACGCTAGTTTTTGTGGAGTCGTCCTTGAAATACCACCCTTGTAGTTTTGATGTTCTAACGTTGGCCCCTGAATCGGGGTTACGGACAGTGCCTGGTGGGTAGTTTGACTGGGGCGGTCTCCTCCCAAAGAGTAACGGAGGAGCACGAAGGTTGGCTAAGTACGGTCGGACATCGTACGGTTAGTGTAATGGTAGAAGCCAGCTTAACTGCGAGACAGACACGTCGAGCAGGTACGAAAGTAGGTCATAGTGATCCGGTGGTTCTGAATGGAAGGGCCATCGCTCAACGGATAAAAGGTACTCCGGGGATAACAGGCTGATACCGCCCAAGAGTTCATATCGACGGCGGTGTTTGGCACCTCGATGTCGGCTCATCACATCCTGGGGCTGAAGTCGGTCCCAAGGGTATGGCTGTTCGCCATTTAAAGTGGTACGCGAGCTGGGTTTAGAACGTCGTGAGACAGTTCGGTCCCTATCTGCCGTGGGCGTTTGAGAATTGAGAGGGGTTGCTCCTAGTACGAGAGGACCGGAGTGAACGAACCGCTGGTGTTCGGGTTGTCATGCCAATGGCATTGCCCGGTAGCTACGTTCGGAACTGATAAGCGCTGAAAGCATCTAAGCGCGAAGCAGGCCTCGAGATGAGTTCTCACTAGACTTTTAAAGTCTCTGAAGGGCCGTTGAAGACTACAACGTTGATAGGCAAGATGTGGAAGTGGTGTGAGCCATTAAGCTAACTTGTACTAATTACCCGTGAGGCTTAACCATACAACGCCAAACGCGTTTTATGTGATAGTGAAACAAGCGAAGAAGTTAATATAACTAAAGTAGATACTAGAAGACTTTATTATCAGAAATTCCAAATTTTAGTTAGTGCGTAGCGATACGGACTGACACCCAAATTTGCTTGGTGACAATAGCGTTTTGGACCCACCTGACCCCATGCCGAACTCAGTAGTGAAACGAAACAGCGCCGATGATAGTGTAGCATTTGTTATGTGAAAGTAGGACATTACCAGGCTCCAAATAAGAGAAAGCCCGATTCGAAAGAGTCGGGCTTTTTTACGTCTGCAGGAAAGTGAAAATATCAGCTATCAGCTATCAGCTATCAGCCGTCAGCTATCAGTTGCACAGCGTTAACCAGGCAACCGTAGAGTGGGTTTAGTATCTCGACAATATTCTAGGTGATTGCCGTAATTAAGTAGAGAACCGACTTCAATTAGTCGGTATTTACTTTGAGGTTTTTTATGATCATTAAAGCGAGCTTAATGGCGTTAGTGACTGAGAAAAATATAATTTTGCTTTGTTAGTGGCTTTGATTTAGGATCAAAACAGTTTAAAACCATGAATGATTTGCCTGTGTATAGATTATTAATTAGCGCCTTATCCATTTTCTTTTGTGTTTCTGTATCAGCAGTTGAAGTAACTGATCTATATCAAGATATTTTGGTCGTAGAAGATAAATCTCGTGATACTCGTTTAGACGCTAGCCGCAAAGCGTTGCTTAACGTATTAGTAAAAGTGAGTGGTGACAAAAGCGCAGATGAAAATCGAGTCGCTAAGCAACGCACTAAAGATATATCCGATTATATGCTGAAATTTGAATATGATGAGCGTATCCCCGGAGAGCTTAAATTATTAGTTAAGTTTGAAGCACGAAAAATCGATGCACTAATCAAAGAGCTTAATTTGCCATTATGGGGAATGCAACGACCACTGGTTGCAATCTGGTTAGGGATTGAAGATAACAGGCAACGAGAGTTAGTAACTCAAGAAAGTTACCCACAGTTAGAGCAGCTAATTTATGATAAGGCAAGCCGTCGTGGATTACCTGTCGTTGTACCTTTGCTTGATTTACAAGATAGACGCCTTGTTGGTGTCCCTGAGGTTTGGGGAAACTTTTCTGAACCAGTAGAAGAGGCATCTAAACGTTACAGTGCTGAGCGCAGTATTACTGCTAGAATGTATCAAGAGTTTAACTCCGATAATTGGGTATTAGATTGGCGTTTTACTAATGACGAAATGTTTGAATCTAACCGAATTATTGGCTATAGACAGCAAATTGTTGCGCAAATGATTGATGATTTAGCGCAAGGTTTAGCTGGCGAATATGCGATCGATCCGAATGCGTATTATGAGCAACGTACTGCCAATTTGACCTTAAAAGGGACAGATAATTTTGTGGATATAGAGTTGGCAAAGCGCCGTCTACTCAACCTAAGTGTTGTCACCCAAGCGGTTATTATACGTAAAACTCCCGATTCTGTTGAATTTAAGCTAGATCATACCGGCACTGTAAACGATCTTAAAAAAGCCCTTGGTCTTGATAATGCCTTTAAAGATTATGTCGACCCCCGTGCTTTTTATCACATAGTTGATAAGCAAAGCCTAGAGTATCAATGGGTTGAAAACTAATGCTAACTCAAGAGCCAATGCAAATGGCGCTACCGGTTACTTTACCGGATGATGAAACATTTGCCTCTTATTTTGGGGGAGAAGACTCATTAGAGGTTAACCACCTTAAAGATAGCTTTTCTAAGCTATCTCAAGCTTTTCAGTATACTTATTTGTGTGGCTTAGGAGACTCAGGTAAATCCCATTTGTTATACGCCACCTGTATTCAAGCCCAGGAGAGCGGCTTATCGAATATGCTGCTATCAATGCGAGAAGTTTTACATTTTGGCCCGATGGTTTTAGATGGTCTTGAGGCGCTAGATGTATTATGTATTGATGATGTTCACTTAGTGGCGGGTAATGATGCATGGGAAAAAGCGTTATTTAATTTCTTCAACCGCTTTAATGAGCCTAATAAAATGTTGGTAGTAACTGCTGATTTACTGCCAAATATGCTTAATATTAGCTTGCCTGATTTAGAATCACGCTTGAAGTGGGGTACCACCTTTCAAATTCGCTCTATGAGTGATGATGATAAAGCACAAGCGCTAGTAAAGCGGGCAAACATGCGCGGTCTTGAACTGAGTGACGAATGCGCGCGGTTTTTATTAACCCGTTTAAGTCGTGATATGCGCGCATTATTGGATGTATTAGACAAATTAGATCACGCATCCATGGCCGCACAGCGAAAATTAACTATTCCTTTCATAAAATCAACGCTAAAGCTGTAGTAGGTCTAGAATCTAGACCCCGCTTTCAGTTATCATTAGCTAACTAAATTGTAATCACCTTCTTTGAAAGATCAGGTATCGAATGAACTTAGAAAATATATTAGCGCAAGCACTTGAGGCAGTTGCCAGTGCCAGTGAAATCGCGCAACTAGAAGAGATCAGGGTTAACTACCTTGGTAAAAAAGGCGAGATCACCAGCTTACTTAAAACACTGGGTAAAATTGCTCCTGAAGAACGCAAAGAAGCAGGCCAGGTAATCAATCAAGCTAAGCAAGATGTGCAAAGCGCAATTAATGACAAGCGTGAGCTGTTAGCGAGTAAAGTACTTGAAGAAAAACTAGCTGCTGAAACTATCGATGTAACTTTACCAGGGCGCGTTATGCCTTCTGGTGGCCTTCACCCTGTAACACGTACAATTGAGCGTATTGAAAGCTTTTTTGGTGAACTAGGCTTTGAAGTTAAATCAGGCCCTGAAGTTGAAGATGATTTTCATAACTTTGATGCGCTAAATATTCCTGAGCACCATCCTGCTCGCGCCGACCACGATACCTTTTACTTTAATCCTAAGTTGGTGTTGCGTACTCAAACTAGTGGTGTGCAAATTCGTACCATGGAAACAGAGCAGCCGCCGCTTCGTATAATTTCACCAGGGCGTGTATATCGTAATGACTACGACCAAACACATACACCTATGTTCCATCAGGTGGAAGGTTTAATGGTCGATACGGACGTTAGCTTTACTGAGCTCAAAGGTATTTTACATGACTTCTTACGTAACTTTTTTGAAGAAGATATGGAAATTCGTTTCCGTCCTTCATTCTTCCCATTTACAGAGCCCTCAGCCGAAGTTGATGTAATGGGTAAAGATGGTAAATGGTTAGAAGTATTAGGCTGTGGCATGGTTCACCCTAACGTACTTAAGTCTGTTGGTATCGATCCTGAAAAATACACCGGTTTTGCCTTTGGTATGGGTGTAGAGCGCTTAACTATGTTGCGTTACGGCGTAAACGATTTACGTGCGTTTTTCGAAAACGACTTAAAATTCCTAAACCAGTTCCGTTAAGAGTGAAGAAATAAAATGAAATTTAGTGAAAAGTGGTTAAGAGAGTGGGTAAATCCTGCAATTGATACGCAAGCTCTTTCGGAACAGCTTTCAATGGCTGGTTTAGAAGTAGATGGCGTAGAGCCGGCAGCAGCCAAATTTAATGGTGTTGTTGTAGGTGAGGTGGTTGAATGTGGCCAGCACCCTGATGCAGATAAACTACGTGTAACAAAAATTAATGTTGGTGGTGATGAACTGCTTGATATTGTTTGTGGTGCACCAAATTGCCGCCAAGGTATTAAAGTTGCTGTTGCCACTGTTGGTGCAGTATTACCAGGTGATTTTAAAATTAAAAAGGCCAAACTTCGTGGTCAACCATCACACGGCATGTTGTGTGCGTTTGATGAGCTAGGCATTAGCGAAGAAGGCGATGGCATTATGGAATTGCCGCTTGACGCGCCGATTGGCACAGATTTACGCGAATACTTAGGGTTAGATGACAACATCATAGATGTAGATTTAACCCCTAACCGTGGTGACTGTTTAGGTATTAAAGGCCTTGCTCGTGAAGTTGGCGTACTGAACAGCATTGATGTTAATACATTAAGTATTCCAGCGGTAGCACCGACAATTGAAGATAAAGTATCAATAGAGTTGGTTAACGATGAAGCTTGTCCTCGTTATTTAGGGCGTGTTATCAAAGGCATTAACCTTAATGCTGAAACACCTCTATGGATGGTTGAAAAGCTACGCCGCAGTGGTGTGCGTTCAATCGACCCGGTAGTTGATGTGACTAACTTTGTGTTATTAGAGCTTGGTCACCCAATGCATGCATTTGATTTAAATGCTATTGAGGGTGGAATTAAAGTACGTAGTGCAAACGCAGGTGAAGAATTAGTTTTACTTGATGGTAACACTGCAAAGTTAAATGAATCGACATTAGTGATTGCCGATCATCATAAAGCGCTAGCCATTGCTGGTATTTTTGGTGGTGAGCAATCTGGCGTTACTGAAAAAACAGCTGATATTCTGTTAGAAAGCGCATTCTTTAACCCTGTTGCCATTGCTGGTCAAGCACGTAGCTACGGTTTACACACCGATGCATCTCATCGCTATGAGCGTGGTGTAGACTTTGCTCTACAACATGATGCAATGGAGCGCGCTACAGCGTTACTGCTTGAAATTGTTGGTGGTGAAGCGGGTCCTGTTGTTGAAGCTGTGGCTGCTGATAAGTTACCAAAGGTAACTGAAGTACGTTTACGTCGTTCACGTTTAGACCGCGTTATTGGTCATCATATTGAAGATACGAAAGTAACCGATATTCTGACGCGTTTAGGACTTGATGTTAAATTTGACAATGATAGCTGGAGTGCTGATGTACCAAGCTACCGTTTTGATATTCGTATCGAAGAAGATTTAATTGAAGAAGTTGCACGTGTATACGGTTATAACAGCATTCCTAATGTTGCACCAACTGCAAAACTGAAAATGACCACGCATGATGAGTCAACTGTTGCCCTGAGCCGTTTTCGTAATGCCTTAGTAACACGTGGCTATCAAGAAGCCATTACTTACAGTTTTGTTGACCCTAAAGCGCAAGCTATTTTACACCCTGAGTGTAATGCATTGGTATTGCCGCACCCAATTTCAATTGAAATGTCAGCGATGCGTGTAAGTTTAATGCCAGGGTTGCTTTCATCTGTTGCGTATAACCAAAACCGCCAACAACCTCGTATTCGCTTATTTGAACACGGCCTTAAGTTTATCAGTGATGAAAATGCTGAAAATGGTGTATACCAAGTGCCTGTTATTGGTGGCGTTATTACTGGTTTGGTTCATGGTGAGCATTGGGTTGAAGAAAAACGTAACGTTGATTTTTATGACCTAAAAGGGGATGTTGAAGCATTACTTGCAATTACCAACGATGTTAGCCGCTTTGAAATTAAAGCTGAGCAATCGGATGGTCTTCACCCTGGCCAGTCTGCCGTTATTTATGTTGATGGTAAAAAAGTAGGTTTCTTTGGTGCATTACATCCTCAAGCGCAAAAATCGTTAGATATCAACAATGCTACTTTTGTGTTTGAAATTGAAATGTCGGCATTAGAAAAAAGAAATTTACCTCAAGCTGTAGGGGTGTCTAAATTCCCATCAAATCGCCGCGACATCGCGATTTTAGTACAAGACAGCGTTAAAATTGGTGATATTTTAAACGTCATCGGAAAAGTTGGCGGAAATCAATTGGTTGACCTAAACTTATTCGATGTGTATAAGGGCAAAGGTATTGAGCCAAATTATAAGAGTTTGGCGATTGCTCTAACACTGCAGGCGGTTGATAGAACACTCGAAGAGAAAGATATCAATCAGGTAGTTGATAACGTGGTGGCCGCACTGGCCGAACAGTTTAATGCATCGTTGAGGGACTAGATATGGCGCTTACTAAAGCCGACATAGCTGAACACCTATTTGAAAAGCTCGGGATCAATAAAAAAGATGCCAAAGATTTAGTTGAAGCGTTTTTTGAAGAAATCCGCTCAGCGCTTGAAAAAGGCGAGCAGATTAAGCTCTCTGGATTTGGTAACTTTGATCTTCGAGATAAGAAAGAAAGACCGGGACGTAATCCGAAAACGGGAGAAGATATTCCAATTTCAGCGCGTCGCGTAGTTACTTTTAGGCCGGGGCAAAAGTTAAAGACCCGTGTCGAAGTAGGCACAAGCAAAAAATAAACAAAAAGGCAGCGCAAGCTGCCTTTTTTGTATCTGTTGTATTATTTCCGGGGAGAAATAAATTTTCCTTGGTTTATTTGGTGTAATGTTTGCTCGGCGAGGGCATCTAAACTGTCTAAATTCTTTTCTTGTGCTATTAATTGCTGCTCAATTAATAATATATCGATATTTTTTATACCAGAGAGCTCTGCTATTTTGGCAAAAATGTACGCGTGCTTATATTGGTGGTGCTTATAGAAAAGGCTAATTAAAGAGGTGTATATTTCTGGATCAGGTATTTGCTTAGCTTGATTTAATGCCAATGTGTTGTATAAAAAATCAATTGCTTTTTGCTCATCAACTTTAATGTAATAAGACGCTAAATAAAATTGCATTTCAGCACTCGTTTCCACCTCGGGGGTATTTTCTAGAGCAAGTAGCCGGGTGAGTGCCGTTTCATCATTGTTTCTTGACCAATGGTAATAGAGTAGGCCGGGGTGAGTGGTTGCTTGTGTTTGCTGATAAATACGTGCCATTTCTCTATTACTGGTGAGATATGCTCGTCGACGGGCGGTAGTTTTACCTTTTAGTTTTATATGCTGAATATTAGCGGCTAAGTCAATACATTGGTTGTAATGCTCAAACGCTTTGAGTAGTTGATATTTGTTCTCATCGGTTGGTTGTAAGGATTCGAGGTAGCGATAAAAGATTGTATGTTCTCGTTGTGCTTTACAGTGGCCATCTTGGTTAAGATCATTGCACATGGCTGGTGATTGCACACAAATATCTTCCACGGTAAAAGATTCTTCACATCCTGCAAGCAACAATGCAAAAGTGAGGGTTATGTGCTTAAAAGCCATCCGAGTCTCTCAATTTATTAGGGTCTGTTGACCTTTCAAGGTTGAATTTGCAGCAGTCTGTTTGGTATTGAGGCAAGGCAGAGCCTATGTGGTGTGGTTATTCCCCATAAATAGGCGATAACGCAGCATCAATGCCAAACAGGCGCTGCCCGAAGGGTTCTGCCTAGGGGCGATTTACTCTTTGTTGCTCGGTTTTGACTTAGCCCACTAGCTTACAAACCTCGCGCCGCGATTAAATTGCCCCTAGTTTGAACAAATTTTAATCCGCAAAGGTCAACAGACCCTCATATAATATTATTCTAGCCTAAACTTTAGTCTCTAACAGTAGAGAATAAAATGAGATTAAATTAGAATAGGCCTGCCCGAAGGAATGTGTTGCTCTCAAAATTCGATACATTCTTAGGCTATCCGTTCAAAATTGTTTAATTAGGTAAAAAAAATGACCTCATCTCACGAGTTAGAATACACAAGTAGCTGGCAAGAACGTCAAGATTACGCTGAAAGCATGCAACCAATTATTGGTAAATTGTACCGTAATCGTGGTATTGAAATCGCTGTTTACGGCCGTCCATTAGTAAACTCAAGCACTATTGATATTATTAAGTCTCACAAATCAGTAGCCCAGTTTGAAGGAACTAAACTTCGCCTACGTGAAAGCTTCCCATTCTTAGAAGCTATCAGCAAAATGGAATTAAATTCTGCCCGTATCGATATTGGTAAATTAGCATACAGCTATTTATACACAGAGGCTGCGAATGGCCGTTCAGTAGAAGAGTTCGTTAAAGACGAGCTAGCTGAAATTGTTAATTCTGAGCCTAAAGCGCCACGTGACGTAGTACTTTACGGCTTTGGTCGTATCGGTCGCTTATTAGCACGTTTGTTAATTGAAAAGTCAGGCCCATACGCCGACTTAAACCTACGCGCTATTGTTGTGCGTGGTGGTAAAGACGGCGATTTAGAAAAACGTGCAAGCTTATTGCGTCGTGATTCTATCCATGGCCCGTTTAATGGTTCAATTACCATTGATAAAGAACGTAATGCTATTAAAGCTAATGGTAGCTACATTCAAGTTATCTACGCTAATTCGCCAAGCGAAGTTGATTACAGTGCCTACGGTATCGAAAACGCACTTGTTGTTGATAACACAGGTATTTGGAAAGATGAAGCTGGCCTTGGTCAACACTTAGAATCTAAAGGTGCTGCAAAAGTATTATTAACAGCGCCAGCTAAGGGCAACATTAAAAATATCGTTTACGGTGTAAATAACCAAGATATTTTACCTGAAGATAAAATTGTATGTGCTGCAAGTTGTACAACTAATGCAATAACACCAACATTGAAAGCATTAAACGATCAGTTTGGTATTAAGAATGGTCACGTTGAAACAGTTCACTCATACACTAATGACCAAAACTTAATTGATAACTACCACAAAGCAGAACGTCGTGGTCGTGCTGCGGCATTAAACATGGTTATCACTGAAACAGGTGCAGCTAAAGCGGTATCTAAAGCATTACCAGAGCTTGAAGGTAAACTAACAGGTAACGCAATTCGTGTACCTACACCAAACGTATCGTTAGCTATCTTAAACTTGAATCTTGAAAAGAGCACGACGGTTGAAGAACTTAATGCGTTTTTACGTGAAACAGCACTTCACTCAGACCTACGTGATCAAATCGATTACACAGCATCAACTGAAATCGTGTCTACCGATTTAGTGGGTAGCCGTTACGCAGGTGTTGTTGATTCTCAAGCAACGATTGTAGATGAAAACCGTGTTGTACTTTACGTATGGTACGACAATGAGTTTGGTTATAGCTGTCAGGTAGTTCGCTGTATGCGCGATATGGCAGAAGTCTCATTCCCAAGTTTACCTCGATAAACACTTGAGCAATTAAAAAAAGCCAGCACTTGCTGGCTTTTTTAGGTCTGAAGATTTTTAAAGTGTAGTGGTTATGGTACGCTTTATTAAATTGAGTACGTAGTAATAGCCGTTTAAAGTGCATTAACACGTACTTACCTCTTGGCTAAATCCTTTGGTCAAGACACACAGTTAACTAATAGGTTTGTTGTAATGAAAATCAGTAGCAATTTTGACAGTGGTAATATTAAAGTTATTGAAGCCACCGATCCGTTAAATATTCAGTTAGAAATTAATAAAGATCATCAGTCTGAGTTTTATCAGTGGTTTCACTTTCGTCTTGAAACAACGCCTTATCAATTACATCAGTTAAATATTAATAATCTTGATAAGTCTGCATACCCAGATGGTTGGGTAGACTACCAAGCTGTTGCCTCATACGACCGTCAAACATGGTTTCGTGTACCGTCTTCGTATGAAAATGGCACACTAACATTTGAGCTTGAGCCTGAGTGTAGCAGCGTTTACTTTGCCTATTTTGCTCCTTACAGCTACGACCGCCATTTAGACTTATTATCATGGGCACAAAGCCAAGAGCTTTGTCAGTTAGAGACGCTAGGTCAAACCCTTGATGGCCGTGATATGAGCGTGCTTAAAATTGGTCAGCCAAGTGCAGATAAAAAAATCATCTGGGTCACGGCTCGCCAACACCCAGGTGAAACTATGGCAGAGTGGTTTGTAGAAGGCTTATTACACAAGCTGCTTGACGATGAAGACCCACATGCAGCAGCCTTACTATCAAAAGCGGTATTCTATGTAGTGCCAAATATGAATCCAGATGGCAGTGCACGTGGTCACTTACGTACTAATGCTAAAGGGGTTAACTTAAACCGTGAATGGCAAACACCAAGCATGGAAAATAGTCCTGAAGTTTACTTAGTGCTTAATAAAATGCGAGAAGCAGGCTTAGATATGCACCTTGACATTCACGGGGATGAAGCCATTCCATATAACTTTGTTGCCGGTAGTGAAGGCATACCAAGTTATGATGCACGCCTAAAAGGCCTTGAAGACAGCTTTAAAGCCGCGCTTTTAACTATTACTCCAGAGTTTCAAGATACGCATGGCTACGATAAAGACGAACCAGGTCAAGCTAATTTAACAGTAGGTTCATCAGCGACCGCTGAAGAATTTAAAGCGCTTACTTACACCGTTGAAATGCCATTTAAAGATAATAATGACTTACCTGATCCAGATTACGGCTGGTCAGATCGTCGTTCATATCAATTTGGTCAAGATACCTTAGCAGCCATTGTTAATGTTGTAGACAACTTAAGATAAAACGCTTGTTTTAAAGGGTATCAATAATTTTGATGCCCTTTTTATTTTAGGCTAAACCGGCCGTATCAAAAAATAAAAATCATTTCCCACCATCACACTAAAACGTTTCAATACACCTTCTCGACAGATTTAATAACCTATAATTTTAATCCATTCCCACTTAGTTAAACGTTGTCTTAGCAGGCTCAATATAAATAAACAATAAGTTGTTTTGAAAATTAACTGTTAACAAGGTTGGGTACTTAAGTTAATATCGATTGAACAATAAGAAAGACGAAAAAGATTAACCCCTTATTTCGTAAAGCTTATGACAGGTATTCTGAGTAGCAGAGTATGGTAATTAATAATAATAAATATAACTGTGAGGATGTTCATGGAAGCTTTTGTAAGCGCCGTTAATGATGTTGTTTGGAGTAATGCACTCATCTATTTATGCCTAGGCGCAGGCTTATTTTACTCCGTACTAACTCGATTTGCTCAAGTTAGACATTTTAAAGAAATGTGTAAGCTATTATTTAGCCCCAACACCTCAGAAAAAGGGATCTCATCTTTTCAAGCTCTTGCTGTTTCATTGTCTGGTCGAGTAGGGGTTGGTAATATTGCCGGTGTTGCTGCCGCAATTGGTTTTGGTGGCCCTGGCGCTATCTTTTGGATGTGGGTTGTTGCTTTTTTAGGTGCAAGCACTGCATACGCAGAATCAACATTAGGTCAAATTTATAAATTAGAAGAAGACGGCCAATACCGCGGTGGTCCAGCCTATTATTTTGACCGTTGTTTAGGACAAAAGTGGCTGGCTGTTTTATTTGCTGTGTCGGCAATTATAGCCTGTGGGGTTTTTCTGCCGGGCGTACAAGCAAACGCTGTAGGTAATGCATTCACTCAAGTATTTGGTGATGGCACTATGGTGTCTACAACTTTTGGTGACGTAGGCAGTTTTAAACTCGTTGCATTGGCCATTATTCTAATTGTTTTAGCGTTTATTATTTTTGGTGGTATAAAGCGCATTGCTAATTTTACGCAAATTGTAGTGCCATTTATGGCGCTTGGTTACATCGTATTGGCCTTAATTATCGTCTTTTTAAATATAGACAAAGTACCAGGCATTTTCTCGCTTATTATTGGTGATGCATTTACAGCCCAAGCAGGCTTTGGTGCTGCAATTGCTTGGGGTGTTAAGCGTGGTATCTATTCTAATGAAGCCGGTCAAGGTACAGGTCCTCATGCTGCGGCCGCGGCAGAAGTTGATCACCCTGCACAGCAAGGTCTAGTTCAAGCTTTTTCTGTTTATGTTGATACACTTTTTGTTTGTACAGCAACTGCATTAATGATTTTAATAACGCAGCAATACAACATTGTTGGTGAATTACCTGCGGGTCAATTCATTATACAAAATGTTGATGCGGCAACTGAAGTGGGGTCAGCAGCCTTTACCCAAATGGCGTTGTTTAGTGTATTTGGTAGCTTTGGAGAAGCGTTTGTAGGTATCGCTTTATTCTTCTTTGCTTTTACCACTATACTTGCTTATTACTTCATTGCTGAGACTAATATCGCGTACTTAAATCGCTACTTTAAAGGAAGTATTCCGCTTGTAGTGGTAAAACTTATGATTATGTTTATGGTAGCCTACGGCATGGTTAACAGTTCCGGTTATATATGGACTATTGGCGACATAGGCGTTGGCTTAATGGCGTGGATCAACATATTGGGTATATTAGCCATTTTCTTTGTCGCTAAACCGGCCTTATCATGTTTGAGCGATTATGAAGAACAAAAGAAAAAAGGTGGAAAAATCATATTTGATCCCGTTAAGTTAGGGATTAAAAATGCTACCTTCTGGGAAAAGCGCCTTGAAAAGCAATCAAAAGACGCTGAATAAACAGACCCTAATAACCTAATATGAACTATTGGGTTAAATTCAAAAAAGACAAAGAGCAATAAAACAAGTACAATGAAAAGCGCCGAAAGGCGCTTTTTTTATGCGTAGTATGGAGAGAGATGTATGGCGATTATTCGTTGCCCCAAATGTGCAAAATCAATTTCAGATAAACATCCGCAGTGTCCACATTGCCAAAGTAACGTTGCTGAATTAAATGCCGAGCAAGTTCAACAACTTCAACGTGAGCAGCGAATTAAAAAGCAGCAAATGTTTATGAACCACTCCTTTTTAGCGCTGATCTTATTTTTAGGTGGCTTCTTTTGTTTGTACTTCCTACAACCTCAAGAAAAAACACTTCAGTGGTATGCGTATACCTCAGCTATAGGCATTGGCTGTATTTGGTACCTTATTAACCGTATTATTTTAGTGACTCTGAAAAAGAAAAAATGACATGAATATTGACAACTTAGTACAGAATATTACTCCAGAATTATTTGAGCGCCTACAATATGGTGCATCAACAGGAAAGTGGCCAGATGGCACACCTTTATCAGATGAACAAAAACAACAAACAGTGCAACTTGTGATGTTGTATCAAGCAAAAGTAGCACAATCAAACGAGCAGTTTACCATTGGTGCAGATGGAGAAATGATCCAAAAAACCAAAGCGCAACTACAAAAAGAATTTAAATCAGATAACGAAATAGCTAGGTTCAGTGAAAATGATCTTTAAACACCTTTTTACACCAAAATGGAAACACCCGAAGCAACAAGTTCGTTTAGATGCGATTGAAAAACTTGATGTAGCACGCGACGTAACAATTTTAAGCACCTTAGCGCTTGAAGACTCATCGGCTGAAATTCGTCGTAAAGCACTGCAAAAAGTAAACGATTTACCGCTTTGGTGGAAAGCTTACAAGCAAGATCAGGCATTAAAAGATGTGGCTGAGCAACAAATTTCGTCTGCTGTATTAAACAGTGAAAGTAGCTTATCGGCACAGATTAAAAATGAGTATATTGAACGCTTTGCACCGATTAAAACCCTTGAAAAACTAGCATTTGCAGAAAAAGAACTGCAAGTGAGAGTTAAGCTATTAAAACGCCTAGCAAACCCTAAACTGATTGAAAAAGCCTTTAAAGAAGCCAATGAAGAGCTGCAAAAGCAGTTAGTTGATTTAGTGATTACTCAGCAGTTAACTAAAGCTTTGTTAAAGCATGCTCAAGGTGAAGCTAAAGTAGCGCTTGAAAGTCATCTTGAAAACGAGCGTTTAGCACTTGAAATGCCATCGCAAGTTGAAAACGCAACCCGTGTTATTTTAGCCAAGCTTAATGCATTGCGTGATAAACACGACTACGCCATTGTTGACCCACAAGCCGCAGAGCTCATGGCACAATGGCAAGCTCTAGAATTAAAATGGCTAAGTGAAGAACATGTAAAAACTCTTGATGCTAAGTATATTTCAATTACCGATAAGCTTGATGCCCACATTGCCATACTAAAAGCGCAGCACGAAGTAGAGCAGCAACGTTTAGCTCAGCAACAGCGCCAAGTGTTAGCGTTAGCTACGTTAGAAGCATTAAGTGAAGAAATTGAGAATGCATTACAGTTAGGGTTAGAAACGCCAGAGCAAATTCAGCAAGACTGGCTTAATGCAAAAGTAGCGCAAGCGAAAGACACGCTAGATAAAACTGAACTGGTGGCTGATCAGCAATCAAAACAAGTGATTAATAAGCTTGAGCAATTATTCTCACAAGTTGCTAAGTTGCCTGAGCTAACTGCGGCGATTAAAGAATATAAAATTGCCTACAATGCGCTTAGTGAAATAAAACCTGCAGAGCAACTTAGCGATTACGATCAACAGTTAACAGCATTCAATAATACCTTTAAAACTGCACGCAGCCACTTAAATTTACTTAGCGCTGATTTACAAGCGTCATTCAAAACTCAGCTTAATGCGCATAAGAAGCAGTTCTTAGCTTCAATGAGCGAACTTACTAAGCCGCTAGAAAAAACTCAAAGCCAAGCTAAGCGAAAAGCGCGTGATGTTAAACGTTTAATTGAAGAAGGGCGTTTTAATGTTGCATTTGGTGTATTTAAAGGCTTCGAAGAGCTATTTAATGCCCTAACTGAGAAATACCAACAGCCGCTGGTTAACTTAAAAGCTGACCTAGAAGCGCAGCTAGCTGATGCTAAAGATTGGCAAAAGTATGCAGCGGCTCCTAAACGCACTGCACTTTTAGAAGAAGTAACACTGCTAGTTGATGAGCCTTGTAACGATCCGCAACAGCGTGCTGACCAAGTTAAAGTATTGCGTAAGCGTTGGAATGAACTAGGTCGCCTTGATACAGAGCAAGAAAAGCAGCAAGGAAATGAGTTTGATGAAAAAATTGAGCTATTGTTCGCACCTTGTCGTAGTTATTTCGCAGAGCAAGAAATCCAGCGTGAAGCGGCTAAAGTAGAGCGTGAGCAACTAATAGCGCAAATGCATGCACTGCATTTACAAGCGACAGAGGATGCTGATTTAGATTGGAAACAATTTGAAAGCCACTACAACCGATTACAAAAAGCATGGCGTAGTGTAGGTAAAGTTGATCCTAAAACATACCGAATTTTAAACGAGCGTTATAAGGCAGAACAGCAGCTAGTTGTATCTTCACTTAATGCGTTTCATAAAGGCAATGCCGCACTTAAAAATGAGCTCGTTGAGCAAGCGCAACAGCTATCTCAAAGTGAAAACCTAGCAGAGGCGTGTCAGCAGTTAAAGCAGTTACAGCAACAATGGCAGAGTATAGGGTTTGCAGGCTTAAAAGCTGAGAATGCACTATGGCAAAAATTTCGTGAGTTTAATGATGCAACATTCACTAAACGCAGCGAAGAGTTTGAGCAGCAAAAACGCGAGCAAGGTGAATCAGATAAGCTAGCAACAGCCGAACTAAATGAGCTCGAAGCGGCTTTAAATAGTGTTGAAGGTAAAGCCCAATTACTTGATCTGCAAACCAAAGTTAAAGGGTATATGCCATTTAAATCGTTAACGCCTAAAGTATCCGCTTTATTGTCAGCTATAGATGAAAAGCTAACCGGATTAGCTGCCAAAAACGAACAAGCTAACTTAAACGCATTATTTGTTGCGCTTGAGAATAATGAACCAGTGCCAAGTCAGTATACTGGTGTGGTAAAAACGTCATTAAGTATCGAGCAGTTGCTAACCCGTATGGAAATACTAGCCAACGTGAGTTCGCATGGCTCAGCGCAAAGAATGGTTGAGCAAGTGGCAATGCTAGATGACAAGCACCGTGGTGACCACGCTGATTTAAACTATTATTTAAAGCAATTAATAGCACTCAGCGAAGGTTCAGTCACAACTGACACACTAGCAAGGTTAAAAGTTATTTTTGCTGTAAATTAAGCGCAATGACTTTTATCAACTAAAATAAAAAAAACCGCTATTAAAGCGGTTTTTTATTATGGCTACTTACTGCCAATACGATTAATGAATAGGGTTTTGCATGAAAATTTTTGTTTTTATTTCACTATTATTCTTAACTGCTTGTAACAGTACTCAGGGTATTTCGGTTTATTCATTTACAAATTCAGAGGTTGAGTCGTTACTAAATAAAGAGTTACCTAAATTAAGTGAAAAAGTTAGCCTGATGGGCTTACCTGTGCAGTTTGATGTAAATGATTTAAGCGTTAATATTGGTCCCGACAACAGTGATTATGTTTTATTAGGTGCTGATTCGAGCGCCGAGATTAATGCCTTTGCATTAAAGTATCCTGTGCGTTTAAAGTTACAAATACAAGGCACGCCTTTTTATGATAGCGAGAAAAAAGCCGTATTTTTACGTAATGTTAAGTTACGCGATTCAAGTATCGATGCAGGGGGTTTTAAAGGTAATTTAGAAGTGCTGGATAACGAGGCGATGGATGTCATGAATGCATTTTTAGCGGTTAACCCTGTTTATAAGTTAAATATGAACGACCCTAAAATGGCACTGTTAAGTAATTTACCCTTAGATTTAAAAGTAGTCGAAGGCGCGATTAAACTAGTACCTCGGTTATAATTTAGATCCAACAAGCGTAATAAAACGTATTAATTGACCTTATTATTAATAGATTAGGTTAATTATGGCTAATGAGCGATCCGTTCCCACCTCTCGACTTTCACGATTTGCAAAGTTAGGCTCATTAGCCACCGGCGTTGCCACAAATATGTTAGTGGGCGGTGCCAAAAGTGCGCTTAGTGGTAAAGGCTGGGATAATAAGAGCTTATTACTCCAGCCGAAAAATATTGAAAACTTAGCTATTCAGCTGTCGCATCTTCGCGGTGCGGCAATGAAGCTTGGGCAGTTACTTTCAATGGATGCTGGCGACTTATTAACTCCAGAGCTTGCGCAGTTACTGTCTTTGTTGCGTGCCGATGCCAACCCAATGCCACATAAGCAATTAGTGAGCGTGCTAAAAGAGCAATGGGGAGATGACTGGTTATCGCGTTTTTCTCATATTGAGCTAAGACCGTTTGCAGCTGCATCAATTGGGCAGGTTCATTTAGCTTATATAGAAAATGGTGCTCAATTAGCGGTTAAAATTCAATACCCAGGTATTGCTAAAAGTGTGGTAAGCGACGTAGATAATGTGATCACTTTACTTACTTTATCGCGATTATTACCTAAAGAATTGGATATAAAACTCTTAGTTGAAGAAGCGAAAGCGCAGTTACTAGCTGAGGCTGATTACACCCTAGAAGCACAGTATTTAGCACGCTATAAAAACTTATTATCGACTAACCCCCACTTTAAAGTGCCTAGTGTGTATGTAGAGCACAGCACTGCGCAGGTACTTACAATGGAGTATGTTGATGCCAAACCTATAGAAGGCATTTGTGATCTATCCGCTGCTGAGCGAAGTCATGTTGCAGAGCAACTAATTGATTTGTTTTTTAAAGAAATGTTTGAGTTTAAGTTAATTCAAACCGACCCTAACTTTGCTAATTACCATTACCAACCAGAGTCACAAAAAATTGTGTTATTTGATTTTGGTGCCACCCGAGAAATTACGGCTACTCTTAGTGATGCTTATTTAGCCCTGTTTAAAGCTGGCAGTAATAATGATCGTGAAGGCGTGCTCAATGCTGCCACTGCTATTGGCTATTTTAAAGACGCTCTAAAAGATGACTATAAAGAAAGAGTAATTGATTTATTTTTAATGGCTTGCGAGCCACTTCGCTATAATGGTGAGTTTGATTTTAAAAACAGTGAGCTTGCTAGCAACATCAAAGATGCCGGATTACAGTTAAGCGCACAGTCGCAGCAGTGGCATACCCCTCCTGTGGATGCATTGTTTATTCATCGTAAATTAGCTGGCTTATATTTAATTGCAGCGCGTTTAGAAGCCAAAATAAATATTAAGGCGTTATTTAGCCATTATTAAGTGCTAAAGCAGGATAAAATTGGCATAATGCTCGCGATATTTCGCGAGGTTGTATTATGATAAAAAACTTTTTAAACGATCCTACCTTATTGCTTAATGCGGTGGGTGAGGGCATATACGGATTTGATTTATCCGGCAATGCGGTATTTGTAAACCCAGCTGCAGAGCGAATGACTGGGTGGACGGCCGATGAATTATTAGGAAAAAAAATACACCAATATCATCATCATAGCCATGCCGATGGCTCCCCTTACCCTGCCGATGAGTGCCAAATTTATTGCACTATGTTTGATGGCAAACGCCGCGAAGTAAAAAACGAAGTATTTTGGCGCAAAGATGGCAGTGCCTTTGCCGTTGAGTACACCTCCACTCCCGTTTATAAAAATAACCAGCTCATTGGTGCTGTAGCAGTATTTCGCGATATATCAGCACAACAGCAAACGCAAACTCAGTTGCACGAAGCGTTAGCTCAAGTAAAGCACCTAAGCGAGCAGCTAAAAGATGAGAATGATTACCTTATTGCCGAGCTTAATGAGGATTGGCAAGATTCAGGACTGGTTGGCCACAGCGCTGTATTCCAACGCATGTTAGATCAAATACAGTTAGTGAGTGAAACCGACAGCACCGTACTCATTCTTGGTGAAAATGGCACTGGCAAAGAGTTGGTAGCGCGTAACTTACACCGTCTCAGTAAACGCAACGAACAAGCATTTATAAAAGTAAATTGTGCGGCATTCACTCCAAGTTTATTAGAGTCAGAACTTTTTGGGCATGAAAGGGGCTCATTTACTGGCGCTAACGAGCGTCGTAAAGGACGTTTTGAACTTGCCGATCACGGCACCTTATTTTTAGATGAAGTCGCAGAGCTGCCGTTAGAGTCCCAAAGTAAGCTATTAAGGGTATTACAAGAGCGTGAATTTGAACGCGTTGGCGGTAGTCAAACCCTAAAGGTTGATATTCGCATCATTGCTGCAACCAACCGTAACTTGTGGGAAATGGTACAAGCAGGGCAGTTTAGAATGGACTTATATTACCGTTTAAATGTATTTCCTATTCATGTGCCAGCACTTAAAGAACGAAAAGAAGACATTCCTTACTTGTGTCAAAACTTAATTGCACAAATAAACAAGCGCTTAGGTAAGCAATTGCAAGGGTTAAGTACAAAAGCGATCAGGCAATTACAAGCCTATGACTGGCCAGGTAACATTAGAGAGCTGCAAAATGTACTTGAACGAGAAGCTATTTTATCTAAACACTTTACATTACAGTTAAGTCAGCCGCTCAAAGCGGGCGATGATAACGCCATAAACCCAACGCTTACACTTGATGAAGCACAAAAACAGCATATAAGCAGCGTATTAGCACTGTGTAATTGGAAAATTGCAGGTGAACAAGGCGCGGCAAATAAGTTGGGCTTACCAGAGAGCACCTTACGCTCAAAAATGCAAAAATTAGGACTGCGTCGCCAGAGTTAATTCGTGATATATCGCGATAACCGCTAAATATCGCGATATTATAGTTCGGTTTTATTTTTAAAGTCATTTAATATCAACGCTTTAGTTTAACTTTCAGTATGGTCTGAAAGTTGCAAATGCTTGCTTAATACCCGTCACTATGAAGTAAGTAACATGAAGTTTGATATTAAAGAAGAAGACATGATCATAAAGCCCTATAAAGAAGAGGGGCCAATTTATATACGCGAGCAAAAAGGTTTTTTTCAACGTATACGTCGCAATTTAGGCTGGTTGTTAATGCTGAGTTTTATTGCCATTCCGTGGGTTCAATATAACGGCCAGCAAGCGGTTTTATTGGATGTGGCCACCCAAAAATTTACTATTTTTGGCCTTACCTTGCTCCCTCAAGACTTTATGATTTTAGCCATGCTGTTTATGGTGGGAGCGTTTGCCCTATTTTTTGTTACCAACTGGCTTGGCAGAGTATGGTGTGGTTATACCTGCCCACAAACCATTTGGATGTTAATGTTTTCTTGGGTTGAGCAACGTATAGAGGGTACGCGTAACCAGCGTATTAAGCTTGATAAAAGCCCGTGGGATATTACCAAATGGCGAAAAAAAATCACTAAGCACAGTGCTTGGCTGGTTATTTCGATACTCACGGCGACCTCATTTTTAACGTATTTTATCCCCGCTAAAACCTTGTATCTCGAAATGTTAAATTTAGAGTGGTCTGGGATCACTAGTTTTTGGGTATTTTTATTTGCGTTTTGTACTTATGGAAATGCGGGCTTTTTACGTGAAAAAATGTGTACTGTGGCGTGTCCGTATTCGCGCTTTCAATCGGTGATGTTTGATAAAGACACGCTGGTGGTTACTTACGATAGTGAGCGGGGTGAAAATCGCGGCCCACGTAAACGCAAAGCGGATCCTAAAGCGCTTAATTTAGGTGATTGCGTAGACTGTAACTTATGTGTGGAAGTATGCCCTGCAGGGATTGATATTCGCAATGGCTTGCAATATGAATGTATTAACTGTGGTTTATGTATTGACGCTTGTGATGACACCATGGATAAGTTTGGCTACGAAAAAGGCTTAATTAAATACGCCAGTGAAAAGCAAATGGCAGGGCAAAAAACGAATCCATTTAGGCTTAAACTTGTAGGCTATGGGGCGTTAACTGCGCTATTAATTTTATCTATGTTTGCATGGATGTTACAACGTACCCCTATAGAAGCCTCAGTACTTAGAGATAGAAACGCATTGTACCGGGTAAATTACGAAGGCTTAGTTGAAAATCCTTACACGCTCACTATTATCAATAAAACTCAACAACCGCTGCATTATTCAATTTCAATTAGCGGTTTAGAGGGGGCTACATTGCAAAGCCCAAATGCTATATTAGTAGAGCCTGGGCTGATGAAAAGTGTGCCGGTAACGGTGACCGCAGACGGTTACGACTTAGCACGCAAAGTGAGCAAGCTGAGTTTTGTGATCACTTCGCAAGAAGATCCTGCAATTACTATTACCAAAGACAGTCAGTTTTATAAAAATTAATAAAGTATGAGTCCTAGCCAGTTAACAACCTGACTCGGCTAGGGCTAGCTGCTTAATTACAAATTTTTTGGCGCTTTGAAAATCATCAAACAAGCACTCTTGTAAATGAGCATCACGGCCAGAGCTGTGCATAATCCGCTGCAATTGCCTTATAGCAATAGGCGAGGTGAGGACAAACGCACTGATCAAACAGTTATTAATCCCCATTGTTTGGCTTACATCTATCATGTTTTTTTCAGCATCGGGGGTAGCAGCGATCACTTCGGGAGAGTGGCTAATATAACCCCAAGGCAAATGCTTAAACGGTTCAATGGTATTTAATAAAGCGGCTTTAAAATGATTTAATAACTGAGGGTTTAAGTTACCTTTAAACTGCCCAATAACTATATTACCTTCAACGCGCAAGCTATAACTGCCGTAGTTATTTTCAAATTTCAATAGCCGCTCCTTTTACTTATTATCTACTGCATTGGTCACTTATTAATAATGTAGTCTAAGGCACCTGAAATTGCAGCAACTTGCGCTAATATACACTCTTCAGGGTTAGCCGTTGCACTGTCTGGATACACTTCAGTGGTGGTGACATACGCAGCTTCAGAAAATCCCATACATAAGCCTAAATCACGCCCTGCATAATTAATTACCCCAAATTGTGTTTGTGGAACGCCAATTAACTGCTGGTTTTCATCACTAGGTGCAATATGCGTTACTTTTTCAACGTGTTCAATAATTGCTTTTTGAAAAGCGGGTTCAGGTTTGTTGCTATCAGCCACTAAATAAAAGCCATCTGGAATATTCCAATTGGTGTTTACTTTGCCTTCGCGTGCTGCAAGTGCAGGTCTAAATTCACTGTTATCCGAATCTGTTGTTTCATGTAAATCGATATGCGCGATTAAATCAGTATTTAAAGGTTGCACATAGTTCATCACTGCCGCTGATTCTTGTGCTGGGCTGCCCTGATAAAAAGAGCGATTAGGGTCGACCGCATCAGGGTTCCAACGATTAATTGTTTCATAGCCCCATGGGCTAATACAGGGGGTAATTACAATATTAAAGTGCTCAGCGTACTTATTTGCCAATGTTTTAGCGAATCTTAAAGCGCCATGAACACCACTGGTTTCGTAGCCATGTACGCCGCCAGTAATTAAAACTGTGGCTTTGTTTGTATCAAAATTAGTGGTTTTTAACGCGTACAAAGGGTAGCTACCTGCGGCATAATTAAGCTCACCGTATTGCTGTACTTCTAGAGTGTTTTTAAGTTCATCAATTAATGTTACGACTTCTTGTTGATAGCTTCGCTTGATACTTTGGCATGCCAGCCAATGCGCTTTATCCTCGTGATTCCATTGCTTGCCGGGTGTGCCAATAGGATAAGTAGAGTGAGTCATGTAAAATCCGATTTATTAAAATATTGCAGCAACTATACCTAAATTGCTAAAAAATACGAGTGCAAGTATCAAACTCGATTTTGCTATAAACGATGTTGTTAACGAAGAAACGCCCGGTTAAAAAGTGCGCGCATCGAGGTTTAATTAACCATTAAAAGTAAGCCCTCTAAATAAAGTTCCCTAAAAAGAACCAAGCGCACAAAAAGTGAACGCTAGTTTTTGAGCGTTTTTAACATTATTGATTAAAAATAAAGCTTTTATATTTATATAATATTATCAATAGGTTAATTTGGCTTGTTTTTTTTGGTGTTATTTACGTTAATGCTGGGTTTGTAAATCTATTTTTACAAAAAAAATCATTTTAAATTAGTGTGTTACCAATAATTATTCATAAAAAAAACATAAAAAACTTATCTTTAACATTTGACACATTGCTGGCTGGTGAGACTCAACTTTATTCCTGTGTTAAAAATGCTGATAAATTACATTTGGTTACATTGTAAGGCATATATTTAACGTTCATGTAAATAATGGCTTAGCAAAAGTAACTTTTCCTCAGGCTAACTAGCAGAGATCACAAACTAAGTCACTCTGTAAAAAGAAAGGTGTTATGTTGAAAAAAATAAATCTTATCGCAGCAGCAGTTAATACAGTACTTGTAACAGGTGCTATTGGCGCATCGAGTGCATTCGCTCAGTCAACAGCAGATGCTAAACCAGTTGAACGCATTCAAGTGACTGGTTCAAAAATTAAGCGCTTTAACCTAACCTCGCCAACGCCTGTGACTGTGATCAGCGGCGTTGAGATGGAAAACCAAGGTATTACTAACGTTAATGATTTGCTTGCAGAAATGCCACAAGCGACGGTTGGCCTATCACCAGAAACAACGACTAACACTATTTATGCGTCAGGTCTTAACACAACCGATCTTCGTGGTTTAGGATCAGAGCGTACATTAGTGCTTGTTAATGGCCGTCGCTTTGTGCCTGGTTCTGTGGGTGACACTGCAGTTGATTTAAACAACATTCCTACCACAATGATTGAGCGTATCGAGATTGCTACAGGTGGTGCTGCAGCCGTTTACGGTGCAGATGCTGTAGCTGGTGTTGTAAATATCATTACTAAAAAATCAATGGATGGGATTGAACTTGATGTTTCTACTGTACGTCCAGAGCAAAGTGGCGGCGAGCAAAACAACTTCTCAATTACAGGTGGTATGGAAGGCGATAAACTCTCTTTTATTGCTTCATTTAATTACACAGAAAACAAAAGCTATGGCAAGCTGAGCCGTGATTTTTACCGCAACCCTGTGAACTCATTCGCAAACCCTGCAAATACAAGTGGTGACGACGGTATCCCTTCACGTGTTGTTTTAGGTCAACCAACTGGCCTTGCTTACTACTCAGAAGGTGGTGACTTTTTTACCAAAGACGCCTTTGTTGATAACGGCTATGACAATCACCACTACACTTTTGATGCAAATGGTAACCTAAAACCGTTTGACTATGGTTTAGGTCGTATTCCAAACCCAGGAGTTGGACGAGACGCTACAAGCTACTTCCAAGATGGTCAAAATCAAGGCGATGGTGTTTTTGGCCACGGCTATAAAGAGTACTTTCAAACGCCACTAGAGCGTATGATTGCTTCAGCGTATGGTACTTATGAACTTAATGACGACCATGCACTTACTTTTGACTTTACTTATTCAAAAACTGATGCAACCACAGAGAGCTCTCCAGCCTTCTTCCGCCATACAATACGTCGCGACAATGCATTTATAAAAAGCGATATGGCTAAAGTAATGGACGACAATGGGCTGAAATCAGTCACACTTCGCCAAGCTAACGAAAACTTATGGGGCGATCGTGCATATAACCAAGAGCGTGAAGTATTCCGTACTTCAATAGGCGCTGAAGGTATATTAAGTGATGACTGGGGCTACTCTGCTTACGCACAATTTGGTCGCATCGAGCAAGATACTCTTTGGACTGGCGAAGTATTAACGCAAAACTTGGCGAACTCTATTGATGCCGTTGAATACCAAGGCAATGTAGTATGTGCTAAGCGTAATGCAGACGGCGAAGTTATTGGGGCTATCTCTGGTTGTACACCATTTAACACAATGGGCGCGACTTCGGCAACACAAGCACAGTTAGACTATATAGCGACTGATGCAACGCGCTTTGCACAACACGATCAAGCCGTGTTTGCTGTTACTGTAGATGGCGCCTTATTTGAGCTACCTGCCGGTTATGTTGCAGCTGCATTTACCGCTGAGCACCGCCGTGAGTCAGCAACTATTACACCGTCTGAAAATATGCAAAAAGGCTTAATTTTTGGTAATTCAAGCCTTCCAATGGATGGTGAGATTGATGTAAATGAGCTCTCAGCTGAAATTTCAATTCCATTATTAGAAGAAACCTTCCTAACAACGGATTTAACCCTTGAAACAGCATTTCGTTACATGGATTACTCGGTAACGGGTGAAGATAATGCCTGGAAATTAGCCCTAAACTGGGGTGTAACTGATGAGTTACGTATACGCTTAAACCGTTCTAAATCAGTACGCGCTCCCAACCTAGGGGATTTATTCACGCCTAACTCAAAAACGTTTAGCTCAGGTCGCGCGGATGTATGTAGAGCTGACTCTATCGCTGAATCAGGCAGTAAATATAAAGATAATGTAATCAAAAACTGCCAAGCAGCAGGGCTTCCTGAAGGCTGGATGCCATCAGATGAATGGCTTTCAGGTGGTAGCTTACCAGGCTATATTCAAGGTAACCAAAACCTTGAAAATGAAACATCTAACGATTACACCATTGGCTTAATTTATACACCTGAGTTCGTGGAAGGGCTAGATATAACGCTTGATTACTGGTCATTCGAAGTAGAAGGCGCTATTGAATACTTTGGCCGTAACAGTGTTGAGCTTTGTTATGAGTCATCATCGTTAGATAACCCTTTCTGCAGTAACGTTGTGCGTAATAAAGAAACGGGTGAAATTGAAAACTTCTTTACTCGTCCTATAAATGCCGCTGTTATTAACAAAAAAGGCGTAGATGTTGAATCTGCATACCGTACTGAACTGTTCTCTGGTGACTTAGCACTAAAATTAACGGCAACGTACCTTATTGATGACAATAGTAATTCAACTGGCCGTGCTGAAGATTTTAGAACTGATGTAGGCGAAATAGCTTCACCTCGTTGGAAGGGCCGTTTTAATGCCGTTTATTCTCACGGTGATTCAGCGTATGTGCTAACCATGAGCTACCGTCATGCAACTGTTAATGATAACGACTGGACCATTGAGGACAACAACTACAATGATATCCCGTCTTACACAACATTTGATTTCATGTACAAAACTTATCTAATGGATGAGCTACAGTTACGTGTTGGTGTTAACAATATATTTGACCGTGAACCACCACGTAACCCGTTCACTTACGACGATGGAGAATTTTTCGATGTTAAAGGACGCCGCCTATCTTTAGGTGCAAAATATACTTTTTAATTTAAGCGTATAACACTAAAAACGCCTTAGTTTATTAAGCTAAGGCGTTTTTTTATAGGTAAAAGTAACTTTCAAAAACGAGTATTGTTAAAAACTGCGTTATTATTAGTCTAAATCAGATTGAGGCTTTGCTGTAATTGGGCCCATTTTTATTAAAAACATAATCGTTTCTGTAACGATATAATTAACTACTAATACAACGTAATTACTATTTTCTAAAATATGACCTTGAGCTTTAAAGTCCTGAGTCATAATGGCGAAATTTAGCTGCCACTTTAATGCTGACTAAAATAGCGCACAAGTAAATGCGATAGTCACTGCATTAGTTAATGGCTGAGCTTGAATGCGCATAGTGCCTTTGCTGCATAAAGTCTTCCAAAAACCATGCGGCAAACTCATGTCTGCCCTCTACATCCGCTTTACTATATATATCTGAAGCTTGTTGGCGTACTGTTTTTTCTTTAGTGCTTCTAAGTGCGCTAATTTCTTTAAAGCTAAGTCCTTTGAGTAATAACATAGCGACCTCTTGCTCGCTGCGAGTGAGTGTCCACTGAGAAAATTGAGTTTGTATAACACCACTGTATTGATGGCGCGCGTCTTTCATTTCCTGCGATATATTGTTTAGCTGAGTCATAGAGTTGTTTAACTCGCGCTTGAGGTTATTAATTTTTTTGGTTCGTGCGTTAATATCTTTAATTAAATACAGAGCACCCAAGCCAGAAATAACCACAATTAAACTCTCAGTAAAAATATGCCACTGCGGCACTCCTAATTTTAAATCCATGATCACGTCAAAAAAATTTAACACCATGATCATCAATAGTGTTGCTGCAATTATTTTATCTCTCATTAAAGTCTCTATTATCAGTAAGTTAAATTTACAATGGACATATGTACTGTGATACAAAAATTAAGGTTTATTGGCATGTTAAGGCGTTTGCCTGATGCGATAACCCCGTAAAAAAGGCATGGTTATTCTATAAAATTAATCACATGCGAACAAACCAAATGCAGTTAAATTATACAAAAATACGATGTAATTTTGTTCAACACTCTAACGCGTTATTATTTATCGCTATGCTGACCTGTTTAACTATTAGCCGTGTGTCAGCCGCGCAAACGCTTGCTCCCATTCCGATTAGCGAATTAAGCGGGTTTGATACTCAATTTGCCACCACTCATGCTACTGACTTTATTGATGCTCAAAGTGTAATGGGGGAAGTGAGTTATAAGCCGGGTATAAATTACACGGTATTGTTTGCATTTGATGTCGCGCAAATTAATTATCTATACGCTAACGGGAGTCATGTAAAAAAAGGCGCTATTGTTGCAACTGTTCAAGGCAGTGATGTTCAGCACTTTTTAGACACTTACCAATCAGCAAAAGACATGCTTAATGTAGCTAAGAGCCATTATGATATAAACAAGGTGCACCTTAAAAATAAAATTATTAGGAGCTCTGAGTGGGTCACTATTACGCAAAGTTACTATGCAGCTAAACTGAGCTTTGAGCATTTAAATCACCAAATGCGCTATTTGCAGGTTGATGAGCAAGAAAACGTGAGCTTGATCAGCCCAAAAACAGGGATATTACAATTTCCTACTCAAGCGGCAAATCGTATGTTAGGCGAACGAGCATTCGACATTCTTGACCCTAATAGTATTGAGGTTAAGTTTACTGTTCCTATTAGCTTGGGCAAAGGGGTATCTTATTTTAGGGTTTCTGAGCAGTGCCAACTCAAAATTAAAAGCGTAGACAATATTGCTAATAAGTACCATCAAACTATTTGGGCATCACCAAGCTCTGCACAATGTAACTTAACCATTGGGCAGAGTATTAAAGCGGTTCCGGTTAAAAAAATAACGGGTTACAGCGTTGCCAAATCGGCGCTATTTGAGTTTGAAAATACCAATTATATTGCCATTAAAGCTGACGAACACCTTGAGTTTGTGCCTGTACAGTTAATTGGTTCACGTAATCAAGATTTTATTTTTAGCGCCAATATCCCCTTAAATAACCGACAAGTATTAATTAGCTCAGTAAGTGCATTGCAGGGAATACTGTTGCATTTAGGGAGAGAATAAATGTTGAACCTGCTTATTAAGTTTTCACTAACGCAGCGATTGTTTGTTAGTATTTTTGCCATTATTGCTATGGTTATAGGGGCTCGCTCGTGGTTGAGTATTCCGGTGGATGCATTTCCTGAAATATCGCCTACCCAAGTAAAAATTGTTTATAAATTACCGGGTATGAACGCCCTTGAAATTGAATCCCAAGTAACGCGCATTATTGAAACCGAACTACTGGGCATTCCTGCTCAGCAAATGCTGCGCTCTACCACCAAGTATTCGATTACCGATATTACCATTGACTTTAAACAAGGTACTGACATTTACTGGGCGCGCCAGCAAGTAAACGAGCGGCTGTTAAATATTTTACCTAGCTTACCTACCAATATTAGTGGTGGTATGGCACCAATGAGTACGCCGCTGTCTGAAGTGTTTATGTTTACCATAGAAAGCCCTAATTTATCGCTGATTGAAAAAAGAGAGTTACTTGATTGGCAAATACGGCCATTACTGAGAACCGTGAGTGGCGTAGCTGATGTAAATAGCTTAGGCGGGTATGCAAAAACGTTTGCTATCGCCCCCAACAACTTATTAATGCAGCAGCATCAAGTTAGCTTTTTACAACTGCGAGAGGCGATAGTGCAAACCAATCAAAATGGTGGCATAGGGCGCTTAGAAAAAGGCAACGATACGTTAATTTTGCGTACTGAGGGTAAATATAGTGATTTAGAGGCCATCAAAAATACAGTCGTTAAATCAACACAAAACAAAGTGATCCGCTTAAGCGATGTGGCCCATGTTGATATCGGAAGTTTAACTCGTTATGGGGCTGTGACCAAAAATAGCGAAGAAGCTGTTCAAGGGCTAATTATTGCGCTTAAAAATAGTAACACAGCGCAAGTGGTGACAGAGGTAAAAAGTAAACTGCGCCAAATCGAAGCCTCACTGCCGCAAGGTACCAGCATTAATGTGTTTTACGATCGTTCTAATCTTATTAACACCGCAATTAGCACAATTACTGGCGCATTAGGCCAAGCTATCATTTTAGTAATTGTATTATTGGCGTTGTTTTTAGGGGATATTCGCTCCTCTTTAGTGGTGTCGTTATCATTACCTATGTCGGCGCTGTTAACTTTCATTATGATGAAACAGTTTAATTTATCAGCCAACCTAATGAGCTTAGGGGGCTTAGTGATAGCAATTGGTTTGCTGGTGGATTCATCGGTTGTCATTGTTGAAAATATTTTAAATCGGCTGGCTAATAATCAACATTTACCTAGGCTACATGTTATTTATCGCGCCTGTAAAGAGGTTGCTGCACCGGTTTTTTCAGGCACTATCATTATTATTATTGTATTTTCACCACTGTTAATGCTCACCGGGCTTGAGGGAAAATTATTTACCCCTGTAGCGCTCACTATCGTATTTGCTATGTTAAGTGCGCTATTGTTATCGCTTACAGTTATTCCTATTTTAGCCTCGCTATTGTTGAAAAATGAACCCGTAAAACAGCCTAAAATGGTGACTTTGTTACAAGGCTTTTATAGTAAAACCCTTGCTGAGGCGATTAAAAAGCCAATGCTAATAAGTGTTACTTCAATGATGGTACTGATCCTCAGTGGCGTGTTATTTCAGGGACTTGGTAAAAGCTTTATGCCAGTGTTAGATGAAGGCGACATTATTGTTCAGCTTGAAAAATCTCCCAGTATTTCACTACAGGCTTCCCTTGATATAGACAAGCAAATTGAAGCCACCTTATTAAAAAACACTCCAGAAATAGTGCAAATTGTCGCGCGTACTGGATCGGATGAACTGGGGCTTGATCCTATGGGGTTAAACGAAACCGATGTGTTTATGGAGTTGGCACCAAAAGAGCAATGGCGCTTTGCTTCAAAAGCGCAACTAATAGAGCATATTCGCCAAACGCTTGCGCAATTTCCAGGTGTTAATATTGGCTTTACTCAACCTATTCAAATGCGTGTATCAGAAATGCTAACGGGTGGCACTGGCGATATTTCAATTAAAGTGTTTGGTAACGACATTGCAACCTTGTCATCGCTTGCAGAAAAAATCACTGCGCTTGCAAATCGTATTGAGGGGGCAAGTGATGTGCAAATGGCGCTTATTGAAGGGGGCAAATACGTTAATATTAAGCTCAACCCTGAGGTTGCGAGTCAATTTGGTTTAACAACGCAAACATTAAGTGAGTATTTAAAGTCTCAGCTTGAAGGATTACAGGTGTCTGCGCTGCAAGAGGGCAACCGTGTTATTCCTATTGTATTTAATAGTGCCACAGCTAAAAACCAATTAGTGGATTTATCTTCTATTCAAGCGCTAAAAAGTAGCCTTATTTTAATGCCAGATAATAGCTTAATGCCGCTTGAAGACGTTGCTAGTATTGGTTTTAAAACAGGGCCATTGTTAATAGAGCGCGAAAAGGCTAAGCGCTTTGCCTCAGTTAGCGTCAACGTAGATAACCGTGATGTGGTGAGTTACGTGAATGAACTTAAAGCTAAAATTAGCAGTAATATAAAGTTACCCAGTGGATTTACTTTATCTTTTGGTGGCGAGTTTGAAAGTCAGCAACGCGCAACGCAAAATTTATTAGTACTCATTCCTGTGGCGTTAATATTAATATTTATTATTTTATTTACTACCTTTAAATCGCTATCTAAATCAATGCTAATTATTGCCAATATCCCGTTTGCGCTGATGGGCGGGGTGATTGCTTTGTATATTAGTAATGAATATTTATCGGTGCCTGCATCGGTAGGGTTTGTTGCCCTATTGGGGGTAGCCGTACTTAATGCGATTGTGATGATCAGCTATTTTGAACAAACTAAAATGTTTGCTGCAAATGTAACGCAGTGCATTTTAGATGGTGCTAGTAGGCGGCTACGCCCTGTATTAATGACCGCGACAACCGCTATGTTTGGTTTATTGCCGCTGGTGTTTGCAACAGGTCCAGGGGCTGAAATACAAAAGCCATTAGCTATCGTAGTTATTGGCGGGTTAATTACCTCCACTATTACAACACTTTATTTATTACCTATCTTTTATGGTTGGTTGGAGAAGAAACATGGCTGAACAGTTACTTTTTACCCTAAATGCACCCACAAATATAAAAGATGACGTAGTTGATATATTAATAGGCATAGACTGTATAACCGGCTTTAACTTAAAAAAAATTCAAGGCTATAGCAAAGAGCACAGCGAGTTTGATATTGCCGAGCAAGTAGAAGGGCATCGCAGTTTTTATCAATTTGAGGTGCATATTTTATTATCTGAACTTGCCATAGTAAAAACGGCGCTAAGTCCTGTTTGTAAGTACACGCCGTTAAAATATTGGGTAACCCCAATTTATGAAAGTGGGCACTTAGGATAACTCAGTATCTAGCATTTTATGCTGCTGAGCATTCTCAGCAGCATTGCGTTGCGTGTTACTCGAACACTCCTTTTATGACTGCATGGGTGTTTTGCACCATTAAAGTGCCGTTAGCCCATACATACTCAGGGGTTAAGGTCTCTTTATCAAGAAGGACAACATCCGCGTCGCTTGTTGCTTTAAGGCGGCCTTTATCAAGTCCTAAAATATCGGCAGGGTTACTGGTTATGCTCATTAAAGCCTGCTCTATAGGGACGTTATATTCTTTGACTGCTTGCTGAAACGAACTCAGTAGGGATGCCTCTTTGCCCACCTCAAGCCCTAATAAATTAAAGTCTTTATCAAAAATAGGTAAACTAGCATGGCCATCTGAGCTCATAGTGAGTTGATTTGGTGCTACGCCTTGTTCTAAGCAGTAGGCAAGGGCATGGGCTGCTGCATATTCACCATGTGCTAAATCGTAGTCGGTGGTGCTGGTGGTAAAGTCGATAGTACCGCCTTGATCACAAAAGTGAATACCGGCATCAAGAAGTCCTTTATTACGGTTCATATGCGTAGGATAAAACTGTTTAAGCTTAATATCACTTTGCTGAGCCACCTGATGCAAAATACTCAAGTGACTATCAACAGGGCCCACATGAATACTCACAGTGCCTTTTTTACCACTGAGCATACCGGCTACTTTGGCCTCGGCTGCCAATTCTGCTAATTGCTGGACCGTAGGTTGGCTACTGCGATGATCAGAAATAGCCACTTCGCCAACACCTATAAACTCCTCTATATACATGATGTCGTCAGTGATTGAGCGAGTAAGAGTTTTAGCGGGTAAATGATACGAACCGGTATGGCAAAATACATTCAGCCCTTGCTCTTTTAGGCCTTTTGCTTTGGCAACCAAATTGGTAAGCGTACGTGAGCTTGAGTCGGTACCCAGTGCGCCCACCACTGTGGTAGTGCCCGATAGGGTTGCATCGGTTAGGTTCATTTCAGGGGTACGGCTGGCAAATCCAGCTTCGCCACCGCCACCGGTAATATGCACTAACGAGTCAACAAACCCCGGCGTAACAAGCTTATTTTTACCGTCAATTCGTTTGACGAGTACACTGCTGTCGAGGATTATATTTTCGTCAATAGCAATGATTTTACCACCGCCAATTAAAACATCTTGTGTGCCTAGGTAGGTAGGTGCATAAACGTTTGCACCTTGAATTAAAGTTAACATAACAAATTCTTTTTATTGATAATTAATAAAGTAAGCAAGAAATATAAAGCCGCTTGCTAATACAAAAAGTGCTAGAGCAAAGCGCCAAATAAACGCAGCCCATTCTCCCCAATCTAATTTCACGACCCCTAAACAACCAATTAAACTAGCTGAGGTGGGAATTAAAATGTTGGTTAATCCATCGCCTAATTGAAAGGCCAATACTACAATTTGCCTTGATACATTGAGCAAATCGCCAAGTGGAGACATCAGTGGCATAGTGATGGCAGCTTGGCCTGAACCCGATGAAACAAAAAAGTTAAATACACTTTGAAACACCAGCATTCCCCAAGCTGCAATGTAATCTGGCACACTGGCTATGCTACTTGCACAGTAATAAAGCAGGGTGTTGAGAGTTGAGGGAGTGGTTAAATCACTACCGCCTAATAGTAATACAATGCCTTTAGCCAGTGCGACTAATAACGCCGCTGGCAATAATTCTTGTGCACCGTGTTTAAACGCTTCCGCGCACTCATTCGCGGTTAGCTTTTTAAACACGATGGCAATTATTGCACTGATAAGGCCAATACAAAAAAACTGCGCAGCAAGCTCAGGAATATAATATTGGCGCGCCATCACCCCCCATACAACCCAGGCTATGCCCAATACAAACACTAATAATGTGAGTGCATCGGCTAGGCTGAGTTTAATCGTTGGCTGATCACCCGTTTTTTGGGATTGTGTTTTTATCCGTTTTGCATAGCGCATTGTAAACACGAGGCCTACAAGGGTAAAACAAGCCCACGCTAACATACGAAAGCCCGCACCAGAAAATACTGGGATTTCAGCTATCGATTGCGCTATAGCAATGCTAAAAGGGTTCATCCATGAGGTGGCAAAGCCTATTTGCGTGGCCACGTAAGTTGTAAGTACAGTGACTTTAGCGTCGTAGCCAAGTTGTTGCATAATAGGGAGCAGCACAATACAAAATGCAATAGCCTCTTCGCCCATACCAAATACCGCGCCGCCTAACGAAAATAGTAAAAACAGTAAGGGAATAAACAGCCATTCAACCCGCTGGGTTTTATTAATAAGTGCCATAATGCCGTTATTAATCGCGCCGGTTTTCATAATAATGCCAAAGGCACCGCCAGTGATTAAAATAAACGCCATTACGCCAATAGCTGCACCATATTTATCACCCGACACTAAGCCTTCAAACAATACATTTGCTAAACCAATGTCGCCACCTTGTGCAAAAACAGGTGGTGATTGTTGGTCGTTAACGGCTTGATATTGTGAAAGCTGCACAGTGTGGCTACCAGATTCTGCATTAAATACCCCAGGGGTAATAAATACCGTGGCCATATAGGCAACCACTGCCACACACAGCAAAATGATGCTTGCATCTGGCATAGAAAATTGTTTTTGTTTCATAATTTCACTTTAATAAAAGGTCATTGTGTTGATGCGTAAATAAACGCTTAAACGTACTTTAGCACTTAATAGGCAGTGTCACTGTAGCCATGACCTGTAATAAAAGGAAGGCCGCAAAGCGTTTGCTTTACGGCTAAGCGGTTAAAAGCGGTAGCTAATACTTAATTTATAATTAGCACCTAGGGCATTATGATTAATTGAATCAAAGCCACGGCTTGAACCATAGAGTTTAGGCGGTTCTTTATCAAAAATATTATCTATACGGGCGCGTAAAGTAAGCGCTTTATTAACATAGAAACCCGCTGATAAATCCCATACGAGCCAATCGTCAACCTGATGACTGCCCTCTGGATCAAGTTTACCGAGTTCATCAAGTTCGTCAATCTCACGGCCTCTAAGCCCTTCGATATCGTCTTCATAACTGCTGGTGTAGTTAGCCCCTAAGTTTAAGTAGTAGCTTTGTGCTTCCCAATCGATTGACATACGAGCGATGTTTTCAGGGTAGCGATATGTACCCACTAGCTTTTCAATTGAGTCTGAGCCCGGTTTGTTGCGTTCAAATTCAAGGTAGTGAGTACCGTCAAAAGCGAAGGTTAAGTCGCCGCCAGATAACGCAAAGCGATGGTCAAATTTAATATCAATACCCGCTAACGTTTGTGTGCCGGTATTTTCAAGCGGAATGACATGGTCGCGGAATAAGGGTAAGTAGTCTTCACCAGGACGGGGATTAAAGTTATCTGGGTTTTTATCGCCAGCTTTGTTATCTTCATCAACATAGTTAGCTAAAATCTCAGTAAGATTAGCGCCATCTTGCTCGATATTTAAACCGCTATTGTCAAAGACACCACATAACTCATTTTCGTAAGAAATACCTTGCTCGCCTTCTGGGACAATACCGCAATGGCGCAGTGATGCATCAGTAATGGCGCGATCGAGTACTGCAGTCATGTTGGTATCAATCACTTCTTCGTGATCAAACTGCCAATAATCAACGGTTAAGTTAGTATCAGCGCTTGGGCTCCAGGCAAAGCCAACACTAATAGCCTCAGATTCCTCAGCTTTAAGGGCTTGATTACCAAGTTCGAGCGAGTTAACGCTTACCTCAGTACCTTCACCCATACAGTAAAGATCAGACACCGCTTGGTTAGCACCACAATCGAAAGTGGATTGCGTGGTTCTTAATTTAACGCCAGCTTGAGTTAATGATGGTGCTCTAAACGAGGTTGACCATGAACCACGAACAACTAACGAATCAGTCGGGCGATAGCTCAAACCTATTTTAGGATTAAAGGTGCCACCAAAATCATCGTAATGATCGTATCGACCCGCTGCTTGTAGCTCTATTTGCTCACTCAGTGAAATACTTAATTCAGCAAACGCTGCATATTGAGTGCGATCGGCTTCTGATAAACTAGAGCCAAAGCCAAATACATCAACAAGATAGTCTTTATCTGCTTGAGCTTGTGAATCAAGCGAAGGAATGTCGCTTAGCTCTTCACGGCGTGCTTCTACCCCAAATGAGGCATAGGCTGGTAGGTCGTTAAAGGTAAATAGCTCACCATTAAAATTAGCATCCCAGCCGTAAACTGTACTTTCTCCGCTGCGTGTTGGGCGAGCTTGCGCTGTTGCCAAAATGGCATCATTAGCGGCGTCGCCTTGAAGGAAAGGGTTGTAAAAAGGCAGCAGTTCTCCCGATGCACAGTTTAAGTCAGTACTGTCATAACTTGCCAGCGTACCGTCTGAACATAGCTCGCCTGTAATCGCGCCATGGAACTTGTAACGATTATAAACCCCTGCAATCGCTTCTTGCTCTGAACGTGAGCGAGAAAAGGTTACCCCAGATTCCCAACCCCAATCACCAATTTCACCACTTAGGCTACTTACTAAGCGAAAGTTTTTCGTTTCTACTTCCACCGTTCTTGGGGCATTAAAGCGCGCATCAAATGCAAAACCATACACTTCTCGACCACTTTGGGTATCAAATGGGTCAATGTAGAGTTGATCTAATAAATCATTACTACCATCGGCATTATCGTAAATAAATAAGGCGTCTTCTAAAACATACGGGCCGTCGTCGTCATTAATTTGGTTAATAGGTGAGGGCGATGAGTACGCTTTTGCCTTGGTCTGACTGTAAAAAAAATCAGTATGCCATTGTAGACCACCAAGCTCACTATTAAACATAAAGCCGGTTGAAAGGCTTTCAAATGGCGTTTCTAGGTAATCATCTTGATTAGGGTAGTAAGCACAAATTTGTTCATCAAATTCAGTAGTAACTAACTCGGTTTTGCAGTTTGGTGATGGAAGTTCGTTACCATCTCGGCTGCTGAAATAATAAATATTAGGTGAGTTCTCCAGCTTAGGTAAATAGGAGTAACCATTCACTAAAGAGGGAGAGGCCGTGTAATTACGATCGGTCGCTTTGAAAGCGTTACGGTCGTATATATCTGCAAATACCGTTAAGTTACTCTCGCCTATTTTTGTACCATACACTAAGTTTAATTGTTTTTTACTTTCGTCATGTTGATCAAAGCTATCGGCAAACGAAGTATTGATTTCAGCGCCTTCAAAATCATCTTTTAAAATGTAGTTAATAACACCCGCTACAGCATCGGCACCATAAACGGCTGATGCACCGGTGGCTAAAATATCAATACGTTCAATGGCCGCTAGAGGAATAGAATTCACATCTACAAAGTTTTCAGTACCTGCAGCAAATGAACTAGGCGCAACTCTTCGCCCATTTATTAATGTCAGCGTTGCCGAAGGTCCCATGCCTCGTAAGCTCGCTGCTGATTGACCTGCTGGTGTAGAGGTAGACGTACCACCACTTTCAGAGGTTGAGAACGTACCGCTTCCGCCTTTAAATACAGATAAATCTTTGAGTAATTCATGAATGGTATTAGCACCAGAGCGTTTGATTGCATCTTGGTCTAACACGGTTAGTGGAATAGTGCCTTCCAGATCAACGCCTTTTAAGCGAGATCCTGTTACTTCTACTCGTTCAATGTTGGTATCAGTTTGAGTTTCTTGTGCATACACACAAGTGACAGGGCTCAGTAAAGCGCTTACTGTGGCCGCAATAGTTAGTTGACGAAACATTGTAGTACCTTTTGTCTTTTTTAAGCGCGCAGAAATAGGTTTAATATTTCTTAAGGCTTTAATTATTATGGTTTTTAGACAGGGCAATGGTGAAATGACACGCTGAGCCCCTCACAGAAATTAGTGAGGCGGTGGGCTACTCGTCAAACCACTCCGAAAGGTAGTGTGGTGAGTAGAAATATGTTGTAAGCAATGTTGCTTTTTTAAACATAATTCTCGTTCCAAAAAGGTTTTTGACAAAGCTAGCAAATGGGTGCTAGCTTACTCGCGTTTTAAAGTTCCTTTTTTTTATAGCAAGTGAGAGACGCTCTCGCAAGTTATTTCTTATAATTTTTTACATGAGTGTAACATAATGGAACGAATAAATTTACCAAACAAGCGGTTAGTTAAATCGCGAATAATAACCGCTTTTTACTCAATTTTAATTGCTTTTTCGCTACAGTTAAGCGCAAAAGAGCCTAGTCAAACTCTCGTGTTAGTGGGGGGAGCTCTCACAACATGTGCCAGTTTAAGCCCTAAAAACTGTGAAAAAAATACACAAATTTCGGGTAAAACGCATAATGTATTTACGCTCTCTCAGGCTAAAATTAGTCAAATAAAGCAACAGTGGCCCAGTAAAAATAGCCAAGCTAAAAACAACACTATTAAAAATTTAGCAACAATGCAGGCTAAGTCATCGCCCACATTGTCGAAAAAAGAGTTGTTATGGCTATGGCGTGATATTGATAGTACACAGCTCAATAATTTATCGGATCAAGAATACAATTTTGTAATAGATATGCTTGAAGTAGCGCAAATAAAAAGCGACAACACACGACTAAAAGAGCAGGTAAATACTGCGCTTAATAGCGAATCGGCAGCGACAGAGATTTTGCAGTTTATATCGGGAAGTTTAAAAGTTAATGATACTAACCCGAGTATGCTAGCCATTACCGCCTCAAGCAGAGACCCTTATGAATCTGCTGATTTTTATGAAGGATTACTAAGCTTCCCTAATGTAAATTCGCAATGGCTTGCATTAACCCCTGCGCTTGCTAAAGCAATAACCACCAACAAGTGTGATGATATAACCACGCTTAGGCACTCCGAAATGGGGCTATATCAACGCGAACATATTTACCCTGATCGCACACAAGCTGAATATCAATTGTGTAAAAAAGGCACCGACGCTTTAGTAGAGCTAATCAATAATAGCACCGGTATTATGTTTAATGGCGGCGATCAAAGCTTAACCCGAAAAGTATTATTTGATGAAAATAACCAGCCTTACCCTTGGACAAAAGCATTACAGTCTCGCCCTGTTATTGTTGGAACAAGTGCAGGTACCGCGGTGCAAAGTGGTGGGCAAGCCCACGCCGGGAATGTGGTGATGATCACCAATGGCACTAGCTTGTCGGCATTGAAAGAAGGCGCACAAGCCATTGATGCCCCAAGTGAACGCTCAAACAGCGATAGTTTAACTTACAACCGCTTTGGGGGTTTAGGCACATTTAGTTACGGTGTACTCGATACACACTTTAGCGAGCGAAACCGTACATTAAGACTAGGCACTTTGCTCGACGACTTAAGCGCAAACCAAGATCAGCCGACATTCGGTTTTGGTGTAGACGAAACCACAGCCTTAGTGGTGATTAAATCTGAAGCTGGCAATTTAATGACCGTAATTGGTAAAAATGGTGTGGTGATGGTTAAATCAACAGAGCAAGCTCAGGCTGAAACTAAAACTAAAACTAAAACCTACAGTTACTCTTACTGGCCTGTGGGCAGTGTGATTGATATTAAAAATAACGATTTTACCTTAAGTCAGCGCAGTATTAGCCAAGCATTGCCAGCAATTAAAATACCGCCTTTACCAGTTCAGCGTTTTGGCAGCATTTTAACGCAGGCCAAATTACGCTCTTTAACGCAAGCCATGTGCCTTAGCCAAGAACAAACGGCTGTTGGCCAGCAAGATGAGTTTATTATTAGCCTATCTACCACGCCTGAGTCGGCATATCATCGTATTAGTGCTGCGCAGTATGGCTGTGCGGTGAGTAATTTAGAAATTGCAGTGAGTACCTTTTAATTTAATGCCACGCAAGCTAATTTAATTAAACACGCTGCTTAGTTGATTTTAGATTAAGCGGCCATACTATATTTAAAGCGTGTTTATTAAATCACAACAAAAGGAAGGTTCATGAGTAAAGTAGCGGTTATTTATTTTTCGGGATATGGCCATACCAAAAAAGTGGCTGAATTTGTAGCTGATGGAGCAAACGCTCAGCTTATTGCAATCGATGAGAATGGCGACATAAAAGACACCGATTGGGATGTATTAAACAATGCAGACGCCATTATTTTTGGTGCACCTACCTATATGGGCTCATATCCTTGGCAGTTTAAAAAGTTTGTTGATGCTACCTCTAAAGTATGGTTTACCATGGGGTGGAAAGACAAAGTATTTGGCGGGTTTACTAATAGCGGCAGCCTAAATGGCGATAAACAAGTCACTCTAATTAGTATGCAAACATTGGCTTCGCAACATGGTGGAATTTGGGTAAGCCTAGGGTTACCACCGGCCAATAAACTGGAATCAACTCGTCAAGACATCAATAACTTAGGCGGTTCAGTTGGCGTATTAGTGCAATCACCTACTGATGCAGATGAATCTGCTATTCCATCAGGCGATTTAGAAACGGCTCGTTTATACGGCGAACGTGTAGCTGATGTGGCCAAACGCTTAAAGTAAAAGTCACTCGATAAAATAAGTTAAAAAAGCCACATTGTGTGGCTTTTTTAGTTTGATAATTCTAATTTTTGTTGTTTGTGCTCTAGCTGGTATAAGCTTGAAAATTGACGTTTATGAACTTCAAATAAATACGCTCTTAGCTGCTCTTTACCATGGTGAATGTGTTTAATTTTTGCTGCTATACCACACTTACTCTGCCTAACCGGTTCTATATCTAATGATATCGCCGCTTCGTTGGGTAAAATAAATTGCATATTCTGCAACTCATCAAGCTCACTGTGTACTGATGTGGGTTTTAAAAATATTCCTGTGCTAGATATAGATTCAATGCAAAAACCTTGGCTTTGGATATTTAATTCGCTCAACCGCCAGCTGCGCTGAATACCTTTAGTGTCAATTACTTCGGGGGCTTCTAATACGGTACTGAAATGGCCTAATTCATCGGTTTTAAATTGAAGTGGGAACCATAGTTGGTAGTGGGCTACTTCTGCTAATAAGGTTAATTTAGCTTGACCAAGTAAATGCGCAATACCATCTGGTATTGATGTTTGTACTGTTAACTTTGTTTCATTGATTAATGCACTACTTTGACTAGGTTCAAATAAGCCAGATAAAAAGTTAATTTCTTCGTCAGACAAATCCATGTATTTTCCTTAATACCTAAATTGTGGATTCTATTCCTCACAAGGTTACTGCCCAATGAATGAACAGTTTATTATTTTGTAAGCTCCGCATAGCGCGGCTAAATTTTTATACAATTAAAAATTTCAACCTTCCTGATTGAAATTTTAAATGGTTGATTTTAATTAGTTTTGTTTATTTTTAAACTCAGTGAGTTAAATAGTTGTATGCGTTTTTTACTATTTTAACCTTATTATCACCAATAAGTTAAGTAATAAAGTGTACAAAATTAAAACGCTTCGCGATGTTTTTATATCAACAATGCGTAAATGAGACTTAGGTCTAGCTTACGAAGCATAAGGAAATACTTAGAATAGCGCCAAATAAAAATGGGGTTTAAGGGGTTCCAAATGCAATTAGAACGAATTCGTCGTAGCGATTTACACAACAAAGTGATGTCTGCAGAGCAGGCCAGTTTATTTATTAAAGACGGCATGACCGTGGGTATGAGTGGTTTTACTCGTGCCGGTGAAGCGAAAGCTGTACCACGTGCGCTTGCAGAGCGAGTGCGTGAAAACCCAATGAAAATTAACCTAATGACGGGCGCGTCATTAGGAAACGACTTAGATAAGCTACTAACTGAATCAGGTGCGTTAGCGCGTCGTATGCCATTTCAAGTAGACAGCACATTACGTAAAGCGATTAACAACGGTGAGGTCATGTTTATTGACCAGCATTTATCTGAAACCGTTGAACAGCTACGTAATCATCAGTTAACGATGCCTGATGTAGCGGTCATTGAAGCCGTAGCTATTACTGAAGAAGGCCACATAGTACCTACAACATCAGTGGGCAATTCAGCCAGCTTTGCTATTTTTGCCAAACAGGTAATTGTAGAAATTAATATGTTACACCAGCCAGAGCTTGAAGGGCTGCACGACATTTATATTCCATCTTATCGTCCAACACGTACGCCAGTGCCATTAGTGAAAGTAGATGACCGTATTGGTAGCACTGCTATTCCAATCGACCCGGCTAAAATTGTGGGTATTGTATTTACCAATCAAAGTGACTCATTTTCAACTGTTACCGACCCAGATGCAGACACAGCCTCTATTGCACGTCACTTAGTGAACTTTTTTAAAGAAGAAGTAGCACAAGAGCGTATGCCTGAAAACCTAGGCCCATTACAAGCCGGTATTGGTAACATTGCCAACGCAGTAATGATGGGTTTATTAGACTCTGATTTTAAAGACCTCACTATGTATTCAGAGGTACTACAAGATTCTACCTTTGATTTAATTGATGCGGGTAAACTTAATTTTGCATCAGGGTGTTCAATTATTTTATCAGAGCGTTGTAACTCACAAGTATTTAATAACCTTGAAAAGTATCGTGATAAGCTAGTACTTCGACCACAAGAAATGTCTAATCACCCTGAAATTGTGCGTCGTTTAGGTATTATTGCAATTAACACTGCACTTGAGTTTGATATATATGGCAACGTTAACTCAACCCATGTGTGTGGTACTAAAATGATGAACGGTATTGGTGGTTCAGGCGACTTTGCACGTAATGCGCATGTATCGGTGTTTGTAACTAAATCAATTGCCAAAGGTGGCGCTATTTCAAGTGTTGTGCCTATGGTAAGCCATGTTGATCATACCGAGCACGATGTTGATATTTTAGTAACCGAGCAAGGCCTTGCTGATTTACGCGGTTTAGCACCACGCGAACGTGCAATTGAAGTCATTAAGCACTGTGTACATCCAGATTATCGCAACGCCATGCTTGACTACTACGAGCGTGCATGTGTTCGTGGCGGTCATACGCCTCATATTTTAGAAGAGGCATTCAGCTGGCATACCCGCCTTGAGCAACAAGGCACAATGAAGCAAAGCTAATACATAAAACCCCGCATCTGCGGGGTTTTTATTTTTAATTAGTCTAAAATATTAGACTCAGACCAAACCCTAAGATCGTGAAGAATTCCTAGTGCAGAGCGCCCAAACTCAGTGAGCTCGTAGGTGACAGCAATAGGTCTAGTGCTGATCACCGTCCTTAAAACCATCTTATTGGCCTCTAACTCTTTTAAACGTTGATCTATCATTTTTTTGCTCGCTCCACCTAACATTCGAGTTAGATCATTAAAGCGAACAGGTTCATCTTTTAAGTGATAAATAATAGAACTTGTCCACTTCCCGCCAATTAAGCGCATTCCTTTTTCAATAGCACAAGGTTCTAAGCAGGCATTTAAAACTTTTTTTCTTCCCTTACTATCTGTTTCTATAGAGCTTTCCAAAATTTAACCTCTAAAATAGGGTGGTTACTAAAAGTATACTAATTGAATCTATTCTTCAGGTAACTATTATATACCACATTAAAGTAAAGACCAATTTTCGTACTATTTTTGGAGAGATCACATGAGCAAGGTACTCATTATAAATGCACACCAATATTATCCTTTTTCAGAGGGCAAATTAAATGCCACTCTAGTTGATGTAGCATCATCGATACTGATAGAAAAAGGCCATGAAGTTAAAACCGTAACTATGACAGATAGTATTGATGTAGAGGCACAATTAGCACTTCATCAATGGGCTGACGTTGTCTTACTGCAATCACCTATTAACTGGATGGGCGTGCCATTTTCGTTCAAAAGGTATATGGACGAGGTGTATACAGCCGGTATGGGTGGCGCCATGTGTAATGGCGATGGTCGTCACCAGGACGACCCAAAAAGCGGTTATGGCACAGGTGGCACACTTAAAGATACTAAATATATGATGTCACTCACATTTAACGCACCAGAGGAGTCATTTAACAATTCAGAAGAATTTTTTAATGGTAAAAGTGTTGACGACTTAATGTTCCCAATGCATATGAACTTTAAGTTTTTTGGTATGACAGCAATGCCTACCATTGCTTGTTTTGATGTTATGAAAAACGCCGATATAGATACTGACTTAGCGCGCTTTAAAGCACATATAAGTACACACTTTTGAGAGGAAACACAATGACTAATGCATCACAGTATACAAATAAACTTCTTCCGGGGAGTCGTTTCCCAAAGATTAATTGCCCTGTACTAAATAGTAACGAAGTAGAGTTAGGGCGTGTCCAGCAAGACGCTGCTTGGCAAATGGTGGTTGTGTATCGTGGCCAGCATTGTCCTATGTGTACGCAGTATCTAAATCAGTTAGAAGAAATTAAACAGTCATTACAAGACATTGGAGTTTCTTTAATTGCTGTATCGGCCGACAGCGAAGCGCAGTTGTTAACACATAAAGAGAAGTTATCAGTGAGTTACCCCATTGCGTTTGAATTAAAGCCTGAACAAATGAATGCGTTAGGGCTGTATGTTTCTCAACCTCGCAACGCTCAAGAAACAGACCATTTATTTGCTGAGCCTGCTGTGTATGTAGTGAATGAACACGGTACAGTACAAGTTGTTGATATCTCAAATAATCCATTTGTAAGACCAGATCTGTCTACTTTATTGCGAGGTATAACTTGGATTAAAAACCCTGATAATAATTACCCTATTCGTGGAATGCATAAAGGTTAATGTTTGATGGTTTAAGTTTGCCACTATGATCTGTAAAATAACTGCATATTATTTACAGACTCGCTATGGCGAGCAACACAGAGTAACCATAATGGAAAACAAACTAACTGCAATCGATACACTCGCTGAACTTGAAAGTTTTTTACTGCAAGTTGAAAACGGCGGCCTAGGTTTAACCGGCGTAGCAGGCGTGGGTATGGCAACTAATAATGCTGACGGCAGCCGTTTTGTAGCCGTGTTTGATGACAAGCAACAACTTTTATTAGCACGTGAAATTACCGAAGAGATTTTCCAAAGCGGACAAGACATGGTGCGCAACGGCGTAGGGCGTAAGCACTAGTACCTTACTACTAATTTAAAAAGCGCCAAATGGCGCTTTTTTTGTGGTTTTATTTTAAACAGGTGTTAAATATAAAATAAATTTACACAAATGGCACGCTATGTAATGGTTTCACTAGTTTTATTATGTAAAAGCGAAATAGCTCAGGTGAAATCATCAATATTCAACCGTTATCAGGTGTTAGTTAGTATGGACTTTATTGCTATCGGACTTTTCTTTTTAGTTCTTCTAATCGCTTTATCTATTGTTTGGAGCACGCTAAAAACGGGAATTTCACCGATGATGAGCTCAAGCAAAGCGCGCCAAACTATGCTTAATGCAATAAGCATGGATGAAAAAGGCGCATTAATTGATTTGGGTTCAGGTTGGGGGACGCTCGTTATAGCGGTTGCCAAAAATCAGCCTAATAAACAGGTTATTGGCTATGAGTTATCGTGGTTTCCTTGGATGGTTTCAGTGCTTTTTAAATATAGTTTGGGTTTAGGTAATCTTACCCTCTATCGTAAAGACTTCAAAAATGCCGATCTTAGTTCTGCGTCTACTTTGGTATGTTACTTGTTTCCTGGTGGTATGGTAGCGCTTGAAGATAAGTTAAAGCATGAAAAAGTTAATAATAAAATCACTATTGTGAGTAATACCTTCGCTTTACCTTCATGTAAACCAACTAACGTTATCAAGCTTAAAGATTTTTACCAAACGCCAATTTATGTATATCATTGGCAATCCAAATAGAGGGATATTATTTAGGGTCAGTGTTTAGTTGATGTCATATTTTTTATCCATAAGTTCATGTTATCTGCAGACATTGGTTTGGCAATATAATAGCCTTGACCATGATAGCAACCCATATCTATAAGTACTTTTTCGAGCTCTTGCGACTCGATCCCTTCTGCTATTAGGTTATACCCAAATGCTTTACTTAGCGCCACGATACACGTAACGATAGACTTGTCTTCATGGTCTGATAGAAGTTTTTTAACAAAGCTTTGATCTATTTTTAATGTATCTAAAGGTAATTTTTTTAAGTAACTCAACGAAGCGTAACCTGTACCAAAGTCATCTAACGCAATACTTACACCTAAATTTCTACAGCCATTGAGAACGTCGACTGCTTGGTCAACGTTTCCAATTGTAGTGCTCTCTAAAATTTCCAATTCGAGGGTTTTTGGTTTTATATTATTAGTGCTGATGAGTAACTCTCTGAGGTTTTCAACAAAGCCCTCACTAAGTAAATGAGCTGGAGAGATGTTTACACTCATAGAAAGATGATTTCTTGTCCAAATTTTATGTTGTTTTAAGGCCTCAGCAAGTACCCATTCACCAATTAATATACCAATGTGTGGGTGCTCTAATGCCTCTGAAAAGTGACCAGGGTAAAGTAAACCCAAAGTAGGGTGATTCCAGCGTATTAAGGCTTCAACGCCAATCAACTGGTGATCCATTAAATTTACCTTTGGTTGATAATGTAGAATAAACTCTTTACGAGCAATGCCTTTTTCAGCAGCCAATAACAAATCATGTCTTGCATGCCTTAGGCTTTCTTCCTCTGGATCAAAAAACAGAATCCGGTTTGTTCCTGATCTTTTTGCTTGGTACATAGTTTGATCGGCTCTTCGTAAAATGTCATCACAAGTTAAGCCATCATCACTGGGAAGTGCAACGCCGATGCTGACTGAAATTTGAACGGAGCACGAAAACTCTGCTAATTTTATCGGATCGTTTACCTCAATCAGCACGTCTTGTAACAGAATCTCATATTCTTGTATTGTGTGCGCAGCCCCTCTTAATAAAAGGATAAACTCATCTCCACCAATACGCGCTAGTGTATCTTCCTTGCGTAATGTGTTTTGTAGCCTTTGGGCAATGGTTTTCAACACGAAATCACCGGTTTCATGACCATATTTGTCATTAATGGGTTTAAAGTTATCTAAATCTAAATAGGCAACGGCGAGCTTTTGCTGAGATGTAATGGCCTGTTGAAGTTGATCAATTAAAATTGGGCGGCTTGCTAAGCCTGTTAGGCTATCGTAATGTGCCATGTTATGAAGTTTTTTTTCTAAGCTTGCGCGTTGAATGGAACTAGATATAGAGTGTATCAACTGATCGCTTTTTAATTGGTTTTTAAGTAAATAATCGCTTGCCCCTAGGCGCATAGCTTCTGCTGCTATTTTTTCATCCCCTAAGCCCGTGATCATAATCACAGCACAGTGGTTATTTACAGACTTTCTAATATTATCCAGCAGAGTAAGCCCCGATCCGATACCTAATCGGTAATCAACTATGACGCAATCAAATTCCCTATGCTCAAGGTAAGACATAGAGCTTTCAATAGAAGATGCTTCTGAAATTTTAGCCTGTATATTAGAGCGAGATATCATACGGCGTATTTGTTCTCTATCAACCGCATCGTCATCAACAATGAGTAGTTTAATACTGTCGCAGGTTTCAAAATTATCTATTGAAGTTATCATATCCATATCTCTTGCAAAATGGCTTATTCAAGCTCAACGGCATGTATATAAGCATCCATAAGTGTCGCTAATTTGGCAAACTGCGGGCCAATTGCATGTTTAACCATGTAACCTGCTACGTTATTATGGTACGCGCGAGTACGATCGTTATCCTCATTGGAGGTCGTGAGTATAAATACAACGGTATCGTTTAATTTTTCATCTTTACGAATATGCTCTAAAAATTCAAAGCCATTCATCACTGGCATATTCAGGTCTAGCAATACTAAGTAGGGCTCTGATATTTCTTTTTGTTGCGCTTTTTCTCGTAACGCATCTAGTGCCAGCTTTCCGTTTTGTTTCCAAATTATTTTAATTTTAGGATCCACTTTTTTTAGGCTTCTTGTAACGGCTTCCGCGGCAACATCGTCGTCCTCAACAAGCAGTATAGATAGATTTTTGATCATAAATTTTCTTTCCTTGCAAAGCGAGGCCACCAAACATGAAATGTAGACCCTTTTTGCGGTTCATTTGAGCTAACGGAAATGCGCCCACCATGAGCTTGTGCCAGACGCCGACTAATAGACAGCCCTATACCTGAACCCGACTTATCATCAGAGGTTGTTTGAAATAAGCTAAAAATACGCTCGTAAGCCTCTGCTGGTATACCGGGGCCATCATCAGTCACAGTGATATGGCAAAGCGTATTTTCTGCTACACAACGAATCTCTATAGTTCCCTCTTTACTGTCGTGGTGTTTAATGGCGTTACTTAATAAATTGCGGACAACGGTTTCAAGTGGCGTCCATGCAGTGACGATAGTATCTAGTTGAATGTCTTTATGAAGCTTCATTCCAGCCGGTAAATCTAACAGTTCGGTAACGTTAGAAATTAATTTATGCATATCGATTACTTGAGTATCTTGGGTAGCTTTCCCCGCCCTTGCATAGGCCAATAAATTATCGATTAACGTCTCCATTTTATGAATACGATCATCAATACGTGTTAAGTTGTATTCTACTTCAGGCGTGGTAGTGCCTAAATCTTCTTTAATCCATTCAATTAAGTTTGAAATGCCCCGCAATGGAGAGCGTAAATCATGAGAGGCTACATAGGTAAACTCTTTCAGGCTTGTGTTATTTTCTTTTAGCTCAGTTTCCATTCGTTTTCGTTCTGTTATATCTAACAACGAAACAAATACCATGTCTTCATCATTGGTATTTATAAAAGGGCTCAAGCCCACTTCAACCGGGAATTCTTTACCGTCTTTGTGTAACGCGGTTAAATCTCTGCCTACTCCCATACTTCTTACACTGGGTTCACGGTGAAATGAATGACGAAGTGCTGAGTGATGTCCTTGGTAGCGCTGGGGCAATAGCATTTCCATTTTTTTATCGAGTAGTTCTATTTCACTGTAGCCAAAAGATTTGCATAACGATTGATTTACCGCTTGTATAATGCCTGCTTGGTCAACTATTAACACACCATGTGGCGCAGCTTGAATAGAGCGTTGAAACATATTATTTGCGCGCAGCCTTTGCGATATATCAACCAATGTAGCTAAAACTAATTCTTGTTGTCCGTGTATTGGGTTTAAACCTATTTCAATTGGGATTTGCTTACCACTTTTTTGACTCGCAAATAACTCACGGCCTTCACCCATTAAGCGTTTTCGAGGGTTAGCAAAAAACTGACTCATCAAGTGGGTATGATTGGCTTTAAATTGAGCTGGAAGTAAACTATCTATGTTCATCCCTATGAGTTCTGAATCCTCATAGCCTAGTATTTCAGACAGTTGACTATTGGCAAAAAGGATCTGAGCATCAGTATTAACTATCATTGCCCCCATAGGTAAACAATTAACTAGCTGAGTTAAAAACGTCTCATCCATATTTATATTTGAACTTAGTGAGTTAGATTTTTTATTTACTTTTTTAAGGTCCATCAAGCATCCGGCAAGTAAATTTAGTTCCCATAATATAGTAATAGTCGAACAAGTAATGAACAGCAAATCTAGCGAAAGATCATGTTATTTAAATGCTCATTTTAATAGTTTTTTCTTATATTTTAGCGAGTCATCATGGTTGAAAAAGGTGCATTGATTTATTTAGGTTTGGGGAATGTTGGTTGTAATGCTTATTAAATATAGCTTGGGTTTAAATAACCTACACTTTATTGTAACAACTTTAAAAGTGCTGATTTTAGTACAGCGTCTTCTCTGGTATGTTATCTGCTGGTATGGCAGCGCTTGAAGAAAAGTTAAAACAACACGTGCTTAAAAACAGCACCATTGTGAGTAACACCTTCGCTTTGCCATGATATAAACCAACTAAAGTGATCAAGTTTAAAGATTTTTACCAAACGCCTATTTATGTGTATCACTGGCAACCAAAGTAAACTGTGGCATTGTGAGGTATTGATAACGATGGTAATAGCTTTGTCGCCGTATCGTATTACAAACAACTTTTTAGTCCATGAAATTATCCAAGGATTTTTTAAGTGCTATTTTGTTAAAGTTTGGAAGATAGTTAAGAGCGATGACTGATCAGTTATGGATTGTTATGTCTAATGTCAAGATCAGAACCCTTTTTCTTTTCTTACAGGGTCTATTTTCAATCATTCCAAGGGACTTCCGGGGAGATTAAGTGAGTAAAATTTTATTTTTTATATTGTTATTGGTTTGCTATCAAGCAAAAGGTAATTGTAGTGAGAATGTTACTTTAGATTTGATAAAAGATGATATTGACGCTCAGCAAGAGCTCGAATGGAAAGATGTTTCTAATGTACTAGAGCAAGGAATATTGCAGAATGACAGCACTGCCTATTTTCTATCTGGTTACGTTTTATATTTGGGAGCATATAAGCAAAATCCAGATTATAAAAAAGCTAAAAAAATGCTTTCAATTTCATCGTATTTAGGAAATATTAGAGCAAAGCATATCCTGGGTAGTTTTTTAATTACAAGTGAAAAAGCAGAAGACATATATGAAGGAACCAAGCTATTAGAGTCATCTTTTGAAAAAGGTATTTTAGATTCTAGTGTAAATTTATATTATGCATATCAACTTGGAAAATATGGTGATATTGCTTTTTTAAAAAACTCCTTACGTAAAGCTTCTGATGTGGGTGATGATGAGGCCGCTATATTATTAGGTCAATTGACTTTAGATGAAGCAATAAGAAAGAATGACTCAGAGTCGTTAGCTAAAATGGTTTCTTATCTATCGAACAGGGCTGAAAAGCGAGGTTTTTCAAATGATATGTATAAGAACTTATATTATCTTTTTTTCGGAATATATGGCCTGCGTGATTCCCCATTAAAAAATAGTATTTATGGGGATTACTATTTAAAAAAAGCGGCTGAAAATGGGCATGAACATGCAATAAAAATACTTAATCAAGGAAAGTCGTGAAGAAAAAGGTCAGCCATTAAAAAGTTCTTGCAAAAAAAGCAGGTGTATTTTTTAAATTATTTATTTAAGAATCAAGAGTTTTTATTTTTAAACTCAATTTAAATAGAGTAAAAGAGTTAAACCTAAACTCCAGATATATAATATCGAGTGGCTACTCACAGCTGCAATATCAATGACCTCAAACCAATACATCAATAATTAAAGCAGTTACGTGCTTCTTTATTATTTGAAAAGTATTTAACTGTGGGGTCACATAATCTCAATACCTCTGAAATCAAAAAGCAGGAAAACATTCAATAAATTGGTTGGTGCGACAAATATGCGATATTTTTATTATTAAATTAGCTAGTACGAAAGGAAAATGGTTTTTATTGAATAAAACTAAGTTTTGAAGGGATTTAAATGGTCGGTATGGAGAGATTCGAACTCTCGACCCCTGCCACCCCATGACAGTGCGCTACCAAGCTGCGCCACATACCGACTTCGATAGCAATAGTACGTGTATTTATAAAAAAATCAATAAGCTTTTGTTTGTTTGGATGTTTATTGCGCAAGCGCTTAGTTTTAAGCACTTGCGTGGAGTGTTTTACACGGCCTTAGTCTTTATTTAACCACTGGTTGATCGTGTTATACATTTCATCTCGTAGTATTGGTTGAGCAGTTTTGTTAGGGTGTAAGTTATCGTTTTGCATTAGCTCGTTTTTTCCTGCTACTTTAAGCACAAAAAACGGCATTAAATGCGAGTTGGTAGCTTCACTAACACTGGCAAAACTATCGGTAAACATTTTACTGTAACGTGGGCCATAGTTAGGTGGAATATATATTTCCATAAGTGCGGTTTGTGCATCTGCAGCTTGGCTTTTTTCAATTAAAGCGGTTAAGTTAGTTTGCATTTTAGTGATTGGAAAACCGCGCAGGCCGTCATTAGCACCGAGCTCAATAAGTACGTGAGTTGGTTGATATTGCTCAAGTAGCGCGTCTAATCGGCGCAATGCACCGCCGGTGGTTTCGCCGCTAATACTGGCATTTACTAAGTTGATAGGGCGTTGCTCGGCATCGTATTTATCTTGTAACAATTGCACCCAGCCTTGTTCTTGTTTTAAGCCATAGGCTGCGCTTAAACTGTCACCAAGTATTAAAATCGTGTTGTTAGCTGCCGCGTGTAGTGGGTTAATAACTAAAAATAAAATGAATACACAACGTAGGATTGAATGAGTCATATGTCAGCGCTTTCTCAATTAAATATAATTCAAGTAAATGGTTTGTCTAAAGTGGTTTCCACCTTTGAAGGTGAGTTGTCCATCCTCAGCGACATCAGCTTTAATGTCAAGCATGGCGAGTCTGTTGCCGTAGTGGGCACTTCGGGCTCTGGTAAATCTACATTATTGAGCTTGCTAGCAGGGCTTGATACCGCCAGCAGTGGCGAGGTAATGTTAGATGGTGAGCCTTTGCACAAGTTAGATGAAGAAGCGCGTGCAGCACTGAGAGCCGCTAAAGTCGGTTTTGTATTTCAGTCTTTTATGTTGGTGCAAAGTTTAACCGCACTTGAGAATGTGATGCTGCCTGCTGAGCTTGCTGGCGAACACGACGCTAAAGAGCAGGCGCTCGCGTTACTTGAAAAAGTTGGCTTGAGCCATCGCATTGATCATTACCCGTCGCAGTTATCTGGTGGTGAGCAACAACGAGTTGCGATTGCTCGTGCATTTGTGGGTTCGCCTAAAATACTGTTTGCCGACGAGCCATCAGCTAACCTAGATAGCAAAAATGGCCATATGATTGAGTCTTTATTATTTGATTTAAATAAGCAAAATGGCACAACGCTTATTTTAGTTACCCATGATGAAGCACTGGCGCAAAAGTGTGAACGTATTATTCAGATTGAAGCCGGTGAGCTGGTTCACAATTCAACTGAGGAAATGGCAAATGTGGGCTAAATTAGCACTTAAACTATTTTCTCGAGAGTTTCGCCGTGGTGAACTAACCGTGATAAGTGCTGCCATCGCTTTAGCGGTGCTAACGGTGCTTACTTTATCTATGGTGACTGAGCGAATCGCACAAAGTATTGCACAAAAAAGCAGTGCCTTTATTGCCGCTGATAGGGTATTGGCCAGCAACCATGCCATAGATACCGCTTATATTACTCAAGCTAAACAGCAAAACCTTGAAACAGCGCAAATGGTGTATTTTGACACTATGCTGTTTGCAAACGATGAAATGCAATTTAGCTCAGTAAAAGCTGCGTCAAACAGTTACCCGCTTAAAGGCCAGTTAAAGGTTAAGTCGGGCTTAAACGCCGAAACAGAAGTTGCCCCGGGTGCACCAACCCCCGGTAACGTGTGGTTAAGTGAATCGGTTTTTTATAGTTTAAATATAAACGTAGGCGACCAAGTTGAGCTAGGTGCCGCGTTATTCAATGTGGAAAAGGTGATTGTTGAAGAACCCGATGCGCCGTTTAATGTGTTCTCTAGCAGCCGCAGGGTACTTATTAATATTGACGACGTACCAAAAACTGAAGTAATACAGCCCGGTAGCCGTGTATTTTACCGCCAGTTGTATGCAGGTGATGAAAGCGACATAAATAGTTTTTACGATTGGCTAAAACCGCAACTTAAAGAAAACCAAAATTGGTATGGTGTTAAAGACCGTCAATCGCCTATTTCAAATAGCTTAAATAGAGCTGAAAGCTTTTTGTTATTAGCCGGTTTGCTAGGGATTATTTTAGCCGCGGTTGCTATTGCTGTATCGGCTAAGCGCTATTGTGAGCGTCAATACGACCCAGTCGCAATGATGAAAACCTTAGGTGGCAGCCGCGATATGATCCGTAAAATTTACCTTATGCACTTATTAATGGTATGTACTATGGCGGTGGTTGTTGGCCTAGCTATTGGCTATGGCTTGCAAGAGGTGGCTACCGGTTATTTAGCTAAAAGTATGGGCACTGAACTGCCCATGGCTGGTTTTAAACCTTGGCTGGTGGCGATTAGCACAGGGGTTATTTGTGCGGTTATGTTCTCTATTAAGCCACTGTTAGATTTATTTGATATTCCACCGCTTAGAGTACTTCGCCGTAACTTAGGTGATCGCCTTGCGGTAAGTAAAATTCATTTAGGGCTAAGTGCACTCACCGTGTTTTTATTAATGTGGTTATTTAGTAATAACATAAAAATTACGCTTATTTTGTTTGTCTCAACGCTTGCGCTTATTTTGGTGTTATTTTTAATCTCTAAGTTAATATTTGGCGGTGGCCGCAAGCTTGGCTTAAAGCCGGGTAACAGCTGGTCTTTGGCTATTGCGTCTATTCAAAAGCGCGCCAATGTTAATGCAGTACAGTTAATTAGCTTTTCGTTAGCGATTAAATTACTGTTATTTTTAATTGTGCTTAAAAACGATATTATTTCTGATTGGCAGTCACAATTACCAAGTGATGCACCTAATGCTTTTTTAGTGAATATTACGCAAAATGAACTGGACCCAGTTAATGAATATTTAGCACAAAAAGGCATTCAGGTGTCGGAGTTTTACCCGACTATTCGTGGTCGCGTAAATGCCGTCAACGGTGAAGCGGTTGCGCGTGAAGTGTCACTGCAAGATAACGAGAAAAAAGACGAAGAAGCCCGCTCAGGCATTGGCCGCGAGCTCAATTTAACCTGGCTTGACGAAGTCCCTTCGCAAAATGACATTATCGATGGCAAGTGGTTTGGCGATGACGCCGTTGCCGAGGTCTCACTGGAAGAGTCAATGATGCAGCGCCTCGATGTTAAATTAGGCGATACTCTTACATTTTTAATCGGTGCGCAGTCGTTTGATGCTAAAATAACCAGTGTGCGAAAAGTAAATTGGGCCACACTCAAGCCTAACTTTTTTATTATTTTAAGCCCAGATGTACTTAGCGACTTTCCGGCAACCTATATTTCATCGGTACGCATTGAACCTGAGCAAAAGCGCGACTTTAGCCAGTTATTACGTACATACCCCACCATTACGGCAATTGATGTAGATAATTTTGTTAAGCAAATACAATCTACTATTGAGCAAGTGTCGTTAGCCATTGGTTTTGTATTGGCTATTGTGGTGTTATGTGGTGCGTTGGTACTAATATCGCAGGTGCAAGCAAGCTTAGGTGAGCGCATGCAAGAAATCGTAATATTGCGTACATTAGGCGCTAAAAGTCGATTAATAAAAAATGCTACTTTATATGAGTTTTTATTGCTTGGCGGTTTAGCCGGACTGGTCGCTGCATTTTTCAGTGATATTGCACTGTTAATAGTGCAGCAGCAAATGTTTGATTTGGCGGGTAAGCTGCATCCAAATATTTGGATTATTGGCCCCGTTGCTGGTGGCGTGTTTGTAGCAGGTTTAGGTTATTTTATGATTGCCCGTACGCTCAAACAAAACACCCAAGGCTTAGTGCGCGCATTGGCGTAAACTTTTTGGCCAAATAGAGTTTAAATGCCTACTTTTTAAGTAGGCATTTTTGTTTTGGCTTGGTACTGGTAATTTATACAGTGCTCTGGCATTATTAGCATTATTAATAAATAACAATAATGAGAGTGCTGTTTGGCCATTATTTTAGGGATCGATCCGGGCTCGCGTTTAACGGGTTACGGTGTGGTTGCGCACCAAGGTGCTAAGTTTACATACTTAGGCAGTGGCTGTATTAAATTAGCCGATCATGACTTTCCCACCCGACTTAAAATGATATACCAAGGTATTACGCAGCTTATAGAGCAGTTTTCGCCTGAAACCTTTGCCATAGAAAAAGTATTTATGGCACATAACCCCGATTCTGCTTTAAAGCTTGGGCAAGCCCGTGGTGCTGCCATTGTGGGGGCCTCTATGGCCGACTTACCGGTGTTTGAATACTCTGCACGGCAAATAAAGCAAGCCGTGGTGGGTAACGGTGGAGCAGATAAATCGCAAGTGCAACATATGGTTAAAAATATACTTAAATTGCCAGGTACGCCGCAAGCCGATGCAGCAGATGCACTCGCGATTGCAATTTGCCATGCTCACTCTGAACAAAATTTAATAAAACTAGCGGGTAGCGCAAGCAAAACCGTTAGAGGACGTCTAAGGAAATAACAATGATAGGTCGCTTAAACGGCGTGTTAGTTGAAAAACAGCCCCCAGAAATATTATTAGAAGTGAGTGGCGTTGGCTACGAAGTACAAATGCCAATGACCTGTTTTTATGATTTACCCAAAGTGGGCGACAACGCCATTGTGTACACTCACTTTGTAGTACGCGAAGACGCACAGTTATTGTTTGGCTTTAATAATAAAACCGAACGAGCCTTATTTCGAGAGCTGTTAAAAGCCAATGGCGTAGGGCCTAAATTGGGTTTAGCTATTTTGTCGGGTATGTCGGCGCAGCAGTTTGTAAGTTGCGTAAATAATGAAGACGCTACGGCCTTGGTTAAACTGCCAGGGGTAGGTAAAAAAACCGCCGAGCGATTAGTGCTCGAAATGAAAGACCGATTAAAAAATTGGGGCAACGACTTATTTACCCCATTTAGCGACAGCGCCGTAATAGAGCCTGCGAGCGATGCAACTATAGCTAATAATGCGGCCGATGATGCGGTTTCGGCGTTAGTGGCGCTCGGTTATAAATTGCCACAAGCGCAAAAAGCAGTAAAATCAGTAAGCAAACCCGATATGTCGACTGAGGTTCTAATTAAAGAATCTTTGAAATCAATGCTGTGAGTAAATTATGATCGAAGCTGATCGCTTAATAGATGCTGCTGAAAAAACCAATGAAGACACCATAGATCGTGCTATTAGGCCTAAGTTACTGGCCGATTATCGTGGTCAGCCGCATGTTAAGCAACAAATGGAAATATTTATTGAAGCTGCGCGTAGCCGCAGTGAAGCGTTGGATCATTTATTAATATTTGGCCCGCCAGGCTTAGGTAAAACCACGCTTGCTAATATTGTAGCCAACGAATTAAATGTAAACATTAAAACCACCTCTGGCCCTGTGCTTGAAAAAGCCGGCGATTTAGCTGCATTGCTTACTAACCTTGAAGAAGGTGATGTACTGTTTATTGATGAAATTCACCGCTTAAGCCCACAAGTAGAAGAAATACTTTACCCTGCAATGGAAGATTACCAGCTCGATATAATGATAGGTGAGGGGCCTGCAGCACGCTCTATTAAGCTTGATTTACCTGCATTTACCTTAATTGGCGCAACCACGCGTGCGGGCTCATTAACCTCACCACTGCGTGACCGCTTTGGTATTGTACAGCGTTTAGAGTTTTATTCTGTTGAGGATTTGTCGCACATAGTGGGGCGCTCAGCGCATTACCTTGATTTAGAAATGTGTGACGATGGCGCAGCTGAAATTGCCAAGCGCTCTCGTGGCACACCACGTATTGCAAACCGTTTATTGCGCCGTGTGCGCGATTACACCCAAGTTAAATCAGATGGTACAGTTAATGCCGAGGTAGCTCAGCAAGCCCTCGATATGATTGATGTTGATAAAAGCGGCTTTGATTACATGGACCGCAAATATTTACTCGCCATTATTGAAAAATTTATGGGTGGCCCGGTTGGCCTTGACAACCTAGCCGCTGCCATAGGCGAAGAAAAAGAAACCATAGAAGATGTGATTGAACCGTTTTTAATTCAACAAGGGTTTATTCAGCGCACGCCTCGCGGACGAATAGTGTCGGATAATGCGTATCATCATTTTGGTTTACTTCCCAAGCAAGACTAATTAGCAGCTTGAGATAGATTTATTATCCAGAGTTTAGGTTAAATACTAAAGCCATTGTCTTTTTAACGACAGTGGCTTTTTTTATGCGCAAACATTACGTATTTTACTTTGCCAATAATTCACTGAGCGTTAAGACATATCAGGCTATTGTTCGACTGCTTATTTAGCCCGAGTTGAGATGGTTTGATAAATTGTAGGCAAAAAAAAGCCCGCAAAAAATGCGGGCAAACAACAAGTTTAAGGAAGTAATCTAGGGAACTACGTTTTACTTATTGAGGTCATACCCCAAGAAGTAAAAAAGTAATACGAAATAAATCATATTACGAGGAACTGGATTCAATGAAATAGCTTTCATTTAATGCGCTAGCTCGGTATGGGAGAATAATACCGAAGCGACACAATTTGTTCAAACTAGAAAATTTATATTTTCAGATTAAAAAAACTAATAGCAGCGGTTTTTTGTTTTTGCTTATTGTTGCATGTTAATTAATCATTAATTCTATAAGTTAATGAAATGCTTTGTTTATGTATATTAACATATTAACGTTCGGTATTAGTTTTACTATTACGTTAAGGTAAGCATGTGCTGGTTATGAGTGCTTATGCATTAATTTTGAATAAACAGCGCATTTCTGTCACTCTTTAGTGAAACTAAGCGTGCTTCCATAAAGCTTTGTTGTTATTTATTTATACAGTAGAACAAGAGTTAAGTAGTAAATATTGAGTAAAGCTGTTTTTTTAACGTTTTTTGTTGTCTATTCACAGCAATATCGTTGTCAGCAGTAAATACACTAGATACACTAGCAAAACTTTAATGGTGGCTAATGTATTGCTAAGTTACCTTACTCAAATAAATCAATTTGATGTTTTTAATTATTTAGGAGTTTAACGTGGGATCAGGGCTTAATTTTTTAGATCTAATTCTAGAAGCCAGTTTGCTTGTGCAATTAGTAATGCTAGCGTTGGTTGCTATGTCGGTTATGTCATGGGCTATTATTTTTCAACGTAAAAAAGCCATCTCTGACGCCTTAGCAAATGCCAAAAAATTTGAGCAACGTTTTTGGTCTGGTGTTGACCTAAGTAAACTATATAACGAAATTTCATCACGCGGTGGCCAGTCTGCTGGTATTGAGGCTTTATTTACCTCAGGCTTTAAAGAGTTTGCACGTCATAAAAAAAATACCTTTCAAAGTGCGGGCATTGTAATGGAAGGCACACACCGTTCAATGCGGGTTGCGCTTTCTCGCGAAATTGAAAAACTAGAATCAAGCTTATCGTTTTTAGCAACAGTTGGTTCAATTAGCCCTTACATCGGCTTATTTGGTACTGTTTGGGGTATTATGAATGCCTTTATTGCTCTAGGTGAAGTAAAACAAGCAACCTTACAAATGGTTGCTCCTGGTATAGCAGAAGCGTTAATTGCTACAGCAATGGGTTTATTTGCTGCAATTCCTGCTGTTATTGCTTATAACCGATTTGCTAATAAAGTTGAAAAGTTAGAATCTCACTACATTAACTTTATGGAAGAATTTGCCAATATCTTACACCGTCAAGCAGCTACCCAAATAGAGGCTCAAGCGAATGTATCATCGTAAAAAGCGTCGCCCAGTCGCAGAAATTAATGTAGTACCATACATTGATGTAATGTTGGTGCTGCTTATTATATTTATGGCCACCGCGCCGTTAATTACTCATGGTGTAAAAGTAGACCTACCAAAAATGGAAGAGTCGGACTTAGTTGATACGAAAGATACGCCACCCATTATTGCTTCTATTGATGCCGATGGTAAGTATTATGTGAGTGTAGGTACCGATCCTGAGGAGCCAATGGAAGCATTAGATGTAGCTGCAGTAATTAAGCTGCAACTAATGAAAAACCCAGATGTGCCTGTAATGATCAAAGGCTCGGGTAAAGTGTCGTATCAGGAAGTGTTACTGTTAATGGACTTTTTAAAAAATGCAGGTGTACCGTCGGTAGGGTTAATGACCGAATCCTTTGAGGGGACCAAGTAGCTGTATGAGTAGTTCACTAATTAAATCAGTATTACTGCATTTAGCGTTAGGTGGGTTTTTGTATGCGTCAGCAAACATTCATCCTCCTAAACCTAAAGTAATGGAAGTAACGCTTAATGCGGCTATTCCTGAGCCAGAGAAAGCGGTTTCGGCGGTTACGATTGATCAAAAGCAAGTTGAGCAAAAAATAGCTGAGCTTAAAAAGAAAGAAGATGATAAAAAGCGTGCTGAAGATAAACGTATTCGCGATTTAGAACGCAGAGCAACCGATGCACGCAAACAGCGTGAAGCTGAAGCAAGACGCATTAAAAAGCTTGAACAGCAACGCAGAGCAAAAGAGAAAGAAACTGCACAAGCGCAAGCACAAGCTAAAAAAGCCCGTGAAATAGAACAGCGCGAGCGAGCAAAAGCGAAGCAAGCCGAAAAGCAAAAGCAAGAGGCTGAAAACGCAGCAAAAGCGGCTGCAGACAAACGTAAAGCGGAAGAAGCGGCACTTAAAAAAGCCGAACAAGAGCGTAAAAAGCGCGCTGAAGAAGCTGAGCGTAAACGCCAACAAGCACTTCAAGAGCAAATGCTGCAAGAGCAGCTTGCCAAAGAGCAGGCGGCACGTAATAAAATACGTCAACAGCAAGTAGTGAGTGAAGTTGATAAATTCCGCGCATTAATTATGGCGCGTATTCAACAAAACTTATTAATTGATGAAAAAATGAAAAACCAGCAATGCCGCATTAATATCCGTCTTGGGTTTAATGGGCTGGTAACACAAGTTAAATCGTTAGGCGGTGATAAGTTAGTGTGTGAGGCTGCATTAAGAGCTGTTCGCATGGCCGACACATTACCGGTATCTAAAGATAAAGACGTATTCGAGCAACTAAAGAATATTAATATAACCATCGCGCCAGAGTTTTAAGGGATGACATGTTTAACAAAATTAAAATAGCCTGTTTAGTTTTAATATTAGGGTTTCAGGGTGTTGCACATGCGGCACTTGAAATTGTTATTACTGAAGGTATTGACGGCGCAAGACCGATTGCGATTGTGCCATTTAAATACCAAGGTATTGGTCCTATTCCACAGCAGCTAAGTGATGTAATTGCTGCCGATTTAATGCGCAGCGGTAAGTTTAAGCCTGTGAGTGTGTCGCAAATGCCACAACAACCTCACAAAGATGCTGATATTGATTACGGTGCCTGGGTTAATAAAGGTGTCGAGGCTGTATTGGTTGGTGAAGTAGAGCAGCAAACCAATGGACGCTATTTAGTGCGTTATGAGTTGGTTGATGTTATTCGCGGCCAAATCACTGGCGGTGAAACACAAATGATGAGCAACGGTAAGCTGGTTCAAAGCCAAGACCATATTTTAGAAGCGCGTCAAAGCGTGATTGGTGAAACCGGTTTTCGTCGTTACTCGCATCGTATTAGTGATGTGATTTATGAAAAACTAACTGGTGAAAAAGGCGCGTTTTTAACAAAAATAGCCTATGTTATTGTACGTGATACTGATGAAAAGCCGTATCAGTTAGTGGTTGCCGACTACGATGGCTTCAATGAACAAGTACTATTACGCTCAAAAGAGCCGTTAATGTCGCCAGTATGGTCGCCCGATGGGACTAAATTAGCGTATGTAACGTTCGAAAATCGCCAGAGCCAAATTTTTATTCAAGACATTTATACCGGTAAACGTGAATTGATCACCAGCTATAAAGGAATTAACGGTGCGCCGCAGTTCTCGCCAGACGGTAAAAAGCTACTGTTAGTGCTGTCAAAAGATAAAACTGGTGCAACTGAGGTTTACTTATTAGACTTACTAACACGTAAAGAGACACGATTAACACGCCATCGTAGTATAGATACCGAACCTTCGTGGTACCCAAATGGTCAAGATATAGTATTTACGTCGGAAAGGGGTGGTAATGCTCAGATTTATAAGTTAAATTTAAAAACTGGCAGATCTCAAAGATTAACCTTTGATGGTGACATGAACCTAGCGGGTTCTATTTCGCCAGACGGAAAAGAATTAGTGATGGTAAACCGTACTAACGGACAGTATCATCTTGCTAAGAAAGAGTTGGCTACAGGTGCGTTCCAAGTTTTAACTCGAACTCGCCTTGATGAATCGCCGAGCATAGCGCCAAATGGCTCGATGATTATATACAGCACGCTCCATAATAATAAACAGGTACTTGCGCTAGTATCGATGGACGGCCGTTTTAAAGCACGCTTACCTGTGCTTGATGGACAAGTGAAGGCACCGGCTTGGTCGCCATATTTACAGTAATAATTGCTGGTTTACTCAAAATAGGAATCTACTCAATGCAACTTAACAAAATACTTAAAGGCCTGCTAATTGCTGTGCCAGTAATGACGCTAGCAGCTTGTAGCTCATCTTCAGATATCGATGAAAATGCAGCTAACCAGTCTAACCAAGCAACTGTTGAGCAAACAACAACTGATACAGTTGAAGTAGCAACAATGACGCCAGAGCAAAAAGCAGAAGAGCAACTTCGTCAAAAGTACGAAGCGCTTCGTCAAGAGCAAATCATTTACTTTGGCTTTGACACTGCAACGATTCAAGGTCAATACGGCGAGCTACTTCGTGCACACGCTGAGTTTTTAGTTAAAAACCCTTCTGTTAAAGTATTAATCGAAGGCCACGCAGATGAGCGCGGTACACCAGAGTACAACATTGCACTTGGTGAGCACCGTGGACAAGCAGTTGAAAAATACCTACAAAGCTTAGGTGTTTCTGCAAGCCAAATGTCAGTAGTTAGCTACGGTGAAGAGAAACCAATGGTTAAATCTCGCACTGAAGAAGCTTTCGCTAAAAACCGCCGTGCGGTACTAGTTTACTAAGATAAGAGATATTATGAAGCCGAAAATTATTTTGGCAGCCATGATATTGAGCGGGAGCACCCAGTTAATGGCTGCTCCCGCTCCTGTTTCAGAAGCTGCAAGTTCACAGTCGAGCATTGAAAAGCGTTTAGCAACCCTTGAAAGCATGATGCAACAACGTAATTTCTTACAAGTAGAGTTACAGCAACAGCTTAACTTACTGCAAGATGAAGTGAGTCAAATTCGCGGTGTTACCGAAGAGCAAAGCTATAAACTTGAAAAGGTATTGCAGCGCCAGCGCGAGCTTTATCAAGAAATAGAAAACCGTGTTAGCCAAGCATATGCTAAACCGGCTACTCCAGCGCCTACAGCAGACTACACGCAACCAGGTAGCGATCAGAGCTACAGCAGTGATTTATCTGAAAACGAAGCGTACGAGCGTGCTGTTGCGCTTATAATGAAAGATAAGCGCTATGACCAAGCTATTCCAGAATTTCAAGCGTTCTTAACAACGTATCCAAATTCAGTGTACACCTCAAACGCACATTATTGGCTTGGGCAATTATTAACGATTAAAAATGACGGTGTAAAAGCAGCCGAGCATTTCAAAGTAGTTGTTAACGAATTTCCAAACTCAAATAAGCGCCCAGATGCAATGTTAAAGCTTGGTACACTTTTACAAGAGCAAGGATTAAAGGCTGAAGCGCAAAAAATACTGAATGAGCTAATCAATCAGTACCCAAGTACAACTGCTGCTAAACTAGCCACAGATCGCTTATCAAAATAAATGTTGATGCTTGATTAGACTGCTTTTTGTCATAAGCGGTCTAAATTTGCTCAACTAGACATAAAAACTTAAAAAAAGAGACAATTTCGGTTGCACTCATTTTATAAATAAGTATTATAAGCGCCCGCAGCAAACGAATGGTAACCCCACTCGAAATGCGACAAAAAGAGCGGGTCATTAGCTCAGTTGGTAGAGCAGTGGACTTTTAATCCATTGGTCGATGGTTCAAGTCCATCATGACCCACCATTCTTTATTGTTAATAAAGTTTGGTCTTTAATCGGCGGATTTACGTAAAGTGTTAACAAACACAGTGAGCGGGTCATTAGCTCAGTTGGTAGAGCAGTGGACTTTTAATCCATTGGTCGATGGTTCAAGTCCATCATGACCCACCATTCTTTACTGGATGGTTATAATCGGCGGATTTACGCAGCCTTACTTTTTATAAGTAAACCAGAGCGGGTCATTAGCTCAGTTGGTAGAGCAGTGGACTTTTAATCCATTGGTCGATGGTTCAAGTCCATCATGACCCACCATTCTTTACTGAATGGCTATGATCGGCGGATTTACGCAACCTTACTTTTTATAAGTAAACCAGAGCGGGTCATTAGCTCAGTTGGTAGAGCAGTGGACTTTTAATCCATTGGTCGATGGTTCAAGTCCATCATGACCCACCATTCTTTACTGAATGGTTATAGTCGGCGGATTTACGCAGCCTTACTTTTTATAAGTAAACCAGAGCGGGTCATTAGCTCAGTTGGTAGAGCAGTGGACTTTTAATCCATTGGTCGATGGTTCAAGTCCATCATGACCCACCATTCTTTATTGAGTGGTTATAATCGGCGGATTTACGCAGCCTTACTTTTTTATAAGTAAACCAGAGCGGGTCATTAGCTCAGTTGGTAGAGCAGTGGACTTTTAATCCATTGGTCGATGGTTCAAGTCCATCATGACCCACCATTCTTTACTGGATGGTTATAATCGGCGGATTTACGCAGCCTTACTTTTTATAAGTAAACCAGAGCGGGTCATTAGCTCAGTTGGTAGAGCAGTGGACTTTTAATCCATTGGTCGATGGTTCAAGTCCATCATGACCCACCACTTCTGGTACACTTTCTCCGTATAATATATTTCTTAGTATCTCCCTTATTTTTATTTATAAACTGCCTGACTAGATTGCTATTATTTAGCGTTCGTTTCTCGTATAATTTGCGCTATTAATTGCACTGTAAATAAAGTGGTCGAGAACATGAGTTTAGCTCAAACTATTATGCCTGAAGGTTATATTTTCCCTCCTAAGCCGGCACCGTTAACACAAGACGAAAAAGGCGAATATAAAGCGCGTATAAAACAATTACTGCAAGAGAAAAACGCGGTACTTGTTGCTCATTATTACACTGATCCTGAAATTCAAGCACTTGCTGAAGAAACGGGCGGCTGTGTAGCCGATTCACTCGAAATGGCGCGTTTTGGCGCTCGCCATGAAGCCGATATGATCATCGTCGCGGGTGTACGTTTTATGGGTGAGACTGCTAAAATTTTAACCCCTAACAAAACCGTGGTTATGCCAACACTTGAAGCGACTTGTTCATTAGATATTGGTTGCCCAGTGGATGAGTTTTCAGCGTTTTGTGATCAACACCCAGACCGTAAAGTGGTAGTGTATGCTAACACTTCTACCGCGGTTAAAGCGCGTGCTGATTGGATAGTTACCTCATCGTGTGCACTTGAAATAGTAGAGCACTTAGATGAGCAAGGCGAAAAAATTATATGGGGTCCAGATAAGCATTTAGGCAGTTATATTCAAAAGAATACTGGCGCCGATATGATCATGTGGAATGGCGCATGTATCGTACATGATGAATTTAAAACCAAAGCGCTAAAAGACTTTAAAGTATTGCATCCAGATGCAGGCGTATTGGTGCATCCCGAATCACCGGCTGAAATTGTTGAACTTGCTGATGCTGTTGGCTCTACTAGCCAGCTCATTAAAGCAGCGCAAACTATGCCGAATAAAAAGTTTATTGTGGCGACCGATCGCGGTATCTTTTATAAAATGCAGCAACTATGCCCAGATAAAGAGTTTTTTGAAGCGCCAACGGCTGGTAGCGGCGCTACATGTAAAACTTGCGCTCACTGCCCTTGGATGGCAATGAACGGCTTACAAGCGATTGAGGAAGCACTGATTGATGCCAGCGGTAAAGAAGTGTTTGTTGATATGGATTTGCGTGAAGGCGCACTTAAATCATTAAATCGCATGCTAGACTTTACAGCCAATATGGCAAAATAATAAATAGCAATATAATGCATTAGATAAAGGCGATACTCAGGTATCGCCTTTTTATTTGCTTATGAGTAGTTAGTTTGATTATTGAGCAGTTAAAAGCATGATGTTAAAAAGGCCTTGCACCAAGCAAGTGTATTTCATACTATAGCGCGCTGTTGCAAAGCAACATTGTGGAGAGATGGCTGAGTGGCTGAAGGCGCACGCCTGGAAAGTGTGTTTAGGTTAATCCCTAACGAGGGTTCGAATCCCTCTCTCTCCACCATTATAAATTATTGAAAATAAAAGAATAAGTACGTCAAATCCTCCTTTATTCTGCTCGGTGGTTCAATCGAGTGGTGCAATGTACTTAATCAAAGATAGAAATAATACTTACTATACTAGAATCCCTCTTCCTAAAGCATTACGGGACAGTGGATATCCATTTTCTGTAAAAATCTCCTTGAAGACCAAGGTCAGATCTATAGCAGTTGATAGAAATCTTTCAACCTCACTTTTTATTCGACGACTACTTCCTTATGTTTACTCTTGCGCCTCTGTTAATCAGTTCTCAGCATGGTTTCACGGTAAGGTCGCGGAGTTTAGAGAGCATAGCTTCAATAGCGACGTAATAGCTAATCAAGCAACTTTTGAGGGTAGCGAAATATTAGAGCCCTCGCTAAAAGTTAATTTATCGTCAGCGCTGGCTGAGTTTATTGAAGCAAAAGAAGCCGATCAGATTTCATACCGCTCTCTTAATCAATTAAATCTAAGAATTAATCATTTTATCCAATGGTCAAAAGATATTCCTTTATCTACAGTCACCTCAAAAATAGCGATGAATTATCGAAATTTTCTAATCAACGAAGGAAGAAGTTATAAAACAAATCATAATTACTTATCAGCAATCAACCAGTTTTTAAAATGGTGCACTGTAATGGAATATATCCCATCTAATCCTTTTACAAAAATAAAACTGGGTCAGAAGCCAAGTAAGAAAAAACATGAAGAAAGGCTGAGATGGAATGAAGAACAGTTGTGTCTATTATTTACTTATCTACAATCACGGTATCAAATAACTAAGTACTCTGAATTTAAAAAAGCGGATTTATGGGTACCACTATTGTGTTTGTTTTCCGGAATGAGGGTATCTGAAGCTTGTCAATTAACAGTTGACTCTATTATTGAAATTGATGGAATTAAAGTGTTTAACATCGATAGTGCTGATGAGTACACACATTTAAAAACTGATAATGCTTATCGACAGATACCAGTTCATTCTCATTTATTAGATTTGGGATTTCTCAATTTCATTGCTAAGCAGAAGTCACGCGGAAATAAATTACTTTTTAATGAAAAGCCAGATGATGAGTATGGTGACTGGAGCAAAAAGATCAGTTCTCGCTTTTTGCGCATATTGAATAATTTAGGAATGAAAGCTGGTAATCGACCCACTATATATGGATTAAGACATACATTTATTGACGAGCTTCAACAGGTAGATGTCAATGAAAATATTGTTGCAGAATTGGTTGGACATTCGAAAAAAAATATTACATTTGGAAGGTATGGAAAACAGTTAAACATCAAACTTTTGAAAGAAAAAGTAGAGTTATTCCCTAAAAACCTCATAAATTTAAAAATAATTGAAAAAAACTTTTAAAATTTTCTGAAAAAAAATGATTAAGCTTAACACTATGAAAGATATAGTATTTATTTTATTACCAATACACGGTGAGTATTAACCAAAAATGTCGTATGGTGCTCATTGTGTATTAATAAAGTCATGTTAATCAATGCCTTATATTGATTTCGGGTTTGACAGTTAATATTAATTAGTTATATCTTTGCATCGCAGTCGCAATTCAGCGAGTGCTGAAAAAGGTATTAACAATATGAAAATCGAAATTTTTAAAATAGAGAATGAAACTAAATTAAGTGCAGTAATCGATCACGCTACAAAATTGAAATGTTCAGGTTTAGCAAATAGCACTCAAATAGGACATTTAAAAAAATCAAATCAGCTTAAAAGTTGGATTGGGCATTATGTTGCAGGAGAGTTTAAAGAAAACGAATGGTTACAATTCGAAGCTGAATTATTTGCAATGGGCTATGCGCCTAAAACTATTAAAAACTTTATGGAAATTATAATGCCGACTATTAGAGTTTTAATCAACGCTGGCTTCTTAAAGTCTAACCCGCTTGGAAAAAAAGCTCTTCATGTATCAGATGATAAGTTACCTAGTGTATTCACCGTTAATGATATTAGACGCCTCATTACGATTGATAACTCATTTAAAGCTGAAATCCTACTTGTTCAGTTTGCATTATTAACAGGATTACGTATCGGGGAGCTATTAGCATTAAATGAAGAAAGTTTTAACCGAGCCGATGGCCAATACCTAGTTGAGTTTACGCTTTCTATGGGGGAGTATAAGGTGACGAAAACTAAATCTTCAAGGAGGGTAATAGATTTATCTGACAATGCTATTTCTATTTTCGAACAATTAATCTTGCTAGCTAAAGCTCGTCCAATTTCAAATATTATTATTACTCAAAGAGATAATATTACTGTTAAAAGTTACAAAAGAACTATGTTGGCTTATAACTCAAAACGTAATGAAATATTCAGTCATGTTGATGACTTTAAAATAGATTTCTTTAAAACTCACTGTGAATCACGTGGAGTTACTTATTTACCGCCAAAAAATTTAAGGCATACTTTTGCAAGTCAACTTTTAACAAAGGGTATACCGCTAGCTTGGGTTGCTAAACAAATGGGGCACACAACAAAAGAAATGATTGAAAAGCACTATGGTGTTTGGATAAAAGAAGATGCAACAGAAACATACGACAAAGTTGAAGAGCATTTTAGTAAGTACTTTGAGCTTCCTAGTGTGAAAGCTGCAAACGATGATGTATTTGAAACCCAGCCAATTTCACTTTGGAAAAGATTACTTTTGACTTTCTGTAAAAAAGCAAGCTAGCAATTAGCTTATAGTAATTAAAGGCTCGAATAAGAATATGAATAATGCCTTTATTTACGAAACTACTAACTCATCAAAAATTAATTAAATTTATTTTTACCTTTCAGTTTATTACCATTCTTGCAAAACCAAAATCTTAAAATACAGTTTTTCCAAATACTTATAGAAATTAACCAAGGCTATATTTTAGGTTTAATGTATATAAAACAAATGGCCAATTAAATCAGTGGTTTAGGCTTGTTGACTGTGTGAGTTATTTGTGTTTTTATTAATATAGTCCTTGCAAAAGTAAGTTAAATTTTTGGTGCAGGGTAGGTCAAATAATCACTATTATCATAGTTGTTATTTTGACTGTATGTCTGCTCCCGCAGTACATAATAATATTAATCAGACGATTAATGGATAATGCTTAAATAATAAAATAACAGGAAAAAATAGCGGTCGTCATAGCATATAGGTAATGTTATGACTGAAAATCATACAAATACAGATGAACGCCGAGTTCATCGAATCACAACATATTTCTCAAAAAGAGAACTTTCTCTATTTCTCGAAGCTTTTAACGTATCAACGATTGATAATAGTAGTCAATTCATTCGTCATCAGCTAATGCGCTCAATCGACCCTAATGCAAAAATCGAGATCTCTGTTCCTGAAGTCAATAAAAATTTAGCAATTGAAATGACAGACTGCATATCAGCATTAAATCGTTTGGTATATTTTCTAGAGCAAGAGACTCTTACTGATGAAGTAAGATCAGATGAAACTAAATTTGACTCAATAAACAATGCCATAAAATACGTGAAAGAAGTCGACAAAGCCGCTTGGGTGCTAGCTAACTTCTTTAAAGGTAATATCCATAAAAAGCATGTAATGCAAAATATGGCTCTAATGACGTTTAATAGTGACGAGCTATTTGAGTTAGCGATCCTTTCCATGGACAAGGGAGGTAATGAAACATGATCGTTGAATTCGTAGAAACCAAAAAACAAGATGCAAGAGGAACTGCATCAACCCTTGCAAATTATATATGCAAGATAGAGGATGGCGGCTCTGGAAAAAGTTATGAAACAGTAAGATTTATTGGTGCTAGCTCATCTATGTGCGTTACAAGTCCATTTCATTCCACTAATTTTGACTCGGAAGTTAATGCACCCAAATACCAAGTTGATTGCAGTGCAATTATTGAAGAATTTGAGAAAGCAGAGAGTAAAAATCGAAGAGTTAAACATCCATACCTTCATATTGTAATTTCGTTACGTGAAAATGAAACGTTAACGTCATCACAATGGCATCAGTTGATAAAAGACTACGTAAAAAAAATGGGGTATACAGATCATCATTGGTTTGCATGTTCACATTCAAATACCATTAACCAACATGCACATATAATGCTTTGCTGCATTTCAAATACACCATCTTACAAAAAACTCAAGGATGGTCAAAATTATAAAAAATCAGCTTTAGTTCGACAAGAATTAGAAAAAAAGTACTCATTAGAGCACGATAATAATCCTTATACAGGAGACTTATGTAACAAAGTAAGTAACCCTGAAATTAAGACTAAAATTCAAGAAGTTAGAAGCATCATTGACGTAGTAATGACAAACCCAAAGAGTGAACAATTATCATTACCAGATTTTATAGACGCCTTAATAAATAAAGGTGTTGGCTGTCACGTACAATTACAAAAAGGAGAAGTTAAAGGGTTGAGCTTTAGTTTGGGTGAAGATTCGTTTAGGGCAAGTAAAATGGGCCTTGGATATAAATTTAAAGATTTGCAGAAAAAAGGACTTTTCTATAATAAAGATGCGCATTGGAAGTCTGTAGAAGAGTCGAATCAATTGGAACTTAAGATGACGGACTTAATTAGCAATGGCTTTAAAGCAGCTACTATGGAGTTAGGTGAGCCAAATCAACATTATGTTCTAATCCCTAGTCCGGAAGTAAAAAAGTATCCGTTAGACAAATCAAATCACAGTTATCAATTTTTTAAACTTTGGATTCCGGTTTCTACCCATGGAAAAACCAAACAACAAATTGAAAGTGAAATTATGCAAATGAAAATGATTCGACTACTGCTAAAAGTATATTTTCAGTGGTTATACTCTAGAAATAAATCTAAACAAGAACAAAACGGCGTCAGATTTAAAAACTCAAATTATGGAATATCAAAAGGTATAAATTTAAGCAGTGAGCAACTGGGAAATATAGTTAAAGTGCCCAATAATTTTAAAATGTTAAAATTACACGATTGCTTACTAATTTCTAAAAAAGAGTTTCTACGCTTAAAAAGCAAAGACAAAAGAAAAATATCAAAACCGCCATCGCAATTTGCGATGGATATATCTATGTTTTAGACGTTCTCTTTCTGTCCCAAACTTGCCGTATTTTATATATATAAATATGATGATTTTGGGACACATTCAATTGTTTCAATTCAAATTATTTTGAATATTATCATTTCATATTCGTGACCCGCCACTTTTATCAAAAGTATACTAGCCCTCTAATAGGTAAAGCGGTGGAAGGACAGATAAAATAAGCTCCTCATTAAATATTGGAGCAAATAAATGAATTTAAATAGACAAGTAATTAAATGTATTAATGATGAACGGGGCTATGTAAGAGCAGCAAATGATGATTATTGTTTCACTGATCATAAACAGCTTGAAAAGCGACTGAAATGTAAAAATGATGATTTAATATATTTGGCAGATTCAGTTAACTTAAAGCATGTTGTTAAGCTAGCTTTTAAACATCAATGTGTTCTTTATATAAATAAAAATACTAAATATGACTTTTCAAATAAGTATGACAGTAAGCAGTCGAAACTTGAGAATGCATTAATATTGCTTAGTTTAGCCGAAGAACCAATCTTATTGAATTGTGCGGTAGATATAGTCTCAGACATACTAAAGCACCATATTCCGTTTAAAATGTCTTTATGCGACGCTCAAAGGCGTTTAGAGCAAAATATTAATCCAAACTTAGATGTAAAAAAGGCTTTGTCTCAGTTTTCCAAAAAGTATCAAAGGCACCGTAAATATATTAAAAAGTACATTGAACCAGATGCTAATAATAATATTAAAGTTGTTAAGCTCAGTTATCAATTCGAGCTACTAGATTATCTGAAGTCGCATAAAGGCATATTTGTTCTTAAAAGCGGAATGGGCAGCGGTAAAAGTAAATATGGTGTCTCTGCTTATTTTGAATACTTGTGCCGGAACTCAGAATATAAACCAACAATACTTACTCCAGATATTGCCTTATCAAAACAGATCGTTGCAGAGCAAGACCCTAGGCATTATCAAAGTAAAAATTTACCAAAAAATATGACAAGTTTGTCTGGCTTAGTTTGTTGCGTTAACTCTGCAACGACCAACGATAAGTTTTTCGAGTACATAAAGGAATCATCGCAAGTAATATTCTTGGAAGAGTTTGAGGAAAGCACTTTAGCGTTAACACAACAGCTAATTAAAACAGGTAAGTTGAGTGAACGCGGAGAGGCGATGGCACGCTTTTTTGAATTGTTAAATAAAGACAAGGTCATAATCGCAGATGCATTGTTTAGCGACTTAAGTGCTAAGCAGGTTATCGAAGAAACAAATAAAAACATCACAATTATTGAAAATACTGATCCAGTTCTTACTCCAAAAAGATCCGTAACAGTCATGAGCCGGAATGTTCATTTTAAACAATTGATAAATAATATTGATGAAGGCTCTACAGAAATAACGTTTTCAGATCAAGGCCAAAAATACTCAAGTAAGTTTTTCCAAAGCCGCGACATTGTGAAAACTAATGCTGAAAAAAAGCGGAATTCTGAAGTTAGAACACTAATTATAAATAGTGCGTTTCTTAAGAGTAAAGAAGGTCAGGTGCTAATAAATGATTTTGAAAATAGGATTAACGAGTACGACTATATTCAAATTTCACCTTCGCTGACATCGGGCTTAAATTTTGATTTTAAAGAAATAACTAGAGTTAATTTATTGGCAGCGAAAACCATACTACCCACCCAATTAATTCAGTCTAGTGGGAGGTTTCGGAGGGTTTTCGAAATACTTTTATCATTTTCACAGTCTCAAGGTATTTATCACCGTGACGCTGAAGCTATCAAATTCCAAGAGCTTATCGAAACTGTCAATGAAGACGAATACAGTGACGAAGTTTCAGTAATCAACAATAATCCAGATGTTGAAAGGGTAATATCACGAATACAGCACAATAATTTCATGAGATATCATTATGAAAATAATTCATTAATTATGCTTGAACATCTCGGTGTAGAGGTTAAATACGACAGCCAAACTAAATTAGTAGAAAAGTATCAAACAAACGTGACCGTAGATAAGTTAATGACGGTTAAAACCCTCCAAGCAAATGAGTATTCCCATTTAAAACACCAGTGGGAGGGATTGGACGAAGGGCAACGTAACCAGTTAAGAAAGTATGAAACTCTTACTTATTTTAATGTTTTAAATTGTGAGGGTTTATACCGAAGGGTATTAGAGTTCGATAAATTTTCAACGGGAAGATTTAAGCTAAATAATATTTATCTATGTAGAACAAATAAATCAGAGAAAAAACTAACGGCGTTGCAACGTATTAAACAAAAAGTATTCCGAAAAATATTGGATATATTAAAAATAGATATACATACATTTTCAGGACAATATTACAAATCTGAAATATTAGAGCTAGAAAAATTTATAGCACACGGCACTATAGAATTAGATAATTCTGTTATCGACATTCAAAGTATCGATAAATCAATATTTAAATTTAAGAGTGCAACCTATGAAAAAAAAGGATCTTTAGTTAGTGATATACTTAAAAATAATTTTGGGCTAGAACAAATTTCTAACAGGTCCAGAATTCAAGGCAAAAGAGTGTGGAGATATGAAATATGTCCATTAAGTATTAAGAATATTGAAGAGCTATATCTACTTGTGTATAGATAAAGGCAAGACTATAGAAGCTATATTTGCGATAGCAAATTGGAATATTTATCCGACTTAGAGATGCATGATCGTTAGGAGTTTGTGGGGTGTTATTGATGCCCCAAAACTTTACAATAATTTAAGGTCAACAGTCGATTGCAAAGGCCACTTAGGCCTTTAATCAAGAGTTTATTTTAGCAGCTAGCTATCAAAGGAATTGTAAAATGAAAAAACTAAGTATTATCTTTCTCGCATTAATTGCTACTCCTTGCGGTCATGCCGGCACGTTGAATTGGTATCGTGTAAATTGTATTGAAGATTCAAGTAAAGTGGGTGTTTGTAATGCCGTTGTCAGCTCCACTATTTCTGGAATTATTTCTGGTTATGCAGTCGCTGATAAAAAACCATTTTTTTGTGAGAATAGGTATTTTGCATCAGAGTATCTTCACACCGCGAATAGATTCAAACCTTACGCAAAAAATTTAACAGAAAATACTTATACAATTAAGCAGCAAAAAAGCATTCTTTTATCTGATTTTATAGTCGAGTATCTGAAATCTGATCTGCCATTAGAGGAATGTCTCTAAAGTTTAGATTCACAAGAACAGAACACATTATAACTATTTGCTCTACTATAAATATTTTTTATGTAATGCCATAAATCTGGGCATCTGTTTTATTTGGTTAAATTTTTTATAGGAAACAGATCCTATTAATAAATTTTAAAACCAGTTATATTTCCTGCTGTTTATGAACAAAATCACTTTTGGGTATCTATTAAGTAAGGGATTGCTTGTGTTTGATCAGTCTTTGTCAGTAAAGAATTTTAAATATATATATTATGTTGATAGGAAAAATAAAGGTAACTTGGAAAAAGATTACTTTTATAGAGCATATGAGCTTCGACAGAAAATTCATTTCTTAAAAAAGCTTGCAAAGATGCTTGCCTTCCGGTTCAAGCAAAAAAAAATTCCAAAGGTATATTTTGAACTTAAAAAGGAAAGAATAAACAAGCTTATAGGGCTTAGAAAAGAGTTATTAGATAATGAGATTAGCAATCAGTTGGGTGTAATAGTTAAAACAGTGAGTGCCAAAGGATACTCACTACCATTAATAAAATCAGCAACACAAGTTCGCGGTAAAGATGTGTACTCTATAGGAAAAGACATAGAAACAATATTAGTCTCAAGACACATCCAGCTCGTTTTAAGTTCTCTTTATAAAGTAAAGGTGAATAATAGAGACCTTATTATTAGTAGGTTGAGTACTCTTTCGAAGGATTCTAGTCCTAAATATATAATTCGCGCAGATGTTGAAAACTTTTATGAATCTGTAGATCACAAGAGTTTGTTAGATATTTTACATTCTTCACCTAAGCTTTCTGCGACTCCCCGAAGGATATTAACCCAGCTCATCAGATCTTATGCGAATTTAACTGGTTTACATATAGGTTTACCCAGAGGGGTTGGTATTAGTGCTTATCTTTCAGAAGTGTATATGGAGAATATAGATTATGAAATATATAATCTTGTAGATGTAACCTATTACGAGCGATACGTAGATGATCTTATAGTTATTTTTTCTCCAACAAAAGCTGAGCATACCTCATCTTATTTACCGCAAATAAAAGAGATAATTAATAGCCGAAAACTGATCTTAAACCATAAAACCGAAGAGTTAGACTTATTCACTAGAACCAGTCAGAACTTTGATTATCTCGGGTATCATTTTAATATTAATAATGGCAATTGCGTAATTAAGTTAAGTCAAAATAAAAAAGATAAAATTAAAAAAAGACTGATAAAGTCATTTGATGATTTTGATAAGGATTACTCTAAGATTCCTAGAAAAGCATGTAAGAATTTACTCATAAGAATTCGGTTTCTTACTGGTAATACTCGCTTGCTAAATAGCAAATCTAATGCTTTTGTAGGCGTTTATTTTAGTAATAAGTTTATTACTAATTCCTCAGATTTACTTGCCTTAGATCGTTTACTGACGCACAAACTATCAACATTAAAAGATAAAAAACTAAGAACACGTCTTAGTAAAATGTCTTTTTTAGAAGGGTTTGAGAAACGAATATTTAGAAAGTTCAATATAGAGGATTTAAGTTTAGTATCTAAGGGATGGAAAAATGGCTAAGAAAGCACTGTCTATAAATTTTCCAATTGAGAGAGCTGTATTGTCAGACTTTTCTCCATTTGAAGTACCAATTACGTTTTCAAACAGGCATTTTTATAATTTTTTACTTGAACATAATATCAAACATGATGGAACAAATTTTTTTTGGCGAGAAGGAGAGGAAGCTCTAGATAAGCTAATTTTAATTCTCCTTGGTCTTGAGCAGACAACCCAATTAACTAAGTATGAAAATAATGGAGAAAGATATGTTAAAACAAATATAGGTTTTGGTAACTTACCATCCATCTGTTTTACATTTCCAATATCTCATAAGCATAATGAGTTTAGGTTTTTATCTGTTATCCATCCCAAAGGGCAGATCATTGCTGTCGATTTTTATGATAGATATAAAGACCTTATTACATACTACTCAGGCTTAAGCCCTCTTAGTTTGAGAGCAGCAAAGAGGGTAGCTGGTTGTACTTATATCGATTCTAAATCCTTGCTGGAAAGTTTTGATAAAGATGATGCACAGATCGAGGTTGAGGGACAAAATTACGAAAATTTAAGATCGTTTTTTGTTTATAAAAAGTATAGAAATATTTTTGAATTCTACGAATCACCAGATCATCATTGGTGCGAAAAGCATTTTAATTTTCTTTCTAAGTTAGATGTCACCCAGTGTTTTGACTCAATTTATACACATTCTATGGCGTGGGCAATATATCAAAAAAGCTACGCTAAAAAACATTTAAATAGTACAAAGGACACTTTTGCATATAGATTCGACCAGTTAATGCAGAGAATTAATTATAATGAGACGAATGGAATAATAATAGGTCCAGAACTTTCAAGAATATTTGCTGAGATAATTATGCAAGCTATTGATATAGAGTTAGTTGATGAACTTAAATCTGAAAAAAATAGCTTATTTCTTGGAAAAGATTATCAGATATACAGATATGTGGATGATTACTTTATTTTTTATAATGAAAAGGCTGTTTTTAACAAGATTAGGGATATTATCCAGATTAAGTTAAAAAGCTTCAAACTATCTCTAAATAAGCATAAAGAAGAAACATATTCCCGACCAATAATAACTCCTATAACAATCGCTAAAAAAAGGATTGCTAACCTCATTTCTGAAAAGCTAGAGTATAAAATTGAAGTTAAGGATTGTAGAAATGAAGACGATATCAAAGAAGGAAATATTTATATAAATCAAAGTAGTTTAACTACTGAGTTTAAATCAATTTTGGCTGATTCAGGTGTTACATATTCCGATATATTAAATTACTCGCTTGCTATTATTGAAAGAAAAACAAAGAAAATACTTTTAGATTACAAAGTTATCGTTAAAAAAGAATCAACTTCTAGTAATTTGATTAACGCATTAGTCTCTATAATTAACTTTACATATTTCATATATTCAGTTGCCCCAAAAGTAAATAGCACGATAAAGTTGTGTAGAATAATTCAACAGATAATCCTCTTCATAAAAGATCAAGAGCTTGGAATCGAATTCCAGCATATAGTTTTTAAAACTATTTTTGATAATACTTGCTCTATTTTAAATAAGAACTCTGTAAATAAATTTACGCCAATTGAAACGCTTTACTTATTAGTATTACTAAGACAGTTAGGGAAGTATTACTGGCTTGATGAGGTTACTCTAACGAAATATTTTAATATAGTTAAAGAAAACCATACCTTAAAGTTTGAAGGCGAATTAAATTATTTTTCTATAACGACTTTATTGTTTTATATTTGTGATAAAAAACGTTTTCAAAACATTAAAGATTGTTTAATGTTCTATATCGAAGAGCTTTATTTGGATAGGTTTGATACGTTAGTATCAGATTCTGAAATGGTTCATTTGACTTTAGATTTAATAGCCTGCCCATTCATTGATATTAAATTTAAAGAGCTTATTTTATCCAAGTATGGAATACCTGCTTCGTACACTAAGAAAATTATAAATGTTAATGAATTTTGGTTTACTAAATGGAAAGACTTTAATTTCGCCAAGGAACTAGACTCTAAGTTAAGTAAAGAAGTATACTAAAAATGCACGCATTAGGTAACCTTAATGGCTGTTGGCAGCCGCACACACCAGCGTCAAGGGGTATTCTTGTCCTATGCATGGAGGGAGTATCTGGTGAAATCTACCTAAGTTTTACCGTTTTGGCACCTTCTTACAAAATAGCCATAAGGCTCATTAGTGGGAAGGTGCTCGAATTACTTCAAATGACCTCCGATAGCAGAGACTTAGTCTAAAAATTTGTTCTCTATATAAAGAATGTGAATTCCAGTAGGTTATTGTTTCGTTGTAAGTAACCTTCACATAGTTTATATGAAATAACGCTCTTATAATCAGTCCCCAATTTAATTATCACACTAAAAGCTTCAAACTAGTAAAAATCCGATGTTAATAATCATAAGACATTCAATATATGTACAATTATGCAGTTATTCTTTTAATTGAGATTATTTGTTAGATAAAAACAGTAAATAAATAGCGAGGGATTGGCTTATTCTTGACCCTCAGTGCTTTATAATATTAAGCTTTATATTTACAGTTACCAAAAGTTTGTGTAATTTTGGACGTTAATGAGTTGCACAACTCAGTGGTGCAATTTTAACTTTAATATTGAGTAGAATACATTAGGTTTTTTTTGTATTTAAATTTCAATGAGTTAACTTTTAATTGGTGTGTGTGTTTTTATTTTAGAGGGTTCGAATCCCTCTCTCTCCACCATTATTCTATATTAGGACGCTCAGGACGTCCTTTTTTGTGCCTGTAATAAAGTTAAGCGTGTTGGCTTTGTACTTGGCGTTTGTTTTTACGCTGATGTTTTAATGTATACATTCGTTGGTCGGCTAAAGTTAAGCAGGCTTTGTAGTCATTACATTCCTCACTACTTGCTAAGCCATAGCTCACGCCTGATAACGGCCAATGTTTTTGAACTTGTTGATGAATATAGTTTAATGACTCGTTTATGCTCAGGATGAGTTGGGCGAGCTGTTGTGCTGATTTGACGTTACACACACAAATAAACTCATCACCGCCGGTTCTGCATACCTCGCCTTTGTCGGCTAACGCATTTTGTATTAACCGCGTAACCTCAATGAGTAGCTTGTCACCGTGAGCATGACCTAGGTGATCGTTAACGCTTTTAATATTGTCGCAATCTATAAACACAATGAGATAAAAATTATCTAAGTTATCGAGCTTTTCTTGTAATTGCAGCCGGTTTCCTACTTTGGTGAGTGGGTCTATGCGTGATAGCTCTAGCGCTTTTATAAAATTATTTTGCTTTATTTTTAGCCATTCGGATAAAGAAAGTAAAATACAGATACAATCAATGGCCAGAGCAATAAGTACCCATAATTCAGGTGAACTTATTTCTATTAAATTTAGGTGCGATAAAATAAAAATAACTAAGGACAAGCTATAAACAAGGTTGCCAGTTAAAAAATATTTCGCTCTAAAGTCTTTCATCCCCAGCATTGTAAAGCCCAGTTTTAAGCTTAAATACACCCAAATGGCAGCAAGGAAATGAGCTAAATAAAACACCCAATGAAAGGGTAAAAAGAGGTTTAAAAAACCACAGGCAAGTGCGGTTATGGAGAAGTATTTTAAAAATCGGCTAATACCAGTGCGGGTATGTTGGTCAAAGTTAAATAAGTAATATGCAAATGAGCTGGCACAAGCAATAGCGAAGGCAAAAATATACATGCCAAAGTAATGGGTGTTAATTGCGTGGTAATTAAAAAGTAACGCAACTATCCCCGCCGCGAATGCCCAGCCAATGCCGTGTAACCCTATATAACCTGCACAAAATAACGCCACGCGATGTTGTGTTTTAAAGAACATTATTAAGGCCATGCAGGCCAAGGTCAGCATTATCGTAATAGACACTAAGCTTAATGAATTGATATAAAACTGAAGTTTAACAAAAGCAGATTGAGGTATAACGTTAATGCTAACAGGTTTAGCAAAGTGCTTAGCATTAATATAAAGCCATAAAACACCGTGTGAATTAGCTTCTAGCTGTAATTCAAAAGCTTGGCTGTGCATTACAATGGCTGATTGAGTGACGCTATTTTGTGAAAAATCAGCGATTTTTCTGATCCCACTAGTATCTTGATAAAAAGCAACGCCACTATCTAAATAATTAATTTGGGGGATTATATACCAGCGTCCTGCGCTCGTTGTGGTTAAACTAATTTTTGCTATTGCACTGCCATGGGCACTATACAGCGAAGTGACGGGAGTACTTACATTGTGATAGGCATTAACGAGTTGCTCACCTTGGGTTGGTTTAGCTAAATCTACTTGATGCCACATAGCAGACTTTAGTTGTAAGCTGTCATTTTGATTTAATGCTACAGCAAAAGCATTAAAACTAATGGTTTGAAATAGTAAACAACATATAAAATTGAAAGTGTACCGCATGTAATACCTAAGTTAGTGACCGGTAAAAATTGTACTGCATTTTTAACAGAATAATTATAGTTATGACCGCTTTAGCGTATTTTTGCTTTTTAGTTACTAACTTTAATCACTAAACGGTGAGCTGTTATTATAAAAATATAGTTAATGATTAATTAAAGGGTTAATAATTTATTTAGTTTGGCTATTGTATGACTGCTTTTAGTGATGGTTTATATTTGAAGGATTGCTAACAACAAGAAGGTAATTAAAAAGCCATTTGTCAAAATGGCTTTATGGGCAGTTTAATATTTTTTTGGTTTAGCATTGAGCTGCGCTTGAAATTCATCAGGAAATAAAATTGTGCCGTCGTCTTCTTCGGTAGGGAACACGGCAACTAGTAAGTCGTCTTCTTCAAGGCCTGGCGTCCAGCGGCTAAACCAATCTGCTGTTGGAATTGCTTTAGGTGTACATCCTTCCCATTCACCGGTTGCCCATGCTTGTGCAAAATCACGGGTTGGCCATACGGGTACGCAATCGTCGTCTTCGTTAGTGAGCATTACGCAGCCGTCGTCATCGTTTAAAATCCACACTTGCTTAAACTGTTGCACAGTTTCGTACATGTATGCGAGTCGTTTTTTTGCGCCAAGGCCTAAAATTACGTCGTCTTGCTTTGATAAATTGTCAGTGGTCATTTTTGGCTCTCTCTCACTGTGGGGGGAATACAAAAGGCAGCGACATACTGCGCTTTAAAATTAAGTTTAGCTAATGGCTGCAAGCAGCTCGTCGGCTAGTTGGTTTAGTGCGTCGGGGTCTTGATTTGTTAATGCATAAGTGCGCAATCCATAAATACCCATAACACAAAATCGTGCTAGCTCTATGGCACTTCGTCCATTGGTAATTTCTTTGTTATCTATCGCTTTTTGTAATTGCTGCGCAAAGGCATGCTCGTACGCCGTTAAATTAGTACGTAATACGTGGCAAATTTGTGGATCGTTACCCTCTACCTCGCTAATGCTTTTTGTAAGCAAGCACACTTTAGTTGCTTCGCCGTCAATACATTCTTGCACAATGATATTAAGGTATTGTTTCAGCGTATCTAAAATACAATTACTGTGCTCAAACAGCGCTGTAAATTGTGTATTGCGATCGGTTTGGTATTGCTCCGTAGCGGCTAAAAAAATGCCTTTTTTATTACCAAATGCTCCATACAAAGAACCCGGATGTAAATGGGTTGCTTGAGTCAATTTTTGCATACTGGTTTTTGCATAGCCATGAAGCATAAACATGGCCATAGCTTGGCGTAGTACAAATTCTTTATCAAATTCTGCAGTTCTCATAATGACTCTTTTAGTGGATAGAGTAGTAATGAAGAAATTTATTTTTCTTAGGCCTAGGTGGCAGTTTACGCAATCTTAAACAAAGTTTCAAAATTATACTTGAATATTCATTCAAGTGACCTTATCTTGAATGTACATTCAACAAAGGATAAATATTATGTCGATTGACTTACTTTCACCTTTTAAATTAAATAACAGCATTGAACTGCAAAACCGCGTACTTATGGCACCATTGACCCGCTGTATGGCAGATGACAATTTAGTGCCCACACAAGCCATGGTTGATTACTACGCTCGTCGTGCTGATGTAGGCTTAATTATTAGTGAAGCCATTATTATCCGTGCTGATGCTCAAGGTTATCCAAATACACCTGGGCTTTTCACTAGTGAACAAATTCAAGGTTGGAAAAAAGTCACTGACGCAGTACATGCTAATGGCGGAAAAATGTTTGCACAACTATGGCATGTTGGCCGTGTAGCACACCCTCACTTTTTTGGTGGCGATGTACTAGCGCCATCGGCAATTGGGGTTGAAGGTTCAGTACCGCGTATGCGCGAACTCACTTATGTTACGCCAAAGCCTGTAACTACAGACGACATTAAAGGCTTAGTGGCTGACTACGCTAAGGCCGCAGAAAATGCGATGGAAGCGGGTTTTGACGGCGTAGAAATTCACGGTGCTAATGGTTATTTAATTGACCAATTTTTACATTATGCGGCAAATGAACGTGATGACGAGTACGGGCAAACACCAGAAAACATGTCTCGTTTTGCACTGGAAGTAACCGATGCAGTTATTGATGTTGTAGGCAATGAGCGTACCGCTATGCGTTTAACGCCAGGTGCTTATTTTAATATGAGCGAAGACAATCGCGATAAAGCAGTATTTGACTACTTATTACCAGAGCTTGAAAACCGCAAGTTAGCTTATTTACACGGCGGTATTTTTGACGACAGCATGCGTTTTGATTCACTAGAAGGTAAATCAACCTCTGAATTTTTACGAGCTGGTTATGCCAGTACCTTAGTGGGTGTAGGTAGTTATAGTTTTGAAACTGCCAAGGAAGCGGTTAACGACAATAAATTTGATTTAATTGCTATTGGTCGCCCGCTTATTGCTAACCCAGATTACATTAGCAAAATTAAAAACGGCGAAGAAGTCACAGCTTACAGTGATGACATGCTAGCTGAATTGAAATAGCAGCTAATTTAGTAAAAACGATAGGACACTCATGGACAACTGTGAGTGTCTTTTTTTATACATTTATTTGCCATAATATACTCATAATTGTTTAATCTTGCTGTCAATAAAGTTCCCCCTCGTTGTCATATTTAAAAAATAGACTATGCCCGCTTTCATAATTACCTTTTATAATTAGAATCAAACGGGACAACAATGTACGCTTTAAAAAATAAATCGATTTTGAGCATGGCTGTGGCCATGGCGGTATCAACTTCAGCTTATGCTAACGATAACGTGATAGAAGAAGTAACCGTTACTGCAAAACCAACCAGTTATGCAAACAACGTTATTGAACCTGCCATGCTTGAGCAACAAAGCTCGGTATCGAGTGTGTTATCAGTAATAGATAACTTACCTGGCATTAGCATAAACGAAGGCGACGCATTTGGCGGCGACGATTGGTCAACCACTATTACCATGCGTGGTTTTAGTATCGACTCAAACCAGCAGCAATTAGGTATGACGGTAGACGGTATTCCTAATGGCGGTTCTAATTATGGCGGTGGTGCTAAAGCGAATCGTTACCTAGATAGCGAAAATCTTGTCACCGTGGAAGTAGGTCAGGGCACTTCAGATATTAAATCAGCCTCGTTAGAGGCGCTAGGCGGTACTTTTAACTTTGTAAGTAAAGCGCCTAGCTTTGAAAAAAGCACCTCTTTTGCATATACCTCAGGCAGCCATGACGCAAGTCGCTATTACGTTAAACACGAAACTGGCACCATTTTTGATAATACTCAAGCGTATGTGAGTTATTCGCAAACCGATACTAGCCGTTGGATTGGCTCGGGCAGCAATGGCGGGAAAGATAACCAACATGCTGAAGCGAAATTTGTCACCACCCTTGATGAGTTAACTATAACAGGGCGTTTATCTTACGATGATGTAAGCGAGACGAATTATAATAGCGTGAGCTTGGCACAATTTGAACAAACTCCAGATTGGGATCAACTAACATGGAACTGGACAGGCGTTCCGCACTTTGACCAAATGTTTGCAGAAGGTTGGGGCACGCTGCGTGAAAACACTCTAGGGTATTTAAAGTTTGAATACGCGATTTCACCCACCTCATTGTTAACCATTAGCCCTTATTACCATAAAAACTCAGGCCGAGGTGATTGGATCCCTCCTTATTTAACGTCCCCTGTAGATGAAAATGGTAACCCAACCACGGAAGGTGGTACAAACGCAGGCTCTTATGGCTTTACAGATAGTAATGGCAACCCACTTGCTCCCAACGCAGGTTGCACGGCTAGCTTAAATTGGCCGTGGGAGTCAGGCCCTGATCTCAATCCTGCATGTTACGACGCTGATGCCACGCCTGTTATGTCTTATCGTCATACACATTATAATAAAGATCGTTTAGGGGTAACTGCTAATTATCAAGCAAGCATTGGCATGCACGATATTGAAGCCGGTTTTTGGTATGAGCAAAGCGACCGTGATGAGTCACGAGATTGGCATAAAGTTATAGATGCGCGTATTTATCATCACTTTGATAACACCCCTTATTGGACGCAATATAAAAACACCTTTGAGACCGATACGCTCAAATGGTACGCCCAAGACTCAATGGCATTTGGCGACTTAACCCTTAATCTAGGGGTTAAAAAGTACTTAGTAGACATAGAAAAGTATGACCATTATCAAAACGCCACCACAGCTAAAGTAAACAGTGATTCAGACCTTCTATTTAGTGGCGGTATTTTATATCAGTTAAACAGTAACACTGAGTTATTTACCAGCTACAGCGAAAACTTTGCCGCCATTAAAGATGGTGTGCTTGAACGCGACAGCTCTGACTTATCAGCTATTGAGCCAGAAACCGCAGAAAATATTGATTTAGGGGTGCGTTATGACAATAACGCACTTAAATTAACGGCAACGGCTTACTCAATTGAATTTGATAACCGTATTACCTTTATAGCGCCAGGCAGCGACACCGGTGGTATTGATTACACCATAGGTACTAACGGCTCGTACCTAAATGTGGGCGGTATTGAATCGAAAGGTTTAGAGCTATCAGCAAGTTATATGTTGAGCCCACAGTGGAATGTATATAGCTCATACACCAATAATAACTCTGAATATAAAGGCGATGCGCCAGGCTTTGAAGCAGGAAGCAAAGTAATTGATTCAGTAGATGATTTATTTGTGCTTTCAACCGATTATTACAGCGGTGATTTCCGCTTTGGTTTATCGGCTAAATACACTGGCGAGCGTGGCGATGTAGATAGCTATACCGTGGTTGATTTAAATGCAGGCTACGCAGCTGAAGTTAATGCTGGCCCCTTCAAAGCAATTGATATTGCTTTTGTGGTTTACAACATTACTGATGAAAGCTACCTAGCGGGCGGCACAGGTAATGGAAGCACTTACTTTATTGGCGCCCCACGCACAGCAGCGGTGACGTTAACGGCCACGTTTTAAAACGTAATAAACGTAATTAAGCCCATCATTGATGGGCTTTTTGCTATAAAAAGGTTGATGAGAACACAATGAAAAGCATGATAAAAATAACTGGCTTAAGTTTAATTTTATTGTTTAATAATATGGCATTGGCTGCACCGCAAAATGTGGTGTTGGTAACTTTAGATGGGGTTCGCTGGCAAGAAGTATTTAATGGTGCCGATAGCAAGCTGATTAATAATAAAGAATTTGTTAAGCAACCAGCACATTTAAAGAGCCAGTTCTGGCATGAAAACCCGCAACAGCGTCAACAATTGCTAATGCCATTTTTAACTCAAACTATCGCAAAGCAAGGCGTTATTATTGGCGATAGAGCTAAAGGCTCAACTATGTCGGTGAGTAATCCGTGGTATTTTTCATACCCTGGGTATAACGAAATTCTCACTGGCGAAGTGGATGAAAGTATCAACAGTAACGACAAGGTATTCAACCCAAATAAAACTATTTTAGAGCGTTTAAACGCCCAGCCTGAATTTAAAAACAGCACCGCGTTATTTGGTAGCTGGGATGTGTTTCCTTACATTGTAAATATTAAGCGTAGTCATGTGTATGTAAACGCAGGATTTATGCCTATTGCCGATGATTTATTTGCCGATGCGCCCCTGTTAAACGCATTACAAACAGAAATCCCCAGCCCATGGCACAATGTGCGGCTTGATAGTTTTACCTATCGATTTGCTAAAGCCTATATGCTGGCTAAAAAGCCAAGATTGTTGGTGATTAGCTTAGGAGAAACTGACGATTTTGCTCACGATGGCCATTACGATGCTTACTTAAAGTCGGCCAAACAAAGCGATGTATTTTTAAAAGATTTATGGCAAACCATTCAAAGCACAGCAGGTTATAAAAATAATACTACGTTAATTGTTACTACTGATCATGGCCGTGGAAGTAATGCCAGTGATTGGCAACATCACAGCTCTCGTCGAGCATTGCTTGAGCTTAACCTAGGTGCAGATGTGTTTCCTAACGGCATAGTAGGCTCTGAGCATATTTGGCTGGCAGCTATTGGTCCTGCAATTAAAAATAACGGCTTAATTAAAACTAAAAACGAGCTTAAACAAGCGCAAATTGCCGCCACCGTTTTAAAAGCACTTGGGCAAAACCCAAACAAGATTAACCCTAATATGGCACCGGCTATTAACGAGATTTTAAAATGAAACAGTTACTAAAAACCTTTAATCATTCAGCGCTGTTACTTGCTTTTGTTATTAGTGGTGGCGCAATGGCTGCGCCGTCTAAAATATTATTTGGTTCGTGTGGGCATCAAGATAAAGGCATCCCCATCTTTAATGCGATTAATAAAGAGCAGGGTGATTTATTTATATTTTTAGGCGATAACATTTATGGCGATACTAACGACATGGCCGTGCTTAAAAATAAATACCAACGATTAGGGGCAAAGCCAGGCTTTAAAGCACTTCGCGCACAAACACCAATAATAGCTATGTGGGATGATCACGATTATGGTCAAAATGACGCGGGGAAAGAGTATCCGCATAAAGAAGCATCGCGGCAAATCATGCTCGATTTTTGGCAAGAACCTGCTAATTCAAAACGCCGTACCCGCCCTGATGGTATTTATACCTCGTACATGTATGGCGAAGGCGAGCAAACCGTGCAGGTGATCATGCCAGATTTACGCTTTAATCGTGACACACTTAATTCTGTTAGCGAGATTGAGTATTACACCAAGCGTAAAGCAAATAACCAAGGCCCGTACAGTCCAACTGAAGTTAAAGGCGCATCAATGCTAGGGGAAGCACAGTGGCAATGGCTTGAAGCCGAGCTTAAAAAGCCAGCGGCAATAAAGCTAATAGCGTCAAGCTTGCAGTTACTGCCAGATTTTACCGGCTGGGAGTCGTGGGCAAATTTTCCTGAGGATCGAAACCGTTTATTTGCGCTAATTAAAAAACACCAAGTAAATGGTGTGATTATTATTAGTGGCGATACTCACTGGGGCGAGATTTCAAGGTATCAACATAACCTTGATTACCCGCTTATTGAAATGACCAGCTCAGGTCTGACAGAAAAGTGGAAAGACGTTAGCCCTAACCAGCATCGTGTGGGTAATTACACACATAATGTTAACTATGGTGATTTAAGCATAGACTGGCAACAAGTCGACCCTGCTATTTCATTAAAACTTAAAGGCATTGATGGCCAAGTTATTATGCAAAGTGATTTTAGTCTTTCAAGTATTAGCCCTTATAAATAGCATCACCATTTAAATAATAAACGCACTGCAGTTAAAGCTGTGCGTTTAAAAGTTCATCTATTGGCGGGCTAACTTGCTGATTTATTAACGCCAATGTCCCCTTAGCGCTACCGCTTAAATTGAAAATATCTTACACTGGCTTTATCTCAAGTAAGGCTGGTATCGTATGCTCAATATTATTCAATCAAACCGTATGGAAGCCCTGCAAGCGCAGTTTCATCAGCTATTAAAAATAAACCCATTGCAAAGCCCATTTGATAAAGAAGTGGTGTTAGTGCAATCGCCGGGTATGTCGCAATGGCTTAAAATCGGTTTAAGTGAAAATTTAGGCGTAGCTGCGCAGGTAGACTTTCCGCTGCCGTCGAGCTTTATTTGGCAGTTGTACCAGCAACTATTGCCAAACGTGCCTAAAGAGTCGGCCTTTAACAAACCTAACCTTGCTTGGAAATTATTTGCCATTTTACCCCAGTGCATAAATGAGCCGCTGTACTTACCGCTTAAAACCTATTTAGAGGGCGATATTGACGGCCAAAAAACCTTTGCTCTATGTGAAAAAATAGCCGATGTGTACGACCAATATTTGATGTATCGCCCCCATTGGATAGCCAAATGGGATAGTGGCACCGATGAGCTTGATGATGTTGATATAACGATTGCGCCTTGGCAACCCGATTTATGGCGTCGTATCGTCAAATTAAGCAAGCAGCTGGGGCAAAGCCAATTTCACCGTGCCAATATGCAAGGGCAGTTACTCAGTGCACTTGAGAGCATGGATAGCGCCTTATTACCAAAACGTATTAGCTTATTTGGCATATCGGCGATTGCTAGCTCGCAGCTTGAGGTGTTTGAAGCCTTGAGTAAAAAAACTGAAGTATTTTTATTCTTTTTTAACCCTAGCGAGCATTACTGGGGCGATATCATTGATGAAAAAACAGCAGCTAAAATCACCGCTAAATACGCAAAAATGCCGCTGGTGGAAGCACAACAAAAAAAGCACACCAACCCTGATGAGGAATACTATTTTATTGGTAATCCGCTGTTATCGTCGTGGGGTAAACTCGGCCGTGACTATTTTGAGCAACTAGTGCAGCTTGATGCCCGCTGGATTGATGGCTTTATAGATGTATTTGACGACAGCTTACTTGGCCAAGTGCAAAGTGAAATTTACCAACTTGCCTTTAAAGGTGAGTCGCTCACCGATAATAAAGAATGGTTTATTAACGACGAGGGCAAGCTGCCAATTACTGCAAACGATGCAAGCATTACACTAAGTGATTGCCATACACCGCTTCGAGAAGTAGAGCGTTTGCACGACTACTTACTTAATTTATTTAATCAAAATTCAGCGCTTACCCCTAAAGACATCATCGTGATGATGCCCGATGTTGGCACCTACAGCCCTTATATTGAAGCAGTTTTTGGTGGTGCACAGGGCAGTCGATTTATACCTTATGCGCTAGCTGATTTAGCCATAGAGCAAGAAAAACCTGTACTGAGTTCGTTTGCTAGTTTAGCTAATTTACCGTTTTCGCGCTTCGGCGTGTCGGATATTCTCGATTTATTACAGGTTACGCAAATTGCTGAAAAGTTTGGTTTAGAAGCGCATGAATATGAGCAAATTCAGTATTGGTTGGAGCGTGTTGGCGTTAAATGGGGCGTAAACGCTGAACATAAAAGTAGCTTTGACTTACCCGCAATTGAGCTTAACACTTGGCAGCATGGCTTAAACCGTTTACTACTGGGTATTGCCATGCGCGATGAACAGTGCCCATTTAATGGTATTTACAGTGCCGATGAGGTTGAGGGCATGGCGCTCGATACACTCAATAAGCTGGTACACTTTATTGATGTGCTGCAAGACTTTAAAGCTAAGCTCACCCCCGATGACACACTCACCAATAAAGCCCAAATTTTAAATGAGCTGCTCAACACTATTTATGAGAGCGAAAGTGACGACAGTTGGGATTTATTAGTACTACAAAAAGTACTCGAAGATATAGGTAAGCACCACGATAACGGTGATTACAGTGAGGCCGTATCGCAGCGCATTGTTAGCTATTTAATTAAACAAGGCATACAAGAAAAAGGTGTCGGCCAACGTTTTTTAGTGGGGCAAGTGAATTTTTGTACGTTAATGCCAATGCGGGCCGTGCCGTTTAAGGTAGTGTGTATGTTAGGCTTGAACGATGCCGATTACCCACGTACCGTTCAACCTATCGGTTTTGACTTAGTACCTTATTCTAAAAAGCAAAAAGGTGACCGTTCACGAAAACTCGATGACCGTTACCTTTTTTTAGAAGCACTTCTTAGTGCCCGAGATAATTTATATATGAGCTACATTGGTCGCTCATGTTTTGACAATCAACCACGCATGCCATCAACACTTGTCAGTGAATTGTTAGAATACATAGGTCGCAGCTTCAAACTTAGCGAACCCGGTGATAAACCCTTGCCAGATTGCCTTATTAGCCAACAACATTTACAACCTTTTAATAGTCATTATTATTTGCCAGCGAGCGCTGAACAGGCAGGGCTTAAGAACCACAGCTATAACCCAATTTGGCTGCCTAGCGAGGCCTTTGAGCCAAAAGCAATCACTGCACTTGATGTAACGCCTCCAGAGCTGCTTGATCTTGATATGTTTATTCGCAGTGTGTGCCACGCCCAAGAGAGCTTTTATCAGCAAAGCTTAGGGTTACGTTTGCCGCAATTTAACGACATAGCCAAAGATGAAGAACCGTTTAGCTTAGATGCGCTGCGCCGTTATTTTTACCTTGATGAAATACTTGAAGCTAATATTAACGATACCCCACGGAGTACCGAGCAAATACTGCAGCGCGGTGAGCTGCCGCAAGCTCATGTTGGCAGCTTAATTTATGAAAGCATGCAACATCGCGTTGATGCGCTTGCAGGGCAAGTAAAACAACAAATAAAAGCGGGTAAAAGCGAACCGATAGAAGTGTTACTGTCGCTTGAAAATACCACCATTGAAGGCTGGCTAAACCATGTGTATATGCAAAAACAAGTGTTTTATCGTAGTGCCAGTATTAAAGCTAAAGATTTAATTAAAGGCTTTATTTATCATCTTGCTGCACAAAGCATGCAACAAGAGGTTGAAACTTTATTACTGGGTTTAGATAAACAAATTAGCTTTGCCCCAATGAGTAAAGCCGATGCCGATTTACTGCTCGCAGATTGGTTTGAGCTTTATAAAGCATTACGCAACAAGCCCGTGGCGTTTTTTCCGGTAAGTGGTTATGAATACGTAAAAAGCGGTGGTGATATGGCAAAAGCCAACAGTAAATTTAGTCCACAGTATATTGGCCGAGGTGAGGGGGAAAACCCTTATATTCGTTTAACGGTGCAATCACTTAATGACTGCCAAGACGAATTTATACATTGGAGCGATAAGCTACTCGCCCCATTATTTGAGCACGCCAAGGAGAGTGACTATGCAAGCGCTTAATCCGCTCACTATGCCATTATTAGGGCAAAGCTTAATTGAAGCCAGTGCTGGCACAGGTAAAACCTACACGATCACGGGTTTGTATTTGCGTTATTTATTGGGCATGCAAATACCTGGTGAGCTGAATACGCCATTGAGTGTTGAGCAAATTTTGGTAGTCACCTTTACCGATGCCGCCACGCAAGAAATTAAAGACCGTGTTCGTAGGCGAATTATTGCCGCGCGTGATGCGTTACTTGGGCAAGTACCCAATGATGAGCTAATTGAGGGTGTAATAGCGGGCGTTGATGACAAGCACCGTGCATTTGACTTACTCGATGCTGCAGCTAAATCAATGGACGAAGCAGCTATTTTTACCATTCATGGTTTTTGTCAGCGAATGCTAAAACAGCATGCGTTTGAATCCGGTGTGGCATTTAACTTAGAGTTCATTTTAGATGAGCGCGATATTCTGCTTGAAACCATAAAAGACTTTTGGCGTGCGTTTGTATACCCACTCAGTAAAGAAAGAACAGATGCGATTTTAGCGGTATTTGCTGCGCCCGAATCACTATTTAGTCATGTAAGTAGTATTTTAAATAAGGCGAACGCAGAAATAACCCCAAAAGTTAGTTTAGATGCGGTATGGCAAGCGCGAGATGAATACTTGGCGCGTGTTCCAGCCTTTAAAAAAGCCTGCCTAGAGCAAGAGTTTATTGGTGCTGTTAAAGCATCCGATTTAAGTGGCTCAAAAACACCTGGGCGAAAGGGCAGTCTTGCTGCACTTGAAGCATTTTGCTTAGGCAGTGATGACTTTTTTGAATTTGGTACCAGTAAGTATTCGTTTGAGGTGTGGAGTAGCGAGAACTTAAGTAATGCCGCTAATTATAAAAAAAATGGCACATTACTGACTCATCCACTTATTAGCCAATTCGATGCCTTAGCCGCACTTAACAACACCATTAACCAAGGGTTAAAAATTGCGATAGTGCAATATGCGGCGAGCTGGGTAAAAGCGGCCATAGTTAAACGCAAACAAGAACAAAGCGTGATCACCCCTGACGATTTACTGACTAATTTACACAGTGCCTTAAAGAGTGAACAAGGTGATGTGCTCGCACAAAAAATAGCGCAGTTATTTCCGGTGGCAATGATAGATGAGTTTCAGGATACTGACCCGATTCAGTACGGGATTTTTAGTAAAATTTATGCTCAAAGCAATACCACTTTAGCTATGATAGGCGATCCCAAACAAGCAATTTATGGGTTTAGGGGCGCAGATATATTTACCTACATTGGCGCAAAAGAAGCGGTAGATGAGCCACAACAATTTACATTGGGCACTAACTTTCGCTCAAGCAGTGATATTGTAAATAGCGTAAATAGCTTATTTAGCAAATACGACAACAGCTTTATTTATAACGACGCCATTCCATTTAATAAAGTGAAAGCGAAAGGAAAAAAAGCAGATGAGTCGTTTTTAATTGACGGTAAACCTGCCACCGCGTTTGAGTTTAATGTGTTTGTAGATGAAGTCGGCGATGAAAAAAATAAGCCGACCAGTAAAGGCGTAGGGCAAGCACATTTAGCCACCCATTTTGCTAATAAAATAGTGACTTTACTTGAGCAAGCAAACCAAGGCGTTGCCTGTATTGGCAGTACGCCGGTAAGCGCTGCTGATATTTGTATTTTGGTGCGCGACCGCGTTGAAGCACAAATAATGAAGCAAGCGCTGAGTAAAGCTAATATTGCCAGTGTGTATTTGTCGCGCGACAGTGTATTTAGCCAAGAGTTAAGTCATCACTTGCTCAATTTTTTAACGGCTTTGCATGGTCAGTACGATGAGGCGTTACTACGCGGTGTATTAGCTGGCCCGTTATTTTGTTTGAGCTATAACGATATTTTTGCTCTAGCCGATGATGAAAATAGCTGGCAAGAACACCTAAACTTTTTTGCTCAACTTAGCCATATTTGGCATAAGCAAGGGGCAATGGCAATGCTCGAACGCTTACTGAGTCACAATCAGCTCAGTGCCAAATGGCAAGGCTTGGGCTATAACGTAGAACGGTGGCTTACCGACTTTAGACATCTTGGCGAAATACTGCAGCAAAAACAAATAGAGCTTGAAGGGACACTTCGTTTATTACGTTGGTTTGCGCAAAAGGTGAGCCAGCAAGATGGCGAAACAGTGCAAGTTCGCTTAGAAAGTGATGCGAACTTAGTTAAAATTGTGACTATGCACGCTTCTAAAGGGCTTGAATACCCATTGGTATTTATGCCATTTGCCAGTGGTTATCGTGAAACTAAAGACGCGCTTTATCATCAAAATGGCAAGTTGATTTACGATTTAAGTAAAGACGAAAACGCCCTGCAAAAAGCCGAACAAGAACGTTTAGCAGAAGACTTACGTTTGCTTTATGTGGCACTGACCCGAGCAGTGCATTTTTGTGCCTTGGGCGTGTATAACATTTCTCAAGGGCAAAGTAGCCGTTTAGCAATTCAAAGTAGTGCGTTGGGACATGTATTATTCTCAGGGTTAGAGATAACCAGCAGCCAAGCATGGCGCACCCATTTAAGTGAATTTTGTGATGCTAATCATGCTATGCAATACTTGCAATTTACCTCAGGCGAATTAGTTGATCAGGGCATACTTCGGTTAAAAAATAGTGACACTAAACAGCACGATTTACTTATTAATACAGTAACGGCGCAGATTGAACGTGACTGGCGAGCAACCAGCTTTAGTGCCTTGAGCTTTAAAAAGCATGCTGATCAACTTGCTCCAGGGCGCAGCGATGAAGATCATCAAAGAGATGAGTTTGCTGTGCAGCAAGATGAACTTCCTTCACCGTATAGCTTTCCAAAGGGTGCAAAACCAGGGAGTTGCTTGCACGAAATATTTGAGCAGCTTGATTTTACCAGTCCGGTAAATCATCCCACGAATACAGAGCAAAACTTAACGGCTGTGATTGAGCGTGCTTTTGAAAAATACCATATCGATGAGCAATGGCAGCAAATTACCGAGCAATGGGTACTCGATGCACTTAATTGCCCGTTAAACAGCGAGAATAATTTAAGTTTGAGCCAATTAGCGCCAAGTGACTGTTTAGTAGAAATGGAGTTTAATTTACCGCTTAGCAGCCTCAGTGCCCCTAAGCTTAATGAAGTGTTGATTAAACATTTTGGCTTTAACCAAAGTAAACTTGAGTTTGCCCATGTGAAAGGGTTACTAAAAGGCTTTATTGATTTAATTTTTTGCTACCAAGGCAAGTATTATATTTTAGATTATAAATCGAATTATTTGGGCAGTACCGCCGCTGATTATGTGCCAGAGCAGCTAGAGCAAGCCATGACCAGCCACCAATATCATTTACAGTATTTAATTTATACCGTAGCGCTGCATCGCTTGCTTAAACAGCGAATTCCCGATTATTCAATAGAGGCGCATTTAGGCGGTGTTTATTATACTTTTTTACGCGGTATGCCAGCAGGTGAGGGAGTGTACTTTAAACAGCTAAGTGCAGATCAAGTCGTTATTTTAGATGGCTTGTTTAGCCAAGGAGCCATGCTATGAGTGATTTAAATCAACAACCGGGTTTGTTTGATGACTTAGATGATGCGCCTTTAGATGAACCTGTGCTCACAACAGCGCAGCCAACTATGCAGACCAGCGAAAGCATTAAAGTCGTGCCGTTGCTAACGTATTTAACGGACGAACATAGAGTGCGTGTGGTTGATGTAAAACTGGCTGAATTACTCAGTGGCACAAACGCACAGCAAGGGTATGACGACCTCTTTTATATAATTTTAATGTTGTGTTTATCGCAACAAAGCCAACATAGCTGTTTAACCCTAACAGAGGTTGATTGGACTAATCCGTTTAATTTACGTCAAAGCGACTTTACTAAACTAGAGGGCACACAGCCCGACACTCTCAGCCCATTTAGTGATGACTATACGACTGAGGCGGCAATACGTTATTTAGCCTCACATCAAAGTGTTGGGGATCACAAGCCGCTGCAATTGTTTAATCAACGGTTATATTTTTCCCGTTTAGCAGGCTATGAACAGACCCTTGCCCAACGATTACTGACAATGAGCGAGCGACAACTTAACATTGATGATGCAGTACTTGCTCAGTTATTAACCCGCTACTTTCCAGATGATCCGAGTTTTGACATTGATTGGCAAAAAGTAGCGTGTGCCATTGCCGCTACAAAAGGTTTTAGTGTGATCACGGGCGGGCCTGGTACAGGTAAAACCACCACGGTGACAAAGCTGTTAGCGATTTTGCAATCGTTATATCAAGCGGCGCCATTGAGCATAAAATTAGTAGCACCCACCGGTAAAGCAGCGGCACGGCTAACAGAGTCAATTTTAGGGGCTAAAAATAAGCTTAGTGAAATACCAGATGATATTAATTCGTTGATCCCGCAAAGCGCGCAAACCATTCATCGTTTGTTGGGAGTTAAGCCATTTACCAATAAATTCCGGCACGATAAAAGCAATCCGTTGCATGTTGATGTATTGATTATTGATGAGGCCAGCATGGTCGACTTATCACTTATGGCTAAATTAATCGAGGCTTTGCCAGATCATGCCCGATTGATTTTACTCGGTGATAAAGACCAACTTGCCTCGGTTGATACTGGCAGCGTAATGAGTGATTTATGCCAAGGGTTAGTGCTTGGGCAAACACCGCGTTATTCAAAAGTACGCTGCGAGCAATTGAACACGCTGTGCTTTAATGGCGCCATTAAACTCAACGCGCAAACTCAAAGTGAGTTTGAACTCGCTGACTGCATTGCTTTTTTACAACATAGTTATCGGTTTGATGCCAAAAGCGGTATTGGTCAATTGGCGCTGGCTGTAAATACCAACAACCGAGGAATATTAAACTATGTTGAACAACAAAGCAGCGAAGGGCATTTTAGCGATATTATTTTAGACTATGATTTTGTTTCCACACCAATTGAAAAGTTAGTAAATAGTGCCGCAAGTCATTATGCTAATTACCTAACACTGATAGCTCAAGGTGCCAGTGTTGCGCAAGTGCATGCAGCTTTTGCCAGTTATCAGTTACTTGCTGCAGTACGTGAAGGCGATTACGGCGTTAATAGTTTAAACCAGCGTATTGAACGGGTTTTACAGCAGCAAGGTTTAATTAGCGTTAATCCTAATCAGCGGCATTATATAGGGATGCCGATAATGGTTAGTCAAAACGACTACCAGCTAAAATTATTTAACGGTGATATAGGAATTCTAATGCCCGATGATAGCGGCCAACTCAAGGCAGTGTTTATTGATGAACAAGGTAATGAACGGGCATTTTCACCCGCACGGCTTCCGGCGCACGATAAAGTGTATGTAATGACCATTCATAAATCCCAAGGCTCAGAGTTTAGTTATACCGCGATGGTGTTACCACCGCTCAAGCAGGCGAGTATCGGTATTAATAGGCAATTAGTGTACACGGGAATTACCCGCGCAAAACAGACCTTTGAGCTGGTGGCAGATAAAAAAGTGCTGCAACTGGCCATGGGTAAAAGTGTATCACGGGCGTCAGGCTTGTATGAGCGATTAGTGTAAAGCCATACTTATACTAATCTCTTATTTTTGGGGTTCGTTTTCTAAATAGGTTGGGTTGCCAGCCAAAATGCAGTGCGCCCAATCTTAGAAAGACGGTTACCAATAATGAACCAATAATGCACCATAAATAAGGGACATCTAATAAAAATAGCGTGGCATAGGTTAAGCCTCCTGCAAAACACGCGGTGGAGTATAGCTCTTCGCGCATCACCAGTGGTACTTCTCTACAGATCACATCACGTATTAAGCCGCCAAATATACCCGTCGTCATTCCCATTGTAAGCGCAACCACCATGGTTGTACCTTCAATTAATGCTTTTTCAATACCGACCACATTAAAAATAGCCATACCAATAGCGTCAACCAGCAACATGTAATAGTTAGACACATCAGGTAAGTGGCGAATAAACATAACGGTGACAAAAATAGCGCCATATGTGGCATATAAATAATCGGGGTTGGCTATCCAAAATACAGGTTGATTAAGAAGAATATCTCTGAGCGTGCCACCGCCTAACGCGGTGACTGAGCCAACAACGACAACACCAAATCCACCAATATCTTTGTCGTGGCCTAATAATGCACCTGAAATTGCAAAGAATGCCACGCCAATAAGGCTTAAAAAATTAAAATACTCTGCCGTCATTGAGGTGTCCTTACCAAGTTGATAATTTATATTAGACATTAAAAGATAAGCTATTGGGGATTTATATTAGCTGAATAACACTAGGGTCTGTTTACCTTTCAAGGTTGAATTTGCAGCAGTCTGCTTGGTATTAAAGCAAGGCAGAGCCTGTGTGGTGTGGTTATTCCCCATAAATAGGCGATAACGCAGCATCAATGCCAAACAGGCGCTGCCCGAAGGGTTCTGCCTAGGGGCGATTTACTCTTTGTTGCTCGGTTTTTACTTAGTCCACTAGTTTACAAACCTCGCGCCGCGATTAAACCGCCCCTAGTTTGAACAAATATTAATCCGCAAAGGTCAACAGACCCTAGCTTTACAAGCACAAGGTTATTAGCCCTGTGCTTCTATGATGGGTTGTTATTGTAAGTAGTCAACGACCAGTTGAGATAATGATTTTACGCCAAGTTGTAAGGCATTTTCGTCAACATAAAACTGAGGTGAATGATTACTTGGCGCTGTTTTAGCGTTTTGATCTTTTGGAGTGACGCCTAAAAAGTAAAACAGTCCAGGTGTTTCTAGCGCATAATAACTAAAGTCTTCTGCACCGGTAATCAAATCTGTGGAAATAATGTTGTCAGCGCCAGCAATACGGGCAAGCGTAGGGGTCATTTTTTGAGTCAGTGCAACATTATTTACTGTTACAGGGTAGCCGTGATCTATATGCACATCAGCTTTTGCACCAGCGGATTCGGCAACCAGCTCAGCGGTTTTAGCTAAACGTTTTTTAATATCGGCGCGCATAGTTTGATCAAAGGTTCTAATTGTACCAATTAGCTCGACGCTATCAGGGATTATATTTGAGCGTATGCCGCCGTTAATCGCGCCAAATGAAATAACAGAAGGCGCTTTAGTTACATCTACTTGGCGAGAGGCGATTGTTTGAGTTGCCATTATAATTTGTGATGAAGCAACAATGGGATCTACACCATTCCAAGGGCGTGAACCATGAGTTTGACGACCCGTTACGTTAATTGTGAAAGAGTCTTCACTGGCCATTAGAGGCCCTTCTCTAAAGCCAATTTGACCAGTATTAAGTGAGCTGGTGACATGCAAGCCAAACACCGCTTCAGGTTTTTGTTTAAATAAACCTTCTTTTAGCATTAGCTCTGCGCCTCCTTCTTCTCCCTCGGGGGCGCCTTCTTCAGCGGGTTGAAATACAAACAGTACTTCACCCGCTAACTGCTCTTTAATTTTTACCAGTGTCTCTGCTACGGCCATTAGAATAGCAACATGAGTGTCGTGCCCGCAGGCATGCATAACGCCTACTTCATTACCACGATAGGTTGAGGTTTGTTTAGAGGCAAAGGGTAAATCAACTTGTTCGGTAACGGGTAAAGCATCCATATCGGCACGAAGGGCGATTAAAGGGCCTTTTTTACCACCGCTTAATTTAGCCACAACTCCGGTATGCCCAACACCAGTTTGTACTTCAAGCCCCAGTGATTTTAAATGGTTAGTAATGTACTTCGCGGTTTCAAATTCGCGATTACTCAGCTCTGGATATTGATGCAAATGGCGACGCCATGTAATGACTTTTTCACTTACACTTTGTGTTGCTTGTTCAAGTTGGGTGTTAATACTACTAGCAAAACTAGGCGCTGAAATTGCAGTAAATAAAACACTGCCAAAAATTATTTTTTTTATCATTTTAATTCCTTGGTTTTCATCGTGTGTAATTAACTTACGCTATTACATTAATAAAAAGTAGTGTTGTTTAATAGTTAACCACAGTTAAAAGAAAGTTTATTGATACTGCTTAAGAAGGGGATAAAGCTATTTTGTTTAACACAATAGTTTGGCGCTTTTGTCGTATTTTAACGCAAATATTTAGCTTTAACGGTGAAAATGATAACAAAATGTTGCATTTTTTAGATTTGTTCCCAATACTGGTCAATGCATTGCTTTTACCATGCACTGACAACAGCGTGTAACAAGCTAAGCATAATAAAAATATTCAATCAGTTAAGGATTAATATGAACAACACACACACTTTTAAACGCGCGACTTTATTTGCAGCAGCAATAGGGCTCTTAATGAGTTTTTCTGCGCTTAGTAAAGAGTATAAAGTAGTTTTAATTCATGGTTTGCAAGTATCCCAGCTTACCAATAAAGCAGGTAGTGATGTAGTAAACGATGGCCAAAGCTATTGGCAGTCTTATTGGGTAAACCGTGCCGACGAGCGCATTGACTGGCCTGCGTATGAACGAATAGAAGGAAAAATTACTACAGATTGGGTATGGCCCAAGCTACAACAGATCTCTCGCTCAAATTTATGCGAGCCAGGCTGCGTGTTTGTAACCCACTCTACCGGTGACTTAGTTGCCCGATATATTATAGATAACCAGGAAAACTGGCTAGAAAACGCGGGTTTAAAACCGCTTAATATTATTGCTACCTTTGATTTAGCAGGTGCTGGTGGTGGTAGTGAATTAGCCGACTTAGCGGTGAGTGCGTTAACCGGCGCATCGTGGAATTTTGCTGTAGACGCTGCATTAACTTGGTGGCTAGGCAGTGAAGTTAACGAGGCGGTTGGCGTATTACATGATTTAAAAGTTAATAATGCACGTAGAATCGCGCCATTACCTGATGCGCGCACACCGCGTTTACGCTTTGTGGCCGATGGTAATGCATACTTAGGTTTAACGGCTGGCTTTTTGCGTGGTAACGATGATTCGGTAGTCGCTACTCACTCATCATGTGGCGCAAGCTCGGTAAGCTCATTTGGTAGTTGTAGTGCCAATATTGACACCAATGGGCGTTTAACTTCACAAGGTGATGCTGTTAGTAGCTTCATGCCATACCATTATCCATTAATGATGACTAACAGTTACAGCCATAACGAAATTCAACAAGCGCAGCACCAAGGTAATGTAACGGTGGCAATGAATAATATTAGCGTGGCTGGCGATACATTAGGATATGAAACTGTCGATGAAACTACCGGTAGTTGGTTTTGGAAAAAACAATACCGTTATGTAAAAGACTCTGATAATTTGAGTGCTTCAACGCTCATATATAATGTGATCCCATAAAGGTGATTGTGCGTGCGGCTTTATATGCTGCACGCTTTTGATACCAATTCGCTTTATGCAGTTATTTATTTTTAGGTAAGAAAACCTGAATGCAAATAGCATCAGGTTTACGTTCTAAAAGTGATTATCTGCTATTGCGAATTGATGTTATAGGATAAATAACAATGAAAAAATCCTACGTTATTGCTTTAGTGATTATTGTTGCCGGCTTGATGTGGTTTTTAGGTCAAGGTAATGCTAGTTATTCAGCTTCGCAAACAACAGCTAAAGAGCATAATAAAACACCTGAACTTGCGGCTATGTCGGCAAAATCAGAGGTACCAGCAGTTAAATCAAGCATAAAAAAAATGCCTGAAGAGCAGCATGAGTTTAATGAAGATATAGCTAAAGCAGCATCGGCGGTGGCGCAGCAATATCAACAAAACTTAGTATTCCCGCCTTATTCGCAACCTTTAACGGTATATGATGAAGACCGGCTAAAGCCAAATCAGTTTTTCCCGGTTACTAGCCCAGTAGGAGAGCAAGGCGGGGAGTTAACCTTAAGTTTATCTCAATATCGCTATGTCTATCCGCAAGCAATTGAATTAACCATAAGCGCACAAAATTTAGGTAAAGCACAGGTAACACTCAGTGATACGGATACTAAACAGCCGTTAAAAACACACAGTGGTGTTGCTCGAGACAATGAACTTGTAATTACGTTTAAAGGTGAGGAAGACTATCCTCGCAATTTACAGTTATTAGTTGAGGCCGACATTGTGGGTAAAATGGTCCCTGTGGTGGCACAAATACAATATATGCCGCCTAGTGCAACCCTAACTAGCTTTGATAACGCATATCCACGTAATGATAATATGATAGTGCCTGCTAACTTAACGGTGATAAAAAGTGGCTTATATCGCTTAAGAGCTAACTTATACAGTGGTACTTCGCCATTAGCACATTTAGTTGCTAAAGCTCGTTTAGATGAGGGCAGCGAACAAATTGATTTTAAAGCGCATTGGTCTGTTTTGCCTAAGCAAACGAATGATTTGCGGTTGAGCGACTTTGTTATTGAACGTATGTCGCCAAGCCCAGGTGAGCGAAACAGCTTTGGGCAAAGTAAAGTGAGTGAGTTTACTATTGAAGATTTTGCTTACGATAGCTTACAGCAGCTGCCTTATCAGGCGAATAAACAAGAATTGCAGAGTTTAGAGTTTTTACAAGGATTAGCTGCCGGTAGGTAGCAGCATAGAACAGAGTGAAGGGTTTGCATTACTGCAAACCCTTAAAAAATTAGCTTAAATTAATTGTAACCACGTCGGCTTGGTCTGTTTCATCTTGTTCAGGATTAACCGGCGCTTTTGGAATATCTGGTTTATCTAGCGCAATGTCGCCACCATCAATAACGTCACCGGTTTGCAGATTAGCAAAATCAAACAATTGGTTATCAGCTAAATGCGAAGGTACAACATTTTGCATGGCAGTAAAAATACTTTCTATACGCCCTGGGTGCTCTTTATTCCATTGTTCTAGCATGTTCTTGGTGTGCTTACGTTGTAGGTTTTCTTGTGAGCCACATAAGTTACACGGAATAATAGGGTAGCCTTGACTAAATGCGTATTGACTAATATCGGCTTCTTTACAATAAGCTAATGGGCGAATAACCATGTGTTCACCATTATCGCTCATTAGTTTAGCCGGCATACTTTTGAGTTTGCCGCCATAAAACATATTTAAAAACAAGGTTTCTATCATGTCATCGCGGTGATGACCCAGTGCGATTTTAGTAGCGCCTAGCTCTTTAGCTGTACGATATAAAATACCACGGCGTAGACGAGAGCAAAGTGAGCACGTTGTTTTACCTTCAGGAATAATATCGGTAACAATACTGTAGGTATCTTCTTCGACAATTTTGTATTCAATATTTAAATTATCAAGGTATTCAGGCAGTACATGCTCAGGGAAGCCTGGTTGTTTTTGGTCAAGGTTAACCGCAAAAAGATCAAACTTGATAGGGGCAACACGCTGTAAATGTTGCAGCATATCGAGCATAGTGTAACTGTCTTTTCCGCCCGATAAGCACACCATGATACGATCACCTTCTTCTATCATGTTAAAATCCATGACAGCTTGACCTGTGAGGCGGCGTAAACGCTTTTGAAGCTTATTTAAGTTGTGTTGAGCTTTGGCTTGAGCAGAATGAGACACTACGCCCCCTTATAAAACAGTACGGCAAAATTAATTGCTAAAAATAAAGGGGCGTATTATATGCCATATGTAATATCACAGCTACAGCAAACGTTAACTTTCTGCGAGTGGACTTACATAGCCATCAGGTTTCAATGCCAGTACATCACAATCGAGGCTGTCAATAACATGCTCAGCGGTGTTACCCACTAATGCAGCACTTAAGCCAGTACGCCCAACAGTGCCAATAACCACTAACTCACTATTTAAACGACTTGCAACATCCGGTATCACATCTTCTGGCAATCCCTCTTCAATAAAGCATTGATCAGAGGTTAGGTTAAACTCGTTAGCTAGTTCATTGGTTGATTCAATATGATGTTTTTTAACTGATTCATTGTAAAGCCCAGGGTTAAATTCTGGGATTTCTATGGCAATATTTACTGGTGTAGCAGGGTAGGCATTGACTAAGTTAAGTTTAGCATTAGCCAGTTCACATAAAAATTGTGCATCTTTAATTATGCGTTTATTAAGTGATAAGTGCTGCTCATTTTCACTGACTGCATTTACTGCAGCTAAAATATTCCCCTGTGCTGGCCATTGCATATCTTTGACAAATAAAACGGGAGTTGGACACTTTCTTACTAAGTGCCAGTCTGTAGGAGTAAAAATAACCGCTTTTAGTGCGCCGTGTTGATGCGTACCTTTGATAACTAAGTCGTATTTATCATTGATAACGGTATTAATTATTGCCTCGTATGGGCGATTATGCCAAATAACTTGCGTATCAATATTAATATTTTGATAAGGAGAGACCAGATCTTTAAGCCATAGCTCGCGATCTTTGAGGACGGCTTGACGCATTGCTTCACGTTCATCGCCTGATAGCATAGTAGTCATTTCGTAAGAGAAATCATAAACCGTCATAAAGGCGGTAATGCTCGCACCCGATTTTCTGGCTAAATCTATTGAACGCGCGAGGGCATTTTGATCGTCTTTAGTTGGGTCAATAACCGCGATAATACGTTTAATCGTTTCCATTGTGCTACTCCATTCACTTAACAGTTATACATTCAGTGTAACGCAAATACACAACAGTTAAAGGGGGTAGCACTAAGATTATTGTTCTATATCAAGAAATAAAGTTTCTCTAATTTTAAAACTTTTTATCTTGGATAAAAGCATGTAGTGCTTTATAAAAATTTAATTATCCTCAGGTTTTATTGAAGTGTTGTCTTCTACGGTGAATCCACTCGTTTTTTTCACAAAGCCCACTTCAGGTAGTAAGTTATAAACGTTATCTTTAATGGTAGAAAACAGATAACTCTTTCCACCTCTACTGAATAAGTTAATAAGATACCAATATTTCTTTTCAGGGTAAACAGTCATATCAACGTCAATAAAGTGATTGTTATTGATATAAATGCCTCTTACGTATTTATCATCTATTAGCTCGCCGGTTACATCTGACTGTATTCTAATGCCTCCCTTAGAACGTAAAACTGTGTTGTGAGTAAAATAAATACTTCCCCAATTAAAAGGCTCCGTCACACTTTCTGGTTTATTAGGGTAAGCATTGAGGATAAACTTATCAGTGTCTATGAAGGTATTTGAAATGATCTTAACATCCGAATAATAGGTTAATTCAATTGCTGTGCCTTTAGTTTTTTTAAAGGTATTATATTTTATTAAAGCTTTAGAAACAGGTTTTCTAGTGGCTAGTTTTAAGGAACCTTTTAGAGCTTCAAATACATTGCTTTCAATTGTAATATCATGTGTACCACCATAGTTTTCACTCCATGGGTGAGTTGTGGTCACTTGGGTAACATTTTTAAAATAGTTATTACTAATTTTTACTCTGAAAGAGTTGATAGGGGCATTATACGATGAACGCTTTGAGGAAGTTGCTCTTATTGCTGCATCGCCAAAATCAAAAAATTGATTGTGATGTATTGAAATATCTGCAGAACCTGCAAAGAGGATACCTTGCTCTCCCCAGGCGTAGTTAAGCGTGTCTTTAGTTAACCCTTCAAAAATAAAGCCATTAATTTCTATGAAGCGTGAATTATAAAAGGATAAAATATACTCTCCTTCAAATTGGTCACACTTTTTTAGTATAACGCCAGCATTAGCTGTAATAACAATATTGTTAAGATTTCTGACGATAATAGCTGAACATATATCGTAAACTCCAGGCTTGTCTATTTTAAGCTCAGAATTTTCTGCAGTGTTTAAAATCAAGTCTTTTAGTGCTTGTGAGTCATCAATGCCATCATCGGGGATCATTGAGCTCGATGCTTGGCTACTAAATAAAAGACTTAAAGAAAGAGCAATAAATAGAAATAAAGAATTAGGCATGAGATTGTCCTTCTATATAAGAGTTTAATAGGACGTAGTTACTTTTATATTACAAAATGAGCCAGACAAGTAATTATTCTATTCATCGACTCTTAAAAGTGAATGGGTAATACCTCTACCCAAAGTGTTAGTAGAGATAGAGCATAATTGCAAATAATTACGCTCCAATTCAGGGGGAGATTAATTTTAAAATGAGAAGCTATTATTAACGTGGCTTTACAATCGCAGCTGTTTTTGCAAGCGCGTCATTATCTAAAATAGTAATAAACTTACCTTCTACTTTAATTAAGTCAGCTTTTTGAAAACGACTCAATAAACGGCTAATGGTTTCAACAGTTAAACCAAGGTAGTTGCCAATTTCACCGCGGGTCATGGTAAATCTAAATTCTTTACGTGAAAAACCACGCTCACCAAAACGCTCTGATAAATTATAAATAAAACTCGCTAGACGTTCTTCGGCAGACTTTTTATTAAGTAATAGCAGCATTTCTTGGTCGTAAGTTATTTCACTACTCATTAAACGCATAATTTGTTGGCGAAGCTTAGGCAACTTACCAGCGAGTTCGTCAAGTGTATCAAAGGGGATTTCACATACCATTGAGGTTTCTAGTGCTTGAGAAAAGCTTTGGTGCTGCATTTTATTGATGGCATCAAACCCAACAAGGTCGCCAGCTAAGTGAAAGCCGGTAATTTGTTCATCGCCTTGCTCAGACAAAGTATACGATTTAAACGAACCTGAACGAACCGCAAAAATTGCATTTAAAGGCGCGCCCGATTCAAATAAGTAGTCACCCTTGTGTAATGGTTTTTTTCGCTCAATGATCTCATCAAGTTTATCCATTTCTTGGCCATTTAAAGAAAATGGTAAACATAACTGGCTAATACTGCAGTTATTACAGCTAATGGCACAATTACCTTTAGCACGACTTTGAGAAAAATCCATAAGTTCAATCCGTTAAATTTCTATGCACGACATTTTATAATGTTAATGCACTAGCTTATCTGTTGCAATGATCAGGAGGTAGATACCATACCAAATGATAACACTGCCTAATGTTATTCGTGTCCATGGGTGATTAAAAAGCCTATTTAGCTTTTGTGCAGCCATGCCTAAGGTGATCATGGCAGGAAATGTGCCTAGGGCAAATGCCAGCATAACTAAAGCACCATTAATGGCACTGCCACTGGTCATTGCCCAAGTAAGTGCAGAATATACTAAACCGCACGGTAACCAGCCCCATAACGCACCATAACCAAGCGCTTTTAGAGGCGAATCAATGGGCATTAAATACTTATTAAGTTTAATTAAGTGCTGCCAAATGAGGGTTTTACCTAGTTTTTCGAGCCACTGTAAGGTGGCGGCTAGGCGCATAATATAAACGCCAACCAGTAACATAAAAATACCGGCTAAAAATAACAAAAATAATGAAAAGGCAGAATTTTGCGTAGCAAACTGGCTACTAATACCCGCAACAAGGGCTCCTGCTAGCATATAACTTAAAGCTCGACCGCTGTTATAAGCTAGAGAATATAACCACGTTTGACGTTTATTGCTGGCAAGTTGCAATGAGCTGGCAATACCACCACACATAGCAATGCAATGACCACTGCCAATTAAGCCCATTAAAAAAGCGCTAACAAAAATAGGGTCAATCATTACTTTTATTGTGCTGCTCTTTGTCGTCTTCAAACAAAATACTATGGCCTTGCTTGTTTAAATCAGAGAATTGCTCGCCTTTTACTGCCCAAAAAAATACGCCAATAGCAATTAATACAAACAAAATAGCGATAGGAACTAAAATATAAATTATGCTCATAACTTTAATAGCCTTAGTGAATTACATATCACAATAATAGAGCTGGCAGACATACCAATAACGGCCATCCATGGCGCAACTAAGCCCATAGCCGCTAGCGGTAATATAGAGCCATTATATAATAAAGAAAGCGCCAAGTTTTGCTTAATTATACGTCGTGTTTGTTTAGCAATAGTTAACAAATGCGAGATAGAAGCTAAGTCACTGTTTAGCAATACAACATCAGCACTATTTTTAGATATATCGGCACCGGTTTCCATGGCGATAGATAAATGGGCGCTGGCAAATACTGGGCTGTCGTTTACGCCATCACCAACCATAGCAACAATTTCACCTTGCGATGACCAGCGTTCAACTGCGACTTGTTTATCTTTTGGACTGCAGCTTGCAAGTACTGAATCAAGCTTTAATTTTTTAGCGACTTTGGCACCGGCATCAGATGCATCACCAGTTAGCATATGGCAACTAAGGTTAGCCGCTTGTAAAACATTAATGAGCTTATCGGCATCAGCTTTAACTTTATCTACAAAGTAAAAGCGTGCAACAGCCTGCTTGTTTATGTAAAGCGTTGCTTGTGCGTTGGTTTTTTTTGTGTCAAACCAGCCACTTTTACCAATAGCGTAATGGGTATTATCGAACTGAGCGCTTATCCCAATGCCTGGGTGCAGTTGTACATCGTCAAATTTACGTTGCCCTTTAAACTCCTTAAATGCACTGGCAATAGGATGTTCAGAGTAACTTTCAAGCTGGGCTGCAATATCAAGAATTTGTTCTTTGCTGTAGTTATCATCAAGTATGTCAACCACGTCGAGGCTAAATTTACCTTGTGTAAGCGTACCTGTTTTGTCAAAGGCAAATAAAGTGAGCTTTGATAGGGTTTCTAGCACATGTGCTTGCTTAATTAGTATACCTTTGCGGGTTAAGGTTGCTACAGCACACGTTAATGCGGTCGGAATTGCTAAGCTTAATGCGCACGGGCAAGTGGCCACTAACACCGATATAGTGATCCAAAAAGCAACATCAGGGTCTACCTGGTACCAACCAATGGCGGTTAGAGAGGCAAACACCAATAATACAGCAACAAACCACTGCGCTACTTTGTCGGTAATTTCAACCAGTCTTGGGCGTTTTGTTAGGGCATTATGTTGCAGGCGAATAATTTGATTAAGTAGGGTGTTTTGGCCTAGTTTATTGATTTTTATTTCAATAATACCATCATGGTTAACCGTGCCTGCATACACATTATGATCAATATACTTTCGTACTGGTTGATGTTCGCCGGTCATCATAGACTCATCAACACTGGTACTGCCTTTAACCAATATGCCATCAGCAGGAATGGTTTCGCCAGCCTTTATTAACACAATATCGTTAAGTTTGAGTTTTTTGGCGGCAATGATGTGCTCATTACCTTGCTCATCGAGCGTTCGTGCAGTAAGGGGTAACAACTTTTGCAAGTTGGCAGTGAATTCACTGGCCTTTAAACGCGCTCTAAATTCTAAGTATTTACCTAGTAAGAGTAAAAAGGTAAACATACAAATAGATTCAAAGTAAACTTCGCCTACTTCCATTACGGTGGCATAACAGCTGGCGCCATAAGCACCAAAAATAGCCAATGATACTGGTAAGTCCATATTCAGCTGCCTTGCCTTTAAGCCGTTAATTGCGTTACTTAAAAAGGGAAGGGCGCTGTATAAAATGACTGGAGTGGCTAGAATTAAACTGATCCATCTAAAGTACTGTTCAAAGTTGCTATCCATTCCAGAGAACATGCCGAAGTACATTGCAAAGGCAAACATCATCACTTGCATGGTCATCAAGCCTGCGACACCAAGGCGGCGAATATACGCTTTGGCTGTTTGTTGCTTTTGCTGGGCTTCTAAATCTGATTGGAAGGGGTAAGCTTTATAGCCTATTTCAGCCAATGAGGTAATTAGCTCACTTAAAGGCGTGGCACTTTTATCCCAGTGGATCATGGCACGATTTGTTGAGGTATTTACATCAACGCGTTTTACCGATTTAAGGTTCAATAATTGCTTTTCAATTAGCCAGGCACAGGCGGCGCAGGTTATACCTTCAACACTCAGTAATACCTCAGAGTTGTCGTTGTGCGTACTAATAAACTCATCTTGGATATCTTCATTGTCATAACTTTTAATAAAAGCGAGCTGTTCAGGGACAAGTTGCTCTACTTTGCCGGCACTTACGGTGCGGTATTTGTAGTAGTCGGTCATTCCTTGGTCAATGATGTTTTGAGCAACCGCTTGACAGCCAATGCAACACATTGGCTCAGCGGTATTGTCTATAATAACGTGTGCGTCAAACCCTGCTGGCACACTTTCAAGACAATGAAAGCAATTTTTAGACATACTAAATACTACTTATAATTAGGAGTAACTAAAACGGTGGCTGTGGTTGGTAAAGTAATACTTTCTTTCATTTTCCAACTAGCATCAACAGGCTCAATAAACACTGAGTAAGCACCAGGCGTGTAGCTTTCTAATAATGCAGTAAACTCTTGATTAGCATTTGGAGTGAGGGTAGCTTCAAAATCATGAGCTTTTATAGTGCGATGAAAAAACGATAATTTTAGCGCGTGGATATTACTGGTATCGCCTTTAGTAAATTTAAAGCTTACTCGCTCATCAGATACATTTAGGTCACCATGTAAATACAAGGCTTTTGCTTTATCAAACTTAATCAGCTCTAAGTTGATTGCTTTGCCTTTTTTATAGTAATCGTCCACAACCATATCTGGGCCGTTACCAATGGCTGTAATAAATAAACTAATGCAGCCAATAATTGCAGCTAATGGAAAGAAGATTAAAAACCAAGGCCAAAAATTTTTATACCACGGAGTCGGTTGCATAGTCGCTCTAAAATTAATTAATGTGCGGCTATATTATAATAAATAGAACGAAAAGACTAAAAAAAAGCCTCCGAGTGGAGGCTTTTTTGATCTGTATTAATCTATTGAAATAAAAAGATTAAAACTGAAACGTTTTGTTAACTTTATCGTTATTTATCTTGCGATAAGCTGTAAACGTAAGCAGTTAATAGGTGAATTTTATCTTCGCCTAAAATCTCTTTCCAAGCAGGCATTACACCAGCACGGCCATGGTTAAGTGTTTCTTCAACTGCACGTTGAGAACCACCGTACAACCAAATGTTATCAGTTAGATTTGGTGCACCAAACGGTAAGTTGTGTGCTACTGAACCTTTACCATCTGCACCATGACATGCTGCACACATCGCGAATTTCGCTTTACCTGCATCGGCATCTTTTTGGTTTACAGTACGACCAGATAGGCTAAGTACATAAGCTGTCATTTCTTTAACGCCTTGCTCACCTAATGCATCACCCCAAGGTGGCATTGCTGCAACACGGCCTAAAAGTAATGTTTCTCTGATTTTGTCAGGTGTACCACCGTATAACCAATCTTTGTCTGTTAGGTTAGGGAAGCCAGTACCACCTCGAGCATCAGAGCCATGACATTGCGCACAGTTTTGAGCAAATAAGCGCTGACCAATTTCAACCGCTAGTTGACCTTGCGTTTGCTCATGTTTAGTACCGTTCTCTAGTGCTACTTGCTGTGCTGCATCACCAGCAAACTTAGACTCTACTAAATCAGTAACAGAGATTTGTGCCAATTCATTGAAAATTGGGCCAAAACGCTCTTCAGCAGCACGATATTCTGCATCTAGCTTTACAAAGCGGCCATCTTCTTTAGCATCAATGACTGCTTCTTTCGATTCAGTTAAAGAAGTAACACCTTGGTTTGAGCTGGTCCACTTTGCTAAGCCTTCCCAGTTACCTAAACCCGGGTAAGCTGCTAAGTAATAAACAGACCATACAAACGTTGCGAAGAACATGTATGTCCACCATTTTGGTAGTGGATTGTTCAATTCTTCAATGCCGTCAAACTCATGTCCACAGCTTTCACCTTCTTTTACGCCTACATAGTTTTTTAAGTTCCAAACTAGTAGACCAAAGATAATGATTAAGCATGCAAGGGTTAATACAATAACCCATATACTCCAAAAGCTAGTCATTTCTCAGACCCCTTTTCCTCGTTAGAGAGTGTATTGTTGTGTTTTTTTTCATCTTCAAATATGACATTAGCAGCGTCTTTAAAACGACTTTTACTGCGCTTACTATATGCCCATCCAACAATCACAATAAATAATACTAAAATTACCAGAGTCAAAATGCCTCTGTATGTCCCGTAGTCCATAATAATCTACTTCAAATGTGTGCCAAGTTGTTGCAAATAAGCAATAAGGGCTTGCATTTCTGTTGCACCTTTACCGTCATTCATTGCGTCAACTTTAGCAATGTCAGCGATTAATTCCTCGTCACTGCCATAACCTAAACCCGGGTGTTTTGGGTTTTCTGGGTTAATAGCAAACGTGTCACGGAAAATTTGTAGCTTTTTCAGAGTTAAGCTTGTATCAAGCGTGTTCTCTGCTAACCAAGGGAAGCCTGGCATATTCGACTCAGGAACAACTGCACGAGGGTCAATTAAGTGCGCATAATGCCAGTCGTCTGAGTAACGTTTACCTACACGTGCTAAGTCAGGACCAGTACGTTTAGAGCCCCACAGGAACGGGTGATCCCATACTGATTCACCCGCAACCGAGTAATGACCGTAACGCTCGACTTCATCACGAAATGGACGAATCATCTGTGAGTGACAGTTAGCGCAACCTTCACGCACATAGATGTCACGACCTTCAAACTCTAGCGCATTTAACGGGCGTAACCCATCAACGGGTTTAGTTGTGTCGTCTTGGAACATTAGCGGAGTAATTTCTACCAATGCACCAAAGCTGATTGCGAAAACAGTCAAGATGGCCATAAGGCCGATATTTTTCTCGATAATTTCGTGTTTATTTTGCGAATTTTTATTGCTCATTATCTGACTCCGTTATGCTAACTGCGCTTGTTCATCAAGTTCTAACGAGTTATTTTTCGCTGAAACTGTACGATAAACGTTATAAGCCATAACCAGCATACCTGTAACGATGAATACACCGCCTAAGAAACGCATAACATAGAAAGGATGAGAGGCTTCTAACGACTGAACAAAGCTGTACATTAATGTACCGTCAGAGTTAACTGCACGCCACATTAGGCCTTGCATTACACCTGAAATCCACATTGCAACAATGTATAAAACAACACCCACAGTGTGTAACCAGAAGTGTGTATTGATCAATTTAATGCTGTACATACGACCTTGCGAGAATAACGCAGGGATAAGGTGGTAAATTGCACCGATAGAAATCATTGCAACCCAACCTAATGCACCTGAGTGTACGTGACCTACAGTCCAATCTGTGTAGTGCGATAACGCATTTACAGATTTAATTGCCATCATTGGGCCTTCAAACGTCGACATACCGTAGAAAGACAATGAAACCACTAAGAAACGAAGTACTGGGTCAGTACGTAACTTATGCCATGCACCTGAAAGTGTCATAATACCGTTGATCATACCCCCCCAAGACGGCACGAATAAGATAATAGACATCACCATACCTAAGCTTTGCGTCCAATCAGGAAGCGCAGTGTAGTGAAGGTGGTGAGGACCTGCCCAAATGTAAAGCGAGATAAGAGCCCAAAAGTGAACAACCGATAAACGGTATGAGTAAACTGGACGACCCGCTTGCTTTGGTACAAAGTAATACATCATACCTAAGAAGCCAGCAGTAAGAAGGAAACCTACAGCATTGTGTCCGTACCACCACTGAACCATTGCATCAACCGCACCGGCGTAAATTGAGTATGATTTAGTTAGTGAGACAGGAACAGCCATGCTGTTAACAATATGAAGTACTGCAACAGTAATAATGAAACCAGCATAGAACCAGTTAGCTACATAAATATGAGCCACTTTACGTTTAGCAATAGTACCCATAAATACAATAGCGTACGTTACCCAAACAACAGCAATTAAGATATCGATAGGCCACTCAAGTTCTGCATACTCTTTAGAACTTGAAATACCCATAGGTAGAGTAATTGCTGCTAGAACAATCACTAACTGCCAACCCCAAAAGGTGAAGGCGGCTAATTTATCTGAAAGAAGGCGCGTTTGACATGTACGTTGTACGACGTAATAAGACGTCGCAAAAAGAGCACTTGTGCCAAATGCGAAAATTACTGCGTTCGTGTGTAACGGACGAAGTCGAGAGTAAGTTAACCATGGTGTGTCAAAGTTAAGTGCTGGCCAAGCTAGTTGGGCAGCAATCAGAACCCCAATACCCATGCCAACGATGCCCCAAATCACTGTCATAATAGCGAATTGGCGTACAACTTTATAATTGTACTCAGTTTGTGATGCTACTGTTTGGCTCATTTTCTGGCTTCCGCTGCAATAAATGCGTTTAGAAATGAATTACCTACTTGTTAAAGTAGGACCTACTATTATTCCAAAGTATACTATCTAAACCCCACAATATGTGGTTGTTAAAGATAATAATCTCAAGAAATACTTGTTTTTTTTGCGGTTGAAATGATAAATTTTTTGGCCTTAAAAAGATAGGTCAATTGCGTAATAATATGACATCAATCAAACTTTATTGAGTTGCTGTCTATTTTTTGAGGTGATTTGTACCTTACTCACTCATTAAAGCCGATAATCAACCAACTTGCCCTAAATGTTGGGCCCATACATTAGATATTTGAGAACCTGCATGTATATATATAGAGTATGCTTACTTTCTTTTCTATTATTTTTACTAGGTTGTGACTTTTCTGGATCAACATCAACATCAACAGCAAAAGTAAGCCAATCGCAAACCGAGTGTAAAAATAACAAACCATGTCATTTTGAAAATCAAGTTAAGGTTTGGTTAAGCGAAGAAATCTTATCACCAGAGACACCGTTTTCAATTTATGCTCACTTACCTAATGATCTAACAATAACAGCGGCTAAATTGGAGGGGGTAACTATGTATATGGGTTACATTCCATTGCAGTTTATCGAGCAAGGGAATATTTGGTTGGCCGATACTATGGTTGGGATTTGCTCAGAGCAAAATATGGTGTGGAAGCTTGTACTTACTACTAGCAATAAAAATACTGGCATAAGTAGTAATGTTGATTACTATTTTAACGTCACTTATTGAAAGTTTTTACTATGGTGTAGTTTTTCAACTACGCTATTTCCGTATAACTCTAGTGGCAAAGCCCATTGTCCTTTACCTAACATGTAGTAGTTACCTGAAACTGAAGCACGTCTGTTAGTGTAAGTATTTTAACTTAATAAATAAGTATCCCTTTTACACATCTACTTGCTTTAAAGATTATAGCCATCCTTTATTACTCACAAATACATTTATAAAGCCCTCGTCGATTTAACAGCTGTTTTTTATTAATGTGTAGTGAGCTCGTAATCCACTATAAGCATAAAATTTACCTGGTTAAAGCATATAGCAAAATTATTCAGACTAAATAAACAATCTACTTGCATAAATATGGTTAGTAATTAACACCTAGTTTTACCGTTTTAATAACGAGCTGTGATTAACATGTTAATTTTCCTGTTTAGGGCACATTATTGTGATAATTACATTTGATTACAAACTCTACTCATTTGATTTCAGCTGTGTTTTTTATGTGATTGATGTTGTTTTAGCTCTTGATTTTTATGTGTTTTTATTAATTAACAATGAAACATGTTGTAACCTTTGTTCCTTTCGTAGGACGCCTCAATCAGTGTTGTTTATTTATCATTCCCTCGTTAAGTTTTCATTCAGTTAAAGGCGCCTAAGTTGCTCTCGCTCACTCACAATTCTCATAAAAGTGGGCATTACCAATTTAGGTAAATTTTCAACAAGTAGGGTTCATCCATGAAAAAATCAACTCTTGGTTTAGCTGTAATTGCAGCAATCCCAATGTTCTCAAGTGTTCAGGTTTTAGCTGCAGACGAAGCAGCAAAGTCAATTGAAAAAATTCAAGTAACGGGTTCTCGCATTAACCGTACTGATATGGAAACGGCTAGTCCAATCACTGTAATTGGTGATGACTTTATTGCTAAAAGTGGCTACACCTCAGTTGCTGATGTGCTTTCAAACCAACCGTCAGCTGCAGGTATGAGCTTAGGTGGAACTAGTAACAATGGCTCTGGTGGCTCTGCTACAGTTAATCTTCGTGGTATGGGTGCACAGCGTACTCTGGTTTTATTAAATGGCCGTCGTATGGTTTCATCAGGCACTGGTGCCGATTCTTCTGTTGATTTAAATACGATTCCAGTTGCAATGATTAAATCAATCGAAATCTTAAAAGATGGTGCATCAGCTGTTTACGGTTCAGATGCTATCGCTGGTGTTGTAAATATCATCACGAAAAAAGATTTTGAAGGCTCTGAAGTAAACGTTGAAGGTAGTCAAACTACCAAAGGCGATGGCACAAACTATGGTGTTAGTTTACTTCATGGTATGCAAGTGGCTGACGGTAACCTAGTATTTGGTGCTCAGTACACAAACCGTGGCGATATCATTCAATCAGATCGTAAATTTGTTGAGCCAGGTTGTTCTTCTTATATTCCAGAAGGTACTTTAGGTGGCAAAGCGCCAAATGGCCAAGGTGGATTTAAAGATCGTGACACTTGTTATGACTACACACCTTCAAGCTATGCACAAACACCAAGTGACTTATACAGTGTATTCAGTAGCTTCAATAAAGAACTTGATTCAGATACAACGTTTAACGTTGATTTAATGTACACACGTCGTGATTCAAGCCAGCAGTTAGCGCCACAGCCTGCAAGTATTGATTTAGATACTACAAAGCTTAGTAATACATACACTAATGCATTTATCGATGAAGATGGTGTATTAGCCGATTCATTAGAGTATCGTCGCAGAATGGTTGATGCAGGTCCGCGTATCTATGAGCAAAAAACCGATACATACAGAGCGTCTGTTGCATTGCAAGGTCTTTTAGATAACGATGCAAGCTGGGATATCAGTGCAACTTACGGTCGTAATGACTCAGAAGATAAGGTTCAAAACTCAATCCATGCAGGAAACATGGAACAAAGCATTTATGGTGACCAAGCCCTTTGGTTCAGTGGTGATGCAATTAATCGTGAGCTTTTAGTATCAAGCAACTCTCTTTACACAGAGTCAAACGAAGGTGGTAATGAGCAGTTCATTCTATCTGCGGGATACAGTGCTGTTACAGAAAGTGACATTGGTTACGCAATTGGTGTAGAAAATAGATTTGAAAGTGGTTTTTACACGCCAGATTTAATTACTCAAAGAGGCGAAAGTACAGCAGCGCAGCAAGATCCGACAGACGGTGATTACTCTGTTCAATCTGTATACTTTGAAGCGTCTATGCCAGTGCTTGATTCAGTTACTCTAGAAGGTGCTGCACGTTACGATAACTACTCAACATTTGGTGGTGAAACAACGTGGAAACTAGGTGCTACTTGGAATGTAACCGATAGCTTTATGGTTCGCTCTGTACTTGCTACTGGTTTTAGAGCCCCAAATGTTGCTGAGCTGTTTGGCGGTAATACAGGTTCATTCGATTACCTAGAAGATCCATGGGGTAACGAGCAAGATCCACAAATCGAAGTTAATTACACAAGCGATGATAATCTTCAAGCAGAAGAAAGCAGATCATTCACGTTCGGTTTAGTGTGGGAAGTTGCAGACGGTTTATCAACTACATTAGATTACTGGAAGTTTGATATCACTAATGCAATTACGCGTTTAGATGTACAAAATGAAATGCGTAACTGTTTTGCTGGAAATACGCAATCATGTGCAGCAGTAAACATTACAGCTGATGGTGACTTATCTGAATTAAGTTCTGCACTAACAAATGTTGGCGCACAAGATACATCAGGTATTGACTGGAATATCTCTTATACAGCTGATAACTACCGTATCAACCTAGACACCACTTACTTAATTGAGTTTGAGCAAGACGAAATTGATTACACAGGTACTATTGATGGTAACATTGGTGGTTACTCTGAAATTAAGTCAAACCTTTCAGTTAACTACGATATTAATGATGATATCAGCGTGCTTTACAACGCTCGTTACATTAAAGGTATGGACGGTGAGTACTATGGCGAATTCTTTAGCACAGACGACACTGTTTACCATGATATCTCTATGAGCTACAACTTAAACGACGATGTTCGTTTAACAGGTGGTATGAATAATATCTTTGATAAAGAGCCTGAGACCGTGCTAGGTGGTAATGACATGGGTACTGTTCCTGAGCTTTACGACGTAATTGGTTCGCGTATCTTCGCAAGCGTAAACGTTAAATTCTAATTTTAACTAATTAGAACCATTAAAAGGCCTAGTATTTACTAGGCCTTTTTTGTTGAACAAAATTAAAGAGGCACGTAAACTCAGGTAGATAACCAAAGGAGGCATCATTGTTAAAGCAAGACGAAAATTTATCGTTTGTTATTGAACCGCAATTATCACCGCGTGCAGAGCAGCGTCTCGATCTTTATTTTTCTATCCCAAATGAAATGGGTATTAATGCACAAACACTTAGCGAAGAGTCTTACTTTAATAATCAATTTAAATCTTTTGTAGCCTACAACGCTAATAATATCCATCTTCCATTGGTAAGAAGCCGCTTTGTGAGTAAAAACAAAGGGGAGCAACAAGACTACCGACAAAATCTAAATTTATATTGTTATCAAGTACGCCTTGCTATTGATGCTGATATTAAAGATGCGTTAAAAATTCAAGAAAGCGATGAATTTTATCAGCGGGCTATGGAGCTTTGCGAGCAAAGCCAAAGTCTACTCAGAAAACTCAGACGTTACACCCCTGATAACGAAAAGCTGATCCCGTTTTATACCAATGCTGATAACTACCTAAGCTGGCAGATTGAACAAACGTTTTTAAAGCTGCTTGATGAAGGGCCGCGTAGTAGCGATCACGCTAAAGAGCGAAATGACTTATTAAACTTTTGTAAGTCAGAGAGTGAGTACCGAGCAGAGCAACAATATAATTCTGACTCAACACTTAAAGACGCCAACAGAATTACCAATAAAATGCGCCTATTACAGCGTTTAATAGAGCATGGAGTGATTTTACAGCGCCAAACACGCTATCTTAATAGTTATTTAAAACGCTTGGTAAAAGGCTCTGTAACGGCTGTTATAATGGCCTTTGTGATGGTGGTAATACTCAATGCGCGTTCTACCTTTACTGAAATAACCGCTTCATTGATTTTAATTTTAGGGGTTATTTACGGGCTGAGAGAAATATTTAAAGAAGATATTACCCGTATTATTTGGCGTGCTATTGTGCGGGGGCGGCCAAAATGGCGCTTTATATTTAAAAACAGTATTACAAAAGATAAAGTAGCGAGCCAGTTTATTTGGTTAGAATACACGCGGTTTAAAAAAATCCCTAAAGAAGTGAGAAAAATTTTCTCTAAGCGTCGTCAGCAAAATAAACAGGCGGCGCAATGGCTGCATTTTGCTAGTGAAACGCGGGTCAGTGCTAAAGAATTTTTGCCAGGCTACGATAGCTTACAGCAAACACTGCAATTTAATCTTGCACCGTTTGCACGTTATTTAAAAAAGGGGGAAGGGAAGCTGTACCATTTAGAAAATAATAAAATTTCTAAGCAGGGAGTCGAAAGACGCTACCAATTAAATATGGTATTGGTTTTAACCGAATCTGATAATGCGCTGTATCAACGCTATAAAATCACTTTAAATCGCAGTAAAATTGTTAATATAGAGCTAATTTACACTAGTGACACTAAAAAAGAGGAATAACACAGGTTATTCCTCTTCTTTACTTAAACTAAACTAGACTATTTATCCGTTAGTCCTTTTTTGCTGTATAGCGTTACTTTGTCTGATACTAAGGTAATTTCGATATTTTTAGCGTCATTACCCCAAGTACAACTAGTATGCAGTGTTTTTTCTACACAATTATCAGCACTGCCTAAAAGAGCTTCAACTTCTGTTTTGTCCATACCAATTTTAATCTTTTCATAATTTTCTAAGTTTACTTTTGAGCAAGCAGCAAGACTCAGTGCCGCTGCAATAATAAGTAATTTTTTCATTGTTATTTTCCTTGAATAATACCGTTAATGATTAAATTTTCGAATTTGCACAATCATCCCCATACGAGGGTGATCAAAATAATGAATGTCTTCACTAAACACCCGTCTAAACTGTGAAAAACGGGCTGATTCTAGATCGCCATTGTCACGTTTTTCACTTATATCAAAGTGTGCATTAATAAATAAGTAATGGCGCAAGTGTATTTTAAACAGCCCATCTAACTCCCATTTCATGTCGGAAGATTGAGCTTCGTCAAATAGTGGTTCAGGCGTATTTATTAAGCTAATAAAATCAGAATCGGCGTAACTAATCGCAGTGTTTATATTGTTTTTTAATTGGCTGCCTGCAAACAAATGAATGCTAGGCGAACGTGATTTGCTCGCACCCTCAAATCGCCACCCGGTATGCAATAAAGGAGTTAGTCCTTTGCGGTTTAGAGCTTGGCGTTGTGATTGAAACTGCAATTGCTCAGGGGCTAACAGGTAAGTTTGCTCCATCGTCTCTTGTGCAGGTGCTTGAGGTATTACTGGTAACACATCGTAACTTTTTACATAATCAATGCTGTCGTTACACGCTGCTGACTGAGGATTTGAGTTGACTAAAGTGTCAGCAAAGGTACGTTTTTGAAAACGCGGATCACCATTTATACACGCGTCCATTGCTTGTTTTTTATAAACAGGGCTTAGTAAATCTAAGGTATTTTTATCTTCTATAGCGTCGTGCTTTAAGCTAAAGTCTTCTTGTAGGTATGGAGCAGGGCGTTGTTTAAATATCAACACTTCTACTTCAAACCAACGCTCTGCAAATGCAGTACTACTAAACAAGCAGCATAAAACAACCAGCGATTTTTTCAGCAACATTAATGGCTAACCTTTTTTTCGAAATCTGCAATCATAGCAGTGATCATTTTTAAGCGTTCACGGGCATTCGCCTCGCTAATGGCAAAGCGTAATTTATTTGCGCCATCCATCTTATAAATATGTGGCGCACTTTGTATCAAACCAATAATGAAGCTAGGATTAACCTTAGTATTTTGACTAAACTCAAAGTAGCCCCCTTTCGGGTTTGCCTCTATTTTGGTTATGCCTAGATTACTCGCTTGCATCTTTAGTTGTTGTAAACTAAATAAGTTTTTAGCTGCATCGGGCAATAAACCAAAGCGGTCTATTAATTCAACTTGCAGCTCATCAATATCAGCAAGGTTAGCACAACTTGCTACTCGCTTGTACATACCTAAACGCGCGTTAACATCATGAATATAATCATCTGGTAACAAAGCAGGTAGCTTTAAGTCTACTTCTGTTTGTTTTTGTAATAGATTTTCAAGAGTTGGCTCTTGACCATTTTTAAGCGCGTTAACGGCCTGCTCAAGCATTTCCATATACAAATTAAAACCAATGGTCTGCATTTGCCCTGATTGATCATCGCCTAATAGCTCACCCGCACCACGAATTTCTAAATCATGAGTTGCTAAGGCAAAGCCTGCGCCTAAATCTTCTAATGAGGCAATCGCGTCTAAACGTTTTTTCGCATCTTTAGAGAGTGCCTTAGGGTTACCGGTAAGTAAATAAGCATAGGCTTGGTGATGGCTTCTACCTACACGTCCGCGTAATTGGTGTAGCTGAGCAAGACCAAGTTTATCGGCTCTATCCATAATTATGGTGTTTGCTGTGGGCACATCAATACCGGTTTCAATAATCGTAGTACACACAAGGACATTGTATTTCTGATGATAAAAATCAGTCATTATTTGCTCAAGCTCTTGCTCTCGCATTTGACCATGTGCAGAGGTTACTGTTGCCTCAGGCACCCATTCGCTAATTTCTTGAGCGACACGTTCAATAGTTTCTACGTTGTTATGTAAAAAGTATACTTGGCCGCCACGTTTAATTTCACGTAGTACCGCTTCGCGAATAAGCTCTTCGTCGCGTTGGCGTACAAAGGTTTTAACCGCTAAACGTTTAGCCGGTGGAGTGGCAATAATTGATAAATCACGCATGCCACTCATCGCCATGTTTAATGTACGCGGAATAGGGGTTGCGGTAAGAGTGAGTATGTCTACATCAGCTCTCAGAGCTTTAATTTTTTCTTTTTGACGAACCCCAAATCGGTGTTCTTCATCAACAATTAACAGGCCTAAATCTTTAAAGTTGATATCTTGTTGAATCAATTTATGAGTGCCAATAACCACATCTAGCTTGCCATCATTCATTCTTTCAAGGGTTTCTTTTTGCTCTTTGGTCGAATTAAAACGCGACAGTACACCCACTTCAATTGGAAAATCAGCAAAGCGGTCTTTAAAATTATCGTAGTGTTGCTGAGCAAGTAGGGTGGTAGGGACTAAAATAGCCACCTGCTTATTATCGTTAACTGCTACAAAGGCTGCACGCATAGCTACTTCGGTCTTACCAAAACCTACATCACCACATACTAAGCGATCCATGGCTTGTTTTGACTGCATGTCACCAAGTACCGCTTCAATGGCGTTACGTTGATCATCCGTTTCTTCAAACGGGAAGCTATCGCTAAATTGGCGATAAGCTTGGCCATCAAGCGTAAACTTATTACCAGGCTTAGCTTGGCGTTGTGCATATATGTCGAGTAACTCTGCGGCTACATCACGTACTTTTTCGGCGGCGCGCTTTTTCGCTTTATCCCAGGCATCAGAGCCGAGCTTATGCAGTGGCGCACTGGCCTCTTCACCGCCTGAGTAACGACTAAGCATATGAAGTGCCGATACCGGCACATACAGTTTTGCTTCACCTGCATAAGTAATAGTTACAAATTCAGTCACCACACCGGCGGCATCAATCGTTTGCAGCCCTTGATAACGGCCCACACCATGGTCAAGGTGCACAACTGGTTGGCCTTCTTTAAGCTCTGCTAAGTTACGAATTAACGCGTCTTGGCTTGCTTCATACTTGTGCTTACGACGTCTGCGTTGTGATACTTTGATCCCAAGCAATTCTTGCTCGGTAATAATGCTCAAACTTGGTTTAGTGCTAAGCACCACACTTTGCTCAAGCGGACTGACAATTAAACCAACGTCATTACTGCTGTTGGTAAACTGCTCAAAGCTATCAAATTCTTTAAATTTTAAGCCGCTAGGTTTTAATATACTCAGTAATGATTCGCGTCGACCGTCCGACTCAACACTGATGACAACTCGGCCTTTTTTCTTTTTTTGTTCTGCCACATAATTTATAAATGCATCGTAGGGTTGATGTTGTTTATGATCGATGCGTACATTGGGCAATTCATTAACTGCGAGATTTTTATTACCTGCTTTAGTGCCTAGCTTTGCTTGCGATAGGCGAATGCGGCCATAATTGCCTAAATTGGAAAACAGCTCATTAATTGGCTGATATAATTCATCGGGCGGTAATAGTGGACGCAGAGGATCTACACGGCGGTTCTCATAACGCACATTAACATCGTGCCAAAAGTTATCCGCTGCATGCTCTAAATCCCCTAACTGCATGACGGTTGTTGAGTCAGGCAAGTAGTCGAATATGGTTGCTAAGCCTTCAAAAAACAGCGGCATGTAATATTCTATACCTGCTGGCCAATTGCCTTTGCTGACCTGCATGTAGACTGAGTCTTGCTCAGCACTTGCGCCAAATTTTTCACGATAGCTTATTCTGAAACGTTCAATATCTGATTCGTTAGTAGGGAACTCATGAGCAGGCAGTAGCTCAATTTTGTCTACTTTTTCGTCTGAGCGCTGAGTTTCCACATCAAATAAACGGATGGTATCTAGCTCATCATCAAAAAAGTCGAGCCTAAATGGATGCTTACTCCCCATGGGGTATAAATCAACAATAGAGCCGCGTATGGCATATTCGCCATGTTCCATGACTTGTTGCACATGTAAGTAACCCGCTTGCTCTAAATTTTCTCGCAGGGCATGGGTGTCTAATCTATCGCCTACTTTAAAATTCAGCGTTGAGCCGTATATAAATGATGCTGGGGCAGTGCGCAGCATCAAGGTTGATACCGGAACAATGAGTACGCTTTGTTGCTCTTTTTTCAGTGTGTTGAGTGTTGCTAAACGTGCTGAAATAATATCTTGGTGGGGCGAGAAGTGATCATAAGGCAATGTTTCCCAATCTGGAAAAACCATTACTGGGTTATCAGGCAGCAAGTACTCTAATTCTGTTTCAAGGCGCAGAGCACTTGGTGTATCAGGGGTAACAATTAACACTAAGTTGTCTTGCTGCTTAACACCTTGTGCAATAGCAATGCTTAAGCCACTGCCTAGAAGTTCGCCCCATTGAATTTTATCTTTTTGAGATTTTACCCAAGGCAAGGCTGCCCATTGCTCAAACGCCATTAATTACTCCATTAAATTAGGCTCTTAACGAGTAAGAGCCACATTATTATTTAGTCACGGTAAATTTTTGTTAAATCTTGATAATGATCAATTCTACGGTCGCGTAAGTACGGCCAAATACGTCTTACGTTCTCGCTGCGTTTTTGATCAAGTTTTACCATTAATATTTGTTCATTTTGGTTATCAGCCTCTGCCAACATTTCGCCTTGAGGACCTGCAATAAAAGAGTTGCCCCAAAATTGAATGCCGTCACTTTGACCGCTTGGGTCGCTTTCATGACCAACCCGATTACAACTAATCACCGGAACGCCATTAGCAACCGCATGCGCTCGCTGTGAAATAACCCAAGCATCTTTTTGGCGGGTTTGCTCGTCTTTATCATCGCATGGATCCCAGCCAATAGCTGTTGGGTAGATTAAAAGTTCAGCGCCGGCCATTGCCATTAAACGCGCGGCTTCAGGAAACCATTGATCCCAACACACCAGTACGCCAAGCTTACCTACTGAGGTTTGAATAGGCTCAAAGCCTAAGTCCCCAGGAGTAAAGTAAAATTTTTCATAAAACCCAGGGTCGTCTGGAATATGCATTTTACGGTATTTACCTGCAATGCTGCCGTCTTTTTCAAGCACCACGGCGGTATTGTGATAAAGACCCGTAGCACGTTTCTCAAATAATGAAGCTACAATAACAATACCGAGCTCTTTTGCGAGTTCGCCTAAAGTGTTGCTACTTGGGCCTGGTATTGTTTCGGCCAAATCAAATACATCAACGTCTTCGGTTTGGCAAAAATATAAACTGCGGTGTAACTCTTGTAATACAACAAGTTGCGCGCCTTTACTAGCTGCATCGCGAATGCCCGCAATTGACTTTTCAATATTATGTTCAGCGTTGTCACTGTTGCTTTGTTGCACTAAGGCAACTGATAAATGTGCAGGGCTTGTCATTGTGCTGCTCCAGCTAAAAATCCACGAGGTAATTGCATTGTAATGCAGTGAAGACTGCCAAATTGCTCAATAATAGGTAAACAATTTACACCAATAATTGTGTGCTCTGGGTATGCTTTTTGAACTTGTGTTAAAGCACGTTGGTCGTTTACATCGTCATAAATCGGCACTAGTACTGCGTTATTTATAATTAAGTAATTTGCATAGGTGGCAGGTAGACGCGTATTTTCATCGTCATACACGGCTTTTGGCCACGGTAACTCAATTAGCTTATATGGGGTGTTATCAGCAGTTTTAAAGCTTTGTAGTTGTTTTTCCATGGCATCTAGCGCGCTAAAATGCTCATCGCTTTTATCGTCACATTTTACATACACAAGGGTGTTGTTAGGTGCAAAGCGCACTAGCGTATCAATGTGGCTATCGGTGTCGTCACCGGCTAAATAACCATGATCAACCCATAAAAAATCAGTAGCGCCTAAGTGTGCTTTTAAAAGTACTTCTATGTCACTTGGGTTTAAATCAGGGTTACGGTTTTTATTCAGTAAACATTCGCTAGTTGTTAGCAATACACCATGTTCATTAATTTCAATACCACCGCCTTCAAGCACCATATCGAGGGCTTGATACTGGTTGTTTGTATTGCTTAGCTGTTTAACTAATGTGTGGTTTATTTGATTATCAAGGGCACTTTCAAACTTATTACCCCAGCCATTAAAGGTAAAGTCGTAGACTTTTAATTGCTCTGGCTTTTCTATAGCGCTGCACGTAAGTGGGCCATGGTCGCGCGCCCACGTATCGTTAGTGGGAGTAACAACAAAATATACACGGGTTTGCTCAATACCAGCATCATTTAGTAATGAGTTAATGTGGGTTTTTAATATTTCATCATGAGCAACAATCACTAAGGCTTGTTGCGCAGTAATATGTTTTGCAAGTTCAATATAAACGGGTTCAACACGTGCTAAATTATCAGCCCAATCGGTATTTTTATGAGGCCATGTAAGCATAACTGCATCTTGCTCGGCCCATTCAGGTAAAAGTCTAAAGTTCATGGATTTTTAATACAAATAAAGATGGGGCTAGTTTAGCAGTTCAATTACAGCTAAGTCACTTTTAAATAAACGTTTGAACTACAATTTAAAGCGATTTAAACAGGTAAATAAACACTCGTGTTACTCGTTTGAACTCTCTTTCGCTTTTTCAAGTTGTTGGCGCTTTTTAAGTTGGCGTGTTTGCGCATGTAAACTGGCTCTAACAACCAACTCTTGATCACTGTCTCTTATTGATACGAATAGCAGGGTATACTGGTAATGCTCATTGTCTTGTTTTTCTATAGCAACAACTTCGCTATAACAATACACCGCAGAGGCTTCATGCTGTAAAAACAGTTTGGTACGAAATTTCTGACCTAATGTGTACAAATGTTCACTGGTAAATTTAATTCCGCCGCCGCCATAACTATCGCAATAAATTGAGTTATCTTCAGGTTGTTCTGAAGCTAAAATATGGCTCATGATCAAATCTATCTTACGCGACTGGGCTTGTAAAAACGTCGTCAGTTCTTGGGCAATATCTCCTAAGTTACGCAAAGGGCCTAAAGCGCTTTGATCTAAACTACTGACTTCGTTAGCAAGTTTAAATAAAGGCGGAATATCTGCGTCTAGTTCAGCCAAACTTTTTGGTACCACTGCGTCATCTACGGCAAATAGATTGACGCGATTGCTCTCTTCAATTTGAAAGTAAAGCTCAAAATCAGCTAATTTTTGATTATTCATTTTTAACTCCTAGCCTCTATCCGTTAATAGTAGCGTTGCGGTTATTAAATTACTACACAGCAACCCAATAAAAATTAAGCTAAATAAGGGTTTGGCTTCACTATAAAAACGCTAGGGGTGCTACTTTTTATACAGCCATAATGATTAAGAACATAATAAATATTAATACATTTATACTGAGTACGTATATTCGCAACTAATAAATAACCAATAATTAACAAAATGCCTTGTAATTAACCATAAAACTCGTAATCTTACCTTAATAATAATAACAAGGGACTACCCACGTGGCTCGAGGAATTAAATTAGCCAGTACATTCTCAGATATATCCACGCAACTGCGGCGCTTTGTGTCTAAAATTGTGTTACCTGACGATGTTGATGATATTGTTCAAGAAACCTTTGTTAAAAGTTATGAAGCAGAGCTAAAACAAGATATTCAATACACCCGCAGCTATATGTTGAAAACAGCTAAACATCTCGCCCTAAATCATATAGCTAAATGGGATAATAAATTTAGTACTCCTTTAAATCACGAAACTGAACTTCCTAAATTGCTTAAATCAATGCAATTAGAAGATGAATACACCTCCAAAGAACGTTTTTTACTATTTTGTCGTGCTACTGAGCAGCTAAGCCCTGTAGTGAGAAAATGTTTTATATTAAAAAAAGTATATGGGATGAGCCAAAAAGAGATCGCACAGCAAATGCAGCTAAGTCAAAGTACGGTAGAAAAGCACATTGCTAAAGGGCTACTAAACACCATGCTATATATGCGCGATCAAGTGCAAGATGAGAGTGAACATTGCCAACAAAGTGCGAACATAGTGAGGGCAGTAAAATGAGTAACATCCATCAATTTACTTCAAAAGAATTAATCTTAGAAAAAGCATCGCAATGGATAAGTGCGATTGATCGTGGCTTAAGTACACAAGAGCAAGAGCAATTTAAACTGTGGATGCTACAAAGCACGGCTCATCAGAATGCGGTATATGAATTAGCACAATTATGGGATGACTTAAGTGTGCTTAACGAGCTCAGCGTATTGTTTCCTAATAAGCACTCTGCAGGCATTAAAACAAAGCCTTCCTATGTATATGGTATTGCGGCAAGTGTTGTTGCAGCTTTAATGATGTGCAGCTACTTTTTGCTGAACATGGGGAGCAACTTTAACCAAAATTTAGCTAAAGTAAATTACACAAAAATTTATAAAACAAAGGTTGGCGAGCAAGCAACCTATGTTTTACCAGATGGCACAATAGTTCAGCTCAATACTAATAGTTCACTAGAAGTCGCTTATAGCCAAGGACGTAGACAGTTATTACTAAGCCGTGGAGAAGGGCGTTTTAATGTAGCTAAAGATGCATCACGCCCGTTTAGTGTGATGGCGGGGGATAAAAGCTTTACCGCACTTGGTACAGTCTTTAATGTTCAGCGCAATACCTCATCAGATCTCGAGTTGGTAGTCACTGAAGGTAAAGTGATGATCACCGATCCTAGCGTTGCCGTTAATGCTGACGATTTTAAAGCGTATCAGCAAGCTGATAACAGCAATCACGAAATCCGCCAGATCAATGCCAATATAGTGATATCGGGTGAAAAAGCTATTATTGAACAGAGCGTAACTAAACCAATTACACAATTATCGGTTGATGACGTACAACGCGATTTAGCATGGCAAAATGGCATGTTGATATTCAATGGCGAGCAACTGGTTGATGCCTTAAACGAAGTTAGCCGTTATACCGCCACGCGATTTGAACTGTCATCTGATGAATTAGCGCGTATTAAAGTGGCTGGCGTGTTTAAAGCGGGTGATGTCGCAGGGCTTTTAGAGAGCTTACAAAATAATTTTTCAATTGAGCATGAGCGTTTAGGCGAGCATGTTGTTAGTTTAAAATATCAAAAAAAGTCATAGGTAATGGTAATGAAAATCACGCCATTGTTAATCAATGTTACTCATAAGGGTTTAAAAAGTAATTTAAAGATTAAAAAAATGATAAGAACCTATAGAGGATTTTTGTTTGCTAACTGTTTATATAAGTTGCGCAGTAACCATATGTGTTATTTAAGCCCGTTGGGACTCGTTGCACCGCTGTTTTTTAGTATCAGTGTGCATGCGAATCAAATGCAGGGGCAAATGATGCAGTTTGATATAAAAGCGCAACGAGCAGACAAAGCCTTAATTGAATTTGCCAAGCAAACTGAACAAACAGTGGTTTTTTCGTACGAACTTGCTAAACAGTACCAGGCAAATTCGTTATATGGATTTTATTCTCAACTCGATGCGTTAAACGCATTGTTAGCTGAGACTGAGCTCGATGCGGTTGTTGATCAAAATGGTTTACTGAGTATTAAACTCAAACAAATCAATAGGAAAGATAACAACATGATGAAGCTTTCAGGAGTTAGTGCTGCTGTATTACCTGCTTTACTTGCAGTTAATTCACAAGGAATAAATGCCGCTGAACAAAGCGCAGAACAAAACATCGAAAAAATTGCTATTGTAGGTAGTCGTGTCGCAGGACGCTCAGTTGAAGACTTACCTGTCCCCGTTGATATTTTAAGTGCAGAAGCACTCGAAAATACCGGTCAAACTGAAGTTGGCCGCATGCTTCAAGCTATCGCACCTTCTTTTAACTTTTCAAGTTCATCTATTAGTGATGGTACTGATGCATTAAGACCCGCAACCTTACGTGGCCTTGGCCCGGATCAAACATTGGTATTGATCAATGGTAAGCGTCGTCATCAAGCCAGTATTATCCACATTAATACTTCTGTTGGTCGTGGTACTGCGGGTACTGACATGAATGCGATTCCAGCCTCAGCCATTAAACGTATTGAAGTACTGCGCGACGGCGCTGCGGCTCAATATGGTTCGGATGCAATTGCCGGTGTTATTAATATCGTGCTAAAAGATGGCAGCGAAGGTGGTAAAGCGGCCGTTAACTACGGTGAGTACTCTGAAGGTGATGGCGAAACCGTTAATATCGACTTTAATAAAGGCTTTGCTTTAGGTGATAACGGTTATTTAAATACAACTATTAACTACCGTGATCGTGCACCAACTAACCGTGCAGGCCTTCATGGCTCATGTCAGTTCTATGGCTGTACTGAACTTTCTGATGGTACCTTGCTTGCAGGTGATCCACGCGAATTAACCGCACCGCGTGATACATTCAGAATTGGCGATGCTGATTCTCAACAATTTGGTTTAACAGTTAACACCGGCTACGAATTAGGAGCGGGTGAACTATACGGTTTTATTACCTATTCAACTCGTGATAACGAATCAGCAGCATTTTTCCGCCATAATGCTAATGCAGGTGGTAACCCGGTACTTCAAGATGGCGATGCAACTATCCCAGCTGGTTTTTTACCTAAAATAAACACCACGATTGACGATATTTCATATAACTTTGGTTATAAAACTGAATTTGATAACGACTCAAGCTTAGACTTATCGTACACCTATGGTGAAAACAGTATTGACTACACGACCAGCGATACAATTAACGGCTCTTACGCGAATTTTTTACGTTATGACCAAGGCCTAAGTGCAGCAGATATTCGCGCCACGATTCCACGTCAAGGTTATGCTTATGGCATGGAGCTATCACTGCAAACGATCAATCTTGATTTTACTCAAAATTTTGATGACTACTCATTGGCAATGGGTGCTGAAATTCGTACCGATGAGTACCGAATTTTAGAGGGTAGTGAATATGCATATCGCGATTACGATACCAACAACGGTGTTAATATTTACGATGGGCTAAGCGGTGGTATTGGCAGCGAAAACGCATCCGGTGGCACACAAGGCTTTGGTGGTTCATCGCCAGCGTCGTCGGTTGATGAGTCGCGTGATGTGATCTCGTTTTACTTAGACGCTGAAGCTTACGTTATTGAAGATGTAATTATCTCAGGGGCGTTACGTTACGACAATTACAAAGGGTTTGGCGATACAGTTAACTTTAAACTAGCCGGTAACTGGTCAGTAACTGAAGATATTTCACTTCGTGGTGCGCTAAGCTCAGGCTTTAGAGCACCTTCAATGCAGCAGTTGTATTTTAACAACATCAGCACACAGTTTGTTGTAGGCCCTAATGGTAACTTAGTGGCTGAAGAAGTGGGCACCTTTAGAAACGATTCAACCCTTGCGCAAAGTTTAGGTATTCCTAAGCTCACAGAAGAGAAATCTCAAAACCGCAGTTTAGGTATCGTTTATAACGTAAGCGATAATATTAATGTAACCCTAGATTACTACTCAATTGATATTGACGACCGTATTGTAATTAGTAATCGCTTAGGTAAAGGCTTATCAAGCGGTCTTGATGCTGCGTTATTAAGTTCAGGTGCGGGTGCAGGGCAGTTTTTCTTAAATGGCGCTGACACTGAGACACAAGGTATCGACTTTGTGGCTACATGGAATACAGAAGGCCTTGGCGGCACGCTTGATTTTACATTAGCGGCTAACTTTACCGCAACCGATGTGGTGTCGTTATTTACACCAGCAGGCTCTGGTCTTGAAACCGTGCCAGTCGATGATGTGTTTTCTGATCAAGAAATTTCTATTATTGAAGAATGGCAACCAGAAGATCGGATTAACTTAAGTGCGCTTTATCGTCGCGACGACTGGACCGTAAACCTATCGCTTAACCGTTTTGGTGAGTACACAGTGGAAGATGGCGGCCGCCAGACTTACGGTGCTGAAATTTTAACTGACATCAAAGTAAATTACTTTGTGACTGACGATTTATCAGTAAATATTGGCGCAAATAACTTATTTGATGTTTACCCAGATGAAAACACCATAGGTAATTCACGTTCAGGCACAATTGTAGATGCTCAAGGTAACACCATTGTCAGCAGCGATGGTGTATTTAAGTACTCACGTCGTTCAGCGCCATTTGGCTTCAACGGTGCTTACTACTACGTAGGTGCAGAGTACCGCTTTTAATTAATAACTCTCCTATTGTTATTTAACAACCAAAGGGCCGTAAGGCCCTTTTATCGTTTTTAAACTTAATGTTTTTGCATTTTACTCATTTCAGCATGGCAGCTCTGCATAGTAAGTAATACTTTTGATAACGCTGCTTCACAATCATGAGACTGAGGCTTTTTCAACGCTACTTTAATTTCTTCTAAGGTTTTATCTTCTACTTCCTCAAGCTCTTTAACGTAGGTTTGATCGTTATTGTTAGCAAATTTACTAATCAAAGTAGTAAATGCACGGCGTGCTTCTACAACAAACGACGAGCCATCTTCGCGCTCACCTTGTTGATTAATTGCGTAAGGTTGTAAACTCTCCACACTGACTATACGAGCGTCAATCATACGTTGGAATAGGGCTCCTATAGCGGGGTCTTGTACTTTATCTTGTGCTGTTTGGTAAAAGTCGATGCCGCTATTCATTACTTGGATAATGTCGGTAATATGATTAATTTCTTGTCCTTGATGGGTGCTCATAATAATGACCTCTGTTAATTTAAAATACAGTCATTACTAAGCAAGCGCTATTCCAAGTAGGTTTTGTTTTTTAAGCTTTTGTATTTTATGGTTTTTAATTTTTTTAATAGTTTGGTAGGCTTGCTAACTAAGCGCTAGCAAGCAAATTTTACATTAAGGTATGTAAGAAGGTTATTTTAGCTCATCCGCTACTTCAGCTACTTTTTGGCGTAACCAAATATGACTAGCGTCTCTGTGTAATAAAGGGCTCCATATCATATCAAGTTCAAATGGCGGGATAGGAAAGGGTGGCTCCAGTATTTTAAGCCCAGGATCGTCTAAATAAATATTGGCCGCTTTTGAGGGCAAAGTCGCAACTAAATTTTTCTCTTTGGCTAAGTGAACAGCCACATGATAGTTACGAGTAAAAGTGGCAATATTACGGTGTTTACCAAAATGCGCCAGTGCCTCATCAACCCAGCCCAGCTTCTGCACATCTTTAGGGTCCATCCCCACACCAACACCAAAGCCTGTTTTACTTACCCAAATATGGCGAGCTTTTAAATAGCTGTCTAGGCTAAAGTTTTCAATAATGGGGTTATCTGATTTTACTAAACAACAAAAGCTGTCTTTCCAAATACGTTTATGATGAAACGATTGTGGTAAATTTTCAAAGCGGTTAATCGCCATATCAACTTTACCGTTTTCAACATCGTGAAAGGTAACATCACTAGGAGTTAAAATATCTAAGGTGGTGTCGGGCGCTTCTTCGTGTAGTTTCCCTAATAAACGCGGTGCCATGGTACTGGCCGCGTAATCACTGGCCATGATCCTAAACACTCGCTTACTTTGTTTAGCTTCAAACTCACGATTAGGTGCCAGCGTTTCTTCAAGGGTCATCAAGATTCCACGAATCACAGGCTGCAACTCAATAGCACGCTCAGTCGGTACCATACCATCGCTGGTACGCACTAAAATAGGATCATTAAAAAGGTTACGTAGGCGTTTAAGTCCGTTACTCATTGCCGGTTGAGTAATGCTAAGCTGGTTTGCAGCACGAGTAACATTACATTCGCGCAATAATGTATCGAGGTAAACCAGTAAATTTAAATCTATTTTACTTATATTCATTGTGTGTCCTTAACGTTTACCAATAATGGATAAAACGCTGTGCTGTAGGATAGGGATAAATATGACTCACCTTTCCATTTTTTATATTTTGTTGTGCTTGTTTCCAAAAGTTAACATCAAGTAATTCAGGGTGCGTGCTAGTTAAAAATTGTTTATATGTTGGATTAGGCATTACAAAGGTACATAGCTGCTCTGGAAATACATCTTGAGGTGCAACCGAGTAACTTTGTTCGTCCATTAAATAATCGTCATAACTTTTTGCTTTAGGTAGCGCTCTAAAGTTCATGTCTGTTAAATATTGCACTTCATCGTAATCATAAAAAATAATCCGTTTGTGCTTACTTACACCAAAGTTCTTTAACAGCATATCGCCAGGGAAAATATTCACGGCAATCATTTCTTTAAGCGCCTGCCCATACTCTTCAATGGCATCGGCGGCACTTTTTTCGTCTGCATTTTCTAAAAACAAATTAAGCGGTGTCATTCGCCGTTCAATGTATAAATGTTTTATGATTAACCAGTCACCCTCAATCACCATCGATGAGCCAATGGTTTTGTGCAACTGTGCTAACAAGTTACTATCAAATCGTGCCAAAGGAAATACGACGTTTGAATACTCTATGGTGTCGGCCATTCGCCCTACACGGTCGTGGCTTTTAACCAGTTGATAGCGTTTTAATACCGTTTCGCGACCAAATGGCTTACTTTCGCCAAATTTATCTTTGATGACTTTAAATACATAACCAAATGAGGGCAGGGTGAATACCATCATCACCATACCCGGTGTACCCGGAGCAATGGTAAATTCATCATTAGAATGGGTTAAATGATTCAAAAACTCACGGTAAAACTCAGTTTTCCCTTGTTTATGAAAACCAATGGCGTTGTAAAGCTCGGCGAGGGTTTTATTAGGCATAAGTTGATTTAAAAACCGCACTAACGCTGAGGGGGCGTGAGTTTCTACCATAAAGTAAGCTCGTGCAAAGCCAAAAATTACTCGCATTTGCGATGACTTAGTCAGTAGGGCATCAAGATATAACCCCTTATCTTCATGGTGTAACACGGCAATAATAAAAGGTTGAACGCCGCTTTGCGAAACGACACGTCCTACAATATACGCGGCTTTATTGCGGTAAAACGGCGTGTGTAATATATCAAAACGCATTTGCCAATGCTGGTGGTGAGTATCGGGAGCTTGCTTATAAAACGCTTTTACTAATAAACGAATATCACGCTCAAGGTTGACAAAATCGGCTTTAAAATCAAAGTGGTTAATAATACGTTTAATTGTTGGTTTTAAACCATCCACGACGGGGAAGTAGCTTCTGTATTCTGCTTCTACAGGCACTGAGGGCGCATCTTTGAGTGTCGCTTCAACAAAAATAAAGTCGTTATGAAAATAGCGGCGGTGGTATAAGCGGCAAAATACAGAATTATAAAATGTTTCGGCAAGCTCAGCCTGCGGGTGAAAACATAAAAAATGCTGGTAAATTTTTTTTACTTCAAGCCATAAACTTTCGTTTAGCTGGTCTGTTTGTTGACGTTCACGTAAGGTTTTTGTGGTTTCGTTAACTCGATCATCATAATAGCTAATACGTAGGCGGCTAATATCATTGATTGCTTGCCAATCTCTTTTAGCAAACGCATAAGGTGCTTTTGCTGTTGTTCTTTGAAACAGCAGGTAATGTTTTTTAAATCCGGTTAAAATTAACTCAGCAATTTGGCGTGGTTGCATCAGTACTCCTTAATTGACGCCTTTAGGTGTTTAGCAAAGTGCCGGTGGATACCATTTAATTTGTAAAAGCGGGTCAAAGGAAATTGCATCACTAAACACGTATTAGAGTTCGTACTCTACGGTTGTTAAGGGTATGTTATTTTATGTTTAAAACCAAGCTAATTAAGATGATATTTATTTAAGTTAATTAGAGTCTGCTTGGTAGGCATCAATCTTTTTTTGTAATTTCTTAATTCGCTTTTCAATTAACGTTTTATCTTTCTTATACTGCTTATCTAAACTTTTTTGCGTTTTTTTAATATCTTTACTAATTCGTTTTTTATCATCCGCACTTAATATATGATTTAACCGCTGTTGTTGTTTAAAATCAGCTCTGTCTTTCTCTCGCGAAAGTATAGCGAGTTTATGCTGGTTACTGCGTAGCTCCGCCTCTAAGTTAGTAATTATGGTGTCGCGTTCAAGTTCGTTTAACTGCTTAGTGTAGTTTATTTCTTCACCTGCTTGTTTTGGCTCAGTGGCAGTTATTTTATGAACGGTTGCATTGTTACTACAGGGTAATTGTGAAAAAGTAGTCCCTTCTGGGGTTACGCATTTGTAATAGGTGGTTTGAGCTAATGCAAGAGAGCTAAAACATAAAATACAGACAGTAATGATCAGATTAATAACGCTGAACATAATGATTATCCTTTGTATATTCTGATCGAGTTAATAATTTTTAATGATAAAAACTATAACCTAGCTTGGGGGGATAGCAAGTGCAAAGGAGTAATAACAGAAACTAAGCGAGTCAGTTTTAATGACTCGCTCGTATTATGAGGTGCTATTGAGAAAATGTTTTAAGCTTTTTAATACTGTGCACTAAAAACGGAATATCAAGTCCTTGCTCAATTGAAAACCCTTCAGCTGCGGAAATATTTCTAAAGTTTCCATCACGATCAATCAGCGTAATTCTATCTTTTTTATAAGCAATTACGACACCTTGTGAGTAATTAACGCCAATATTATTACTTTTATTGTATAAGTTTTTCCCTAACATTGTCTGCTCTGCAAGCGTATTACAGTTTAAGTATTGGCCAAGGCTAGTAGCAAGAATGTCACTAGGTTGAATTAAGCCATTCACTTTAGAAATAAACTTATCTGAGCTATACAAGGTTGACGTGGTCACTATTTCATTGCTGTTTTGAGACACACTAAATGCAAAAAACTCAGTAGTGTCATCGCGTATAGTCGTATTTTCATTCGCTTTAATAACCCTGATTGCGCCATCTTTGTGTGCTTGCTCGTTAATAAAGCTCAGCTCATCAATACCAAATACTTCTACACTGCGGCGTTGGCTTTGCCAAACAGGTAACGTTTGTTGCTCAATAATATCGGTTTTATAAAATGCAGGCAGGCCATAGACTAAACCAAATAGCATGTCGCTATGATCAGTGGGTTGTAAAAACTGCTGATTTTTATAAATGCCTTTTTTGCTAGCAACAAATTTTGCTAACTGTTCGTCATTATCAAACACTAAAATATCAACTTTAGCAGCGTTGTAATTTTCACATTTTGCTAATGGGTTAGGTATTTGGTAATTAATACCTTGGTTATTAATTTTAACGTTATGCGCTTGTTCGTAGCTTTCAACATCCAGTAAATCGTTTTTAGCGAGTAAGCTCTTTGCCGTAGTCGGGTACGAAAGCGGTAATACATTGTCTTGCTTTGTAATATCAAACTTTAAATTTGCATCAGCCCAAATATGAATACTGTGGCTTAATGCAAAACAGATGACTAAAAAAGAACCGGCATAACGGGCAAATTTAAACTGCTTTAAACGCGCTAGGTGGTGCCAGGTAAAGTTACTAACTGTAAGCTGAAATCCTAAAATAAGTAATACAATACTGCCAGCTAACAAGGTAGTGAGCGCAGGAGAATTTGTTAAGCGGTGCCACAACAGCGAAATAATTTCAGGCAGCGCTGAGGCATTTAAGTGATAGCCTAAGTTAAAATACACATAAGCGTCCAAAGTCAGTATTGAAGCACCTATTGTTGCTATCACTGCCGCCATACCACGAATATGCTGCGGATAGGGAAACACTAAACTTAAAGGAAAAACCGTCAGCACAAACGCTAAAAAGGCAATAAAGCTGGTGTGGCTTAGCCACGTAACCACCATATAAGCGATACCTATAAAAGTGGTGGGTGGCGAGTCGGCAAATAAATAGCTTAAGCTAATTAAAAGCGCTAAACCAATATTGGCAAATGTAAACCAATGGCCCCAACTTAATAATTGACTTGCTTTCGATGAAAACTGGTTATGCTGCGATAAATTCATAGAGTTTATTTAACCGACTGAGCGAGTGCTTTTGCAAAGTTCTCAGTAACAGCTTGTCTTTTCCCTGTTGGTACATGCTCTTTTAAGATATGCGTGATAGAATTTCCTAAACACATAAGACTTAAATCAACCGGCGCATTGTGTTTTGATAAAACATCAATAAGCTGATCGACGATTTGTTCTACTTCTTCATTAGAGTATTTTGATAAGATTGGCATCAGTTGGTTCAATAAAAATAGTTATATTCCCGTATTTTAACACCAGAGGCGTGAAAAACAAAGATGGCAATAGATGTTAAAAAATTAGTCGTGCACTATGTAGACAAAAAAGATGACGACACCCAAATTCACCTTCGCAACGACGAAATGATGATCAACGACAAAGTTGCTGTATTCATTGAGCAATTACACCACGCCTACAACGGCAAGCCAGGCAAAGGTTTTTGTGCTTTTAGTGGAGAAAAAAACAGCATTGTTGCCTCTACTATGCAAAGCTATCGTAATAATGAGCTTGGCTTTTGGCATATGACCGAGCAGGCATCAACGGTATTAAAAGAAGAGTTAGATAAATACGCCTTTAATGAAACTGGCTACTTAGTATTTTGTCATTATCAGTACGTGGCTACTGATTATATGTTGATTGCCATGATCAACATTAAAGAGCACTACTCCATGACTTCAGAGCTTGATTTAGCCGCATCGCGCCATTTAGATATTTCGCGTATGCAATTGGCTGCTCGCATTGATTTAACAGCATGGGATACCCAAGCAGACGATAATCGATATATTTCGTTTATTAAAGGTCGTGCAGGGCGAAAAGTGGCTGACTTCTTTTTAGATTTCTTAGGTTGTGAAGAGGGCATTGATCCTAAGCAACAAAGCCAAGTAATGCTAAGCGCGGTAGAAGACTACTTATCAGAGCAAGAATTTGATAAGTCTGAAAAAGATGATTTACGTAAACAAGTATTTGATTATTGTAACGACTGTGTCACTACTGGCGAAGAGGCTAATGTAAGTGAGCTTTCAGCAACGCTGACTAAAGGCGACGACAACCCGTTTGAGAGCTTTTGTAAAGAGCAAAGCTATGACCTAGAAGAGTCATTCCCAGTCGATAAGAAAACAGTAACGAGTATGGTGAAGTTTTCAGGCTTAGGTGGCGGTGTGAGCATTAGCTTTGAGCGTAAGCATTTAGGTGAACGTGTAACATACAACGAAGCAACAGATACACTGGTAATAAAAGGCATTCCGCCAAACCTAAAAGACCAACTGCAACGTTTCATGGAACAAGAGCAAGATTAAACTCACGGCGGGCTGTGAGCTATGGGTTTCGGGCTCAGGCTCGTAACCCGATCCCCACAGCCCGTTAACCTTCGATTGTAACTTTACCCTCTAAAAGCGCAGCGTCTCTTAGCTCTCTTTGTGCATAATTTTCTTAAGATCTAATTGCACGGAGAGAAGAGAATGAGGATTAAATGAGAAGATAAAACAGGTATTAGCAGATAACTGGTAGACGTAGAGCTTGCTCACGTGTGAAGCGAAGCTTCAAATGTTTTAACCTTAACCCGCTCCTCGCAGCCCGAACCCCGTTGCGAGTTACATAAATATCAGGCATTAAAAAACCGCGTTAAAATCAATTAACGCGGTTTTTTAGCTGTTAACTAAACTTAGTGCTTATTCAGCATTAAGTGTTTTAGTCATTGCTGAGCTTGCACGACCAGCAGGTTTTACCGAGCCAGGGCGAAGGCCACTGTCAGGGATTAACTCACGTTTGTCATGTGCCATTGCAACTGATGTATGCTTTATTTCGCTATCAGCTACTGGTGTTGGCTGTGCCATTGGCGCACTTGCATGTCCAGCTGTAATCACTGTTTTAGCGTTTACATTAGCTGAGCTCGCTTGCGACACTTTCTCAGGCTGACTTTCAACTACAGGCGCTTCTTTAGCTTCTACAGGAGTTTCAGTAGCACTAACCGGTGCGGTTTCAGCTTCAACAGCGACTTCTTCAGTTTGCACTTGTTCTTCAGTTTTTACTGGCTCTTCAGTTTGCACTGGTTCTTCAGTTTTTACTGGTTCTTCAGTTTTAACTGGCTCTTCAGCTTTCACTGGTTCTTCAGTTTTTACTGGTTTTTCAGTTTTCACTGGTTCTTCAGTTTTTACTGGTTCTTCAGTTTTAACTGGCTCTTCAGCTTTCACTGGTTCTTCAGCTTTCACTGGTTCTTCAGTTTTCACTGGTTCTTCAGCTTTCACTGGTTCTTCAGTTTTTACTGGTTCTTCAGTTTTTACTGGTTCTTCAGTTTTAACTGGCTCTGCAGTTTTTACTGGTTCTTCAGTTTTTACTGGTTCTTCAGTTTTCGCTAACTCTTCTTCAACAATGTTTTGTTCAACTGCATCAGAGGCATCAACGGCCGTTTTATGTGCTTTTGCTTTTAGCTCTGCTTCATATTCAGCTGCAGCTTGATCAGCAACGGGTACAAACGCAGGCGCTTCATCAGACTTTTCTTGCGCGTTTTCACCTTCAGGGCGACGACGACGCTGACCTGATGCACGAAGATGACGTGGTGAACGACGTGAACGAGTGCGTGTTTGCTCTTGTTCTTCATCTTGTGATACTGCGTTATCGTTTGAATCAACAACAGCTTCTGCTTGTTCTTTAGCAGGTGCAGGTGCTTTTTCATCTGATACAGGCGTTTGCTTTTCAACAACAGGTGCTTGCTCTTTCACTTGTGGCTTTTCTTCTTTCACCACAGGTTGCTCAACAGCTTGTTCTATTGTTTGAACTTGCTCAGCACTTTCGTCTTGTACGCGAACTTTTTTGCGTAAATTACGACGTTGACGACGTACTTTAGGCTTTTGCTCTTTTGGCTCAGCATTCTTATCAGATTTAGGTGCAGTATCCGCTTTTTGAGTTGCCTCTGCTTTTACTTGCGTTTTATCTTCTGTTTTATGCTCAGGACGTTTACGCGTATTTGAATTACGACGGCGCTTATTGCGGTTTTCATTCTTTTCTTGCGTATCATTTACAGGTGCTGACTCATTTTTAGTTTCAGAATCTGTATTACGTTCGTTGCGTGGTTTATTACGTGGGTTATTATTGCGACGACGTTGGTTGTTGTTTCGACGACGATTATCATTGCCACGGTTGTTATTGGTACGCTCTTGAGATTTCTTATCTGTAGACTCTTGTGTTGTTTGCTCACTTTCACTTGCAAATAACGACTTAATCCATTTACCAAGTGCAGTAAATAAGCCAATTTCAGCTTTTGCTTCTACTACCGGCGCTGCTTTTGCTGCTGCTTGTGGAGCAGGGCTAGAAGGCATAACGACACCTTTAAGCTTCGGCTCTTCACGTACAGATGCTGCAGGCGATTTAGACATTTCAAATGCTTCAGGCTCAGGCGCAACAACTTGCTCATAACTTACTGTTTCAAGTGTTTCGTCTTTACGTAAACGCATAACTTCGTAATGTGGTGTTTCCATGTGTTGATTAGGAATAATCACTACATCACATTTATGATGCTTTTCAATGCGGTGAACGCTACGACGCTGCTCATTTAATAAATAAGCGGCAACGGCAACAGGCACTTGTGCGTTTACTTGTGCAGTGTTGTCTTTAATCGCTTCTTCTTCAATCAAGCGTAAAATTGATAGTGCAATTGACTCGTTTGAACGAATAGTACCTTGACCACTACAACGTGGACAAACACCTTGGCTTGCTTCACCTAGTGAAGGGCGTAAGCGCTGACGCGACATTTCAAGTAAACCAAAGCGCGAAATTTTGCCAATTTGTACACGAGCACGATCTGGGCGAGCAGCATCTTTTAAGCGGTTTTCTACTTCACGTTGATGACGTGGAGGTGTCATATCAATAAAGTCGATAACAATTAAACCACCCAAGTCACGTAAACGAAGTTGACGTGCAATTTCATCCGCTGCTTCTAGGTTGGTGTTAAGTGCTGTTTCTTCAATATCACCGCCTTTTGTTGCTTTAGACGAGTTGATATCAATAGAGGTAAGTGCTTCAGTAGGGTCAATAACAATTGAACCGCCTGACGGTAAACGCACTTCACGTTGGAACGCAGACTCAATTTGGCTTTCAATTTGGTAATGCGTAAATAATGGTGTGTCACCTTGATAAAGCTTAACGCGGCTCATAAAGTCAGGACGAAAACGCTCAATGTGCGCTTTAGCTTCTTCAAAAACACGTGGCTTATCAATTAAAATTTCACCAATGTCACGACGTAAATAGTCGCGAATAGCGCGGAAAATCACGTTACTTTCTTGGTGAATTAAGAATGGTGCTTTAGCACTGTCTGCCGCTTGTTGAATGGCTTCCCAGTGGACTAATAATGCTTTTAAATCGTAGTTTAGTTCTTCAAACGATTTACCAACACCCGCAGTACGTACAATTAAGCCCATACCTTTAGGTAGTTCTAGGCGGCTTAGCGACTCTTTAAGTTCAGTACGCTCATCACCTTCGATACGACGAGAAATACCGCCAGCACGAGGGTTGTTAGGCATAAGCACTAAGTAGCTGCCGGCAACACTGATAAAGGTAGTTAATGCTGCACCTTTTTGGCCGCGCTCTTCTTTATCAACTTGTACGATTACTTCTTGACCTTCTTTGATCACGTCGCGAATATTCGGACGACCATGGAAGGTGTAACCTTGCGGGAAGTAAGTACGAGCAATTTCTTTTAATGGAAGGAAACCATGACGATCAGCACCGTAGTCAACAAATGCCGCTTCTAAAGATGGTTCAATGCGTGTGATTTTGCCTTTGTAAATATTGGCTTTTTTCTGTTCGTGACCTGGGCTTTCTATATCTAAATCATATAGGCGCTGGCCGTCAACCAGTGCTACGCGCATTTCTTCTTGCTGCGTTGCATTGATTAGCATACGTTTCATAATGTTACTCTACTAGTTTATGTCGCTGACATGACGATGTTTTTCTCGCCTGTTCAGGTGTTCCTATTTTTAGAATGTGCAGCCTCACGACTGGGTCTTTAACGGAACGGCTCTGTATTTTGGTACGCAGTATTTTAAATGCCGGCAAACAATAGGGTGTTATCACGCTATTAAATTCTAAAAGGATTCAAATGTGTCGGCTATTTAGCTCAATACACGTTTTATCCAGAAGTTGGCCTGTCATATCAATCTTGTTAAATGCATTCATATTAGGTGCGTAGGGCTCTTTAGGTTCAAACCATAGTTTCGTTTTTAAAACTACCGTTATCTATTTTATGAGCAAAAATCGCTACCGATGTTAATGAACGCTTATTTATTAGATTTTTTTAGTTCTAAATAAGCTGCTGTACGGTACTACTACAATATTTGAGCGAATTCTGAACGGCGTGTTTTTACGCCGTCACTATCAGACAAATTATCTGTTCATTGCTTTTACTATCACATTAAAAATCAATTCATGTTCAAACTTAACCAGCAATATATTACGCGCATTGCCGTTAGTTGTGCGCACGTGTTAACTGGGTATGTATAAAAGCTTTGGAAAACTTAACTCGGATCTGTATGATCGGTTACCCAGAATGTGCATCACGAATGTTTTGTTGTGTTAAAAAGCACCGTTGTTATTTGCAAATAATAAATATTTGCGCTGCTGATTATCCCACTATTATAACCGTGTTAGCAACTAAATTATTTTACTTAAATCAGTGATTAGGCAATGTCAGAAAAAACCGGCTTACAAGTAACTTTTGTCACTATCAACGAAGACCACTTAGGTCAGCGTATTGATAACTTTCTTATTACCCATTTAAAAGGGGTGCCTAAAAGCGCAGTTTACAAAATTCTTCGTAAAGGTGAGGTGCGTGTAAATAAAAAACGTATTAAGCCTGTTTATAAATTGCAGCTAGACGACGTTATTCGTATACCGCCAATTAGAGTGTCAGAGCGTGAAGAGTTTGTACCGTCAAAACTCGATAAAGTAACGCGCCTCGAAGACGATATATTATTTGAAGATAAATACCTAATTGTTATTAATAAGCCCTCAGGCATGGCTGTGCATGGCGGTAGTGGCTTAAGCTACGGGCTTATTGAAGCATTACGTGTTTTACGCCCAGAAGAGCGCAGCCTTGAGCTAGTGCATCGGTTAGACCGCGATACTTCAGGTTGTTTACTTATTGCTAAGCGTCGCTCAGTGCTGACCGCTTTGCATGAGCAATTACGCGAAAAAACCATGGAAAAAAATTACTGGGCATTGGTAGAAGGCCAATGGGACTCTAAAACAAAAAATGTAACGGAAGGTTTGCGTAAAAATACCCTTAAATCGGGTGAGCGCGTAGTACGTGTTGATAACACGGAAGGTAAACCGTCGCATACTCGTTTTAAAGTGCTTGAGCGTTATAACGATTGTTCATTAGTACAAGCATCCCCTGTAACTGGTCGTACTCACCAAATTCGTGTGCACACTCAGTGCCAAGGTCATGCCATTGCGTGTGATGATAAGTACGGCGACCAAGGGTTTGACGAGTCAATGCGTAAACGTGGTTTAAACCGCTTATTTTTACACGCTCATGATTTAAGCTTCTACCATCCTAAAAACGAAACCACCATGCGAGTAGAAGCACCGCTGGATAAAGCACTATCAAGCTGTTTGGTTAAACTTAGAGCAGCAAAAGCGTGAATTTAACGCCGATTAAAAAATATAAGCTAGTAATTTTTGATTGGGACGGCACCATTATGGATTCAATTAGCAAAATCGTTAATTGCATTCGCAAAAGTGCCCAATCGCTTAATATTGAGCCGCCAAGCGATACCGCCAGTAAAAATATTATTGGTTTATCGCTTGAAAACGCAATCGCAACCTTGTTCCCTGAACGCAGTGAGCATCACGAAGCGCTTATTGCAGGGTATAAACAGCAATATGCACTTGATACCACCCCAACACCGGTGTTTGATCACGTTGCACAGGTACTCACTGCGTTAAAAAGCCAAGGCGTAATATTGGCGGTTGCCACAGGTAAAAGCCGAATAGGGCTGGAACGCCTTCTAGATGAAAGCCAGTTGCGTCACTTTTTTAGTGCTACGCGAACCAGTGACGACGCTAAATCAAAGCCAGCTCCTGATATGCTTTATCAATTGCTTGAAGAGCTAGGGGTAAGTGTTGATGAAGCGCTAATGATAGGCGACACCCAAATAGATATGGCAATGGCAAAAGCCGCAGGTATGGATAGAATAGGGGTAACCATGGGTGTGCACAACGCTGCGCAACTCAATGAATTAACCCCGATTGCAACCGCTAACAACTATCAGCAGTTGCAAAATATATTACTCGGTTAATCAGTTAATTTGCGCTAGGCACTTGAGCTGCTAATACATCAACACCAAACTCAGCCAATAATTGGCTGAGTTTAATGAGTGGTAAACCAATTAAACTGTTTGGATCATCACCACTGAGTCTCTCAAATAAACAAATACCCAAGCCTTCACTTTTAAAACTTCCTGCACAGTTATAAGGTTGCTCTGCATCGCAATAAGCACTTATTTGCGCCGTTGTTAACGTTTTAAAGGTCACATTGAATGGCTCAACAATGGTTTTGCATTGCTTAGTGTCTATATCGTATACACACAAGCCAGTTAAAAAAGTGACTGTTTGCCCGCTAAATAAGCTCAATTGCTTTATTGCGTTTTCTTTATTGTGCGGCTTACCTAATATTTGCTGATTAAATACAGCAACTTGATCTGAGCCAATCGCGAGACCTTGGTCAAAATGAGCGACGGCTGCAGCTGCTTTTAATTCACTGAGGCGCTTAACAAGCGTGCTTGGTGTTTCGTTTTTATGCGGCGTTTCGTCAACATCTGGCGAAAACGTTTCAAACGGCAGATTAAATTTTTGTAATAAAGACTGCCTAAATGGCGAGCTTGAGGCTAATATAAGGGGGTGCTTCATGGCATGTTTTCCTAGCGTAAATCAGATTGAGTTAGGATAAATCAGATCCGTGAGTAAAACACGTGAAAAACAACGTAAAATTGGTTTTTTACTTTGACTAACTTACTAACTATCTATATGATGCAGCCCCTATGCAAAAGGTGAAAATTCCCATCACCCTTCATCCGGGCAAAGCAGCTCAGCATCGTTTAAAGTATGACGGCGTTGTACCGCTTGAGAAACTTCCTCGTTTACGAGGGGTTATCCAGGAAGAAGTAGGTGAAATAGCGGTAAAAATTCATTGCAAAAACGATGAGCAAGGTTTAGTTGTGATTAGTGGCAATTTGTCCACACACGTAACTGTAACTTGTCAACGTTGTAATGGTGATTTAGGGTTGGATTTGGATCAAGACTTTGTGTATTCGCCAGTCGGTTTGGATGCAGAGTCAGATGATCTTCCAGAAAGCTACGACGAAGTAGCACTTGATGAAAATGGTGAAATAGACGTATTTGAGCTAATCGAAGACGAACTTATTTTAGCAGTGCCATTAGTGCCTACCCACAACGAAGCTTCATGCAGTTATACAGCAGAGCCTGCCAGCTTTGGTGTTTTAAAGGCGGAAGATGATAAACCAAATCCATTTGATATTTTGAAACAACTTAAGAAAGATTCTTAGGAGAAGACTATGGCTGTACAAAAAAGCAAAAAGTCTCGTGCAAGACGCGGCATGCGCCGTTCACACGATGCGATCAGTGGTCCAACTTTAACTGTAGACCAAACATCTGGTGAGACTCATCGTCGTCACCATGTGACTGCAGATGGTTACTACAAAGGCGTTCAAGTAATTTCTAACTAAGAGATTGCTTATATGCTGACTAATCTAACCATAGCGTTAGATATGATGGGGGGCGATTATGGCCCCCGTTCATCTATACCCGCAGCCGTTCGTGCGGTAAATGCTAATGCCAACTTAAAACTCATTTTATGTGGCAACGAGCAAGTAATAGCTAAACAATTAGAATCACTCGATTCACTTTCTCATCCCAGATTAATAATTCGCCATTGTAACGACGTTGTTACCAATGCCTGCGAACCCGCTGTTGCTGTACGCTCAAAAAAAGATTCCTCCATGCGAATTGCCCTTGATTTAGTTAAATCGGGTGAAGCGCAAGCCTGTGTTAGCTCTGGCAATACAGGGGCGCTATTTTTTATGGCGCATTACGTATTAAAAATGCTTCCAGGGGTTAAACGTCCCGCACTTATCTCTGCTGTACCTACTGAACGTAAAAACCCCGTTTACCTACTCGATTTAGGCGCCAACGTGCATTGTGATGCACAAATGTTGTATCAGTTTGGCATTATGGGATCAGTGGTTGCAGGTCAAGCACTTGGCTGCGATAACCCTAAAGTGAGTTTATTGAATATTGGTGCTGAAGATATAAAAGGCCACGAAGAAATTAAGCAAGCCGCACAATTAATGCAACAAAGCGAGCTGATTAATTATATTGGTTACAGTGAAGGCAGTGATATTTTTTCTGGCAAGGCCGATGTTATTGTCTGTGAAGGCTTTGTTGGTAATGTTGCACTTAAAACCTGTGAAGGCATTGCTAAACTTATCATGAAAAAGTTTACCCGTGCCCTTGAAAAGCACGTCGTTTACAAGTGTATGGCGTTTATGTTGGCGCCAATCATAAAAAAACTCTATAAAAGAGTGAACCCCGACCAGTATAACGGCGCTTCTCTGGTAGGATTGCGCGGTATTGTTGTTAAAAGTCATGGAAATGCCTCAGCTAAAGCATTTCATGCTGCAATCGACGAAGCAGTGAAAGAAGTAGAACGTCAACTTCCAGATAAAATAGCTGCTATTTTCGAAAAAACACATTCTAAAGACACGGCGGTTGAATAACAGTTAACGTGCCGTGTTACACATTATTTATTTTGTTTAATTATAAGAGCAAATTATGGCACAAAAAATTGCACTTCTTTTTCCAGGTCAAGGCTCGCAAACTGTGGGTATGTTACAAGAGCTACTAGCGAGTTCTGACATAGTAAAAGCCACATTTGCAGAAGCTTCAACCGCACTTGGTTACGATCTAGCAGACCTTGTACTTAACGGTCCAGAAGAAAAACTAAATCAAACACACCGTACTCAGCCTGCACTATTAACCGCAAGCGTGGCTATTTATCGTCATTGGTTAGCTGCAAACCCAGATGCAGACGTCGTTATGGCAGGTCACAGCTTGGGTGAGTATTCAGCTTTAGTATGTAGCGATGTGATCAGTTTAAGCGAAGCCGTAAAACTGGTTGAAAATCGCGGTTTATACATGCAAGAAGCCGTACCTGCTGGTGTAGGTTCTATGGCCGCAATCATTGGTTTAGGCGACGATGAAATTAAAGCCGCTTGTGCAGCAGCGGCACAAGGTGAAGTGGTTTCTCCAGTAAACTATAACTCGCCAGGGCAAGTGGTTATTGCCGGTCATAAAGATGCAGTTGATAGAGCCTCTGTTGCTTGTAAAGAAGCCGGAGCAAAACGTGCACTGCCATTATCGGTAAGCGTACCGTCGCATTGTGAACTAATGAAACCAGCTGCTGAGAAATTAGCCGCCGATTTAGCCGCTTTAACATTTAATACACCTAAGTGTGATGTAATTAATAATGTTGATGTAAAAGCAGAAGGTTCAGCAGATGCAATTAAAGAGGCATTAGTGCGCCAGCTGTATAGCCCAGTACGCTGGACCGAAACGGTTCAAGCACTGGTTGCACAAGGTGTAACGCAAAGTTATGAATTTGGTCCTGGTAAAGTACTAACCGGGCTTGCAAAACGTATTGATAAAGCGATGGTGTGTGGTTCAGTTAACGACCTTGCATCAATCGATTCAGCTAAATAAGAGTATATAAAATGAGTAATTTATTTTCTTTAGAGGGCAAAGTTGTCCTGATCACTGGCGCTAGCCGTGGTATTGGTAAGGCCATTGCAAACACATTAGTAGCACAAGGTGCAAAAGTAGCGGGCACAGCAACAAGCGAGTCGGGTGCGGCTAAAATTAGTGACTACTTAGGTGATAACGGTAAGGGCTATGCGTTAAACGTAACCGATCCTGCATCGATTGAGGCGACATTAGCGGCAATTAAAGCCGATTTAGGTGATATTGATGTATTAGTAAATAATGCAGGTATTACGCGCGATAATTTATTGATGCGCATGAAAGAAAATGAGTGGGATGATATTATCGATACCAACTTAAGTTCTATCTTCCGTTTATCTAAGGCCGTACTTCGCCCAATGATGAAGAAAAAGAACGGCCGTATCATCAATATCGGCTCCGTAGTGGGTACTATGGGTAATGCGGGTCAAGCCAACTATGCAGCAGCTAAAGCGGGTGTTATCGGCTTTTCTAAGTCACTAGCGCGTGAAGTAGCTTCTCGTGGTATTACTGTAAACGTGGTAGCACCTGGTTTTATTCAAACAGACATGACCGATGATTTGACAGATGAGCAAAAAGCAGCAACGCTTGCAAACGTACCTGCGGGTCGTTTAGGTCAGCCAGATGAGATTGCAGCTGCAGTATGTTATTTAGCATCTGACGCCGCTGCGTATGTATCAGGTGAAACTTTGCATGTAAATGGTGCGATGTACATGGTTTAAGTTCGCAATGCGAATTAAATAAACTATAAATTGCATGCGGGTTTGCTAAAAAATATTGAATTTTTCGCAAACTTGCTTTAAACATACTTGAAATCGCTGTGAAAATAAGCGATAAAAGATAAAATAAACACTCAAGAGGTTTGACCAGCAAATTATTTATGGTCAAAAGATTGAATCAGAGAATTATCGGACGTAAACTACGCCGCAATCTGAAAATAACGCATTGGCGTTTTTAATAAAGGAAAGAAGAATGAGCGATATCCAAGAACGCGTAAAGAAAATTATCATCGAACAGCTAGGTGTTAAAGAAGAAGAAGTTAAAAACGAAGCTTCATTCGTTGATGACCTAGGTGCAGACTCTCTTGATACTGTTGAATTAGTAATGGCTCTTGAAGAAGAGTTCGATACTGAGATCCCAGATGAAGAAGCTGAAAAGATCACTACAGTACAATCTGCAATCGATTACGTTACAGCTCACGCTGAGTAATTAATCGCAAATTAAGGGCAGCATTCGCTGCCTTTAATCTTTATATCCAAACCACCTCAAAGTCCATGATTCAATTCCAAACCCTCACTCATCATCAGCAATTAAATTGTTATTGCTCAGCGTTGGTTATTGGTTTGAGACTCGCACTTTGAGGTAGCTTGGGTATGATCATCCCCAATACTAATAACATAACTAGCAACAGCGTTAGCGCTGAAATAAACTGAGCTAAGTTAATTGGTATAATAATAATTCCTTATTGGAGGCAAACCGTGGCTAAACGTCGTGTCGTCGTAACTGGCTTAGGAATGTTGACGCCGCTAGGCAATGATGTTCAATCAACCTGGCAAGGCTTATTAGATGCTAAAAGTGGTATTCAAAATATTACCCACTTTGATACATCAAAATTTGGTACTCACTTCGCTGGTTTAATCAATGATTTTGATGCATCGGCTTACATGTCACCAAAAGATGCTAAAAAAATGGATTTATTTATCCAGTATGGCATTGCAGCGGGTGTTCAAGCTTTTCAAGATTCTGGCCTCGAAGTTACTGAACAAAACGCATCACGCATTGGTGTAGCGGTGGGTTCAGGCATTGGTGGCTTAACCCTTATTGAAGAAAACCACGTAAAATTATTAAACAGCGGCCCACGTAAGTTATCGCCGTTTTATGTACCGTCTACCATTATTAATATGATCTCGGGTCATTTATCGATAATGCATGGCCTCCGTGGTCCTAATATTTCAATTGTAACGGCATGTACTACAGGCCTGCACAACATTGGTCACGCCGCACGTATGATTGCCTACGGCGATGCCGATGCAATGGTTGCCGGTGGTGCAGAAAAAGCATGTACGCCAATTGGAATGGGTGGCTTTAACGCCGCACGTGCGCTTTCAACGCGTAATGACGATCCACAAGCAGCGTCTCGCCCGTGGGATAAAGACCGTGATGGTTTCGTACTTTCCGATGGTGCCGGTGTGGTGGTTGTTGAAGAATACGAACACGCTAAAGCCCGTGGCGCTAAAATTTATGCAGAACTTGTTGGTTTTGGCATGAGTGGTGATGCCTACCACATGACCTCACCACCAGAAGATGGCGCAGGTGCAGCCCTGGCAATGGAAAACGCATTAAACGATGCGCAAGTAAATGCTGAGCAAGTTGGCTACATTAACGCACACGGTACGTCTACTCATGCGGGTGACAAAGCAGAAACGTCAGCAGTTAAAACCATTTTTGGTGATTCAGCTAAAGATGTAATGGTAAGTTCATCAAAATCTATGATGGGTCACTTACTTGGAGCTGCAGGTTCTGTTGAGTCGATAGTGTCTATTTTATCGTTGACCGAGCAAAAAGTGACGCCAACAATTAACTTAGATAACCCAGACGAAGGCTGTGATTTAGATTACGTACCGCATACAGCACGTGATGCTAAACTTGATTACGCTTTGTGTAACTCATTTGGGTTTGGTGGTACTAATGGCTCGTTACTGTTTAAAAAGGTATAATCTTTTTTAACAACGAACGACAATAAGAACCCAGTTGTTTAACTGGGTTTTTTTATGTGTAAAAAAATATGCAAACAATAATAGCAGCAAACGAAACCAGTAGCATAAGCACCCGTGATAGGGGCTTAAACTATGGCGATGGCTTTTTTACCACCGCAATTATTACTGATGGACAGGTTGAGCATTGGGCTTATCATAAAGCACGCTTGATTGAATGCGCGCAGCGTTTAGGGTTTCCGGCGCTTGAGTTTACAGCTCTTGAGTCGCACATTACTCAGCAAGTAGCATCACAGGCGCAAGCGGTTGTTAAAATCGTGGTAACACGCGGCGAGGGCGGGCGAGGCTATGCGCCACCAAGTGAATGTAATTTAAATATTATTGTGAGTGTTTTACCTTATCCAAAACATTACAATAGCTTACCAGATACGGGCATTAGTTTAGCTATTAGCCCGATTAAGCTGGCCGTTCAACCTCATTTAGCTGGGCTTAAAACTTTAAATAGGCTCGAACAAGTATTGATCAAAAATGCCCTGCAAGCTCAGCACAGCGATGATGCGTTAGTCCTTGATTGCAACAACAATGTAATTGAAACCTCAGCGGCTAATATTTTTGCAATAAAAAATAATAAAGTATTTAGCCCAAGGCTAGATGAATGCGGCATTAAAGGTGTTTTTCTACAATCTTTATGTGATAAATTAGCTGTTGAATTTAAAACTGTCAGCGTTGATGACCTTACCCAAGCAGACGCCGTATTTTTATGTAACAGCTTAATGAAAATTGTGCCCGTAAAAAGCCTAGACGAGCACTATTTTGATATTGTGCACAGCCAATCATTACTAAACGAGTTACTAGCCAAGGAGGCTTAGTGTTAAAAGTTATATTATCAGTATTACTACTGGCTTTCTTTAGCTCTGTGATTGGCTACCAGCAATTACAAGCAACCATTCAAACGCCACTAAAGGTAGCTACTAATACCCAATTTAAAGTTGAAAAAGGCACCGGTTTTAATAAGTTATGTCGCCAATGGCAACAGCAGCAGTGGCTAGAGGATTGCTGGCGGTTTCAAATATTAGCTAAACTCGATCCAACCTTGACTGACCTAAAAGCAGGTTTGTACGAGCTAAGCGCAGATAGCGTAATAAACAACATAAAAAAAATAAACCAGGGTGAGCAAATTAGTTTTAGTTTTACCATTATTGAAGGTCAAGCACTTAGAGATGTATTAAATACGGTAAAAATTGCTCCACATTTACAAAACGATTTAAAGCTCGAACAGCTTGGCGAGCAAATAATCGGCAAGCAAACTCACCTTGAAGGGTGGCTATTTCCCGATACTTATCATTATCATAGTAACGACAGCGCGAGTAGTTTATTAAAACGCGCTGCGCAAAAAATGCAGCAAACATTGGCAGATGCATGGCAGCAACGGGCAAGTGATTTACCTTACAATACCGCCTATGAAGCCCTGATAATGGCTTCTATTATCGAAAAAGAAACCGCGCTTGCCAGTGAGCGCCCGTTAATTGCTTCGGCGTTTATTAATCGCTTAAATACCAATATGCGCTTACAAACCGATCCAACCGTAATATATGGACTAGGCGAAGATTTTGACGGCGATATCAAACGTAAAGACTTAAGAAATTACACGCCGTATAATACTTATCGTATTAACGGATTACCGCCCACACCGATTGCCATGCCCTCCAAAGAAGCCATTTTAGCGGCGGTAAACCCGCCCAAAAGCGAGTATGTTTACTTTGTAGCCAAAGGCGATGGTAGCCATCAGTTTTCAACCACATTAAAACAACATAATGCGGCGGTTAACCAGTATATTTTAAATAAAAAGAATTAGTGTTTATGAAACCAAAATTTATAGTTATAGAAGGCCTAGAGGGCGCGGGTAAATCTACCGCCATTGCCCTGTGCCAAGATTTTTTAAATCATCACCATGTTGATTTTATCAATGTGCGCGAACCCGGTGGAACACCACTGGCTGAATCGTTACGTACTTTAGTAAAAGCAGAACACCAAGAAGAAATAGCTTTTGAAACTGAGCTGCTAATTATGTATGCCGCGCGTTCACAACTAATGCATAATGTGATCAACCCAGCGCTTGAACAAGGCCAATGGGTATTGGCTGATCGTCACGATTTATCGTCACAGGCGTATCAAGGCGGTGGGCGAGGAATTAGTGCAAACACGTTAGCGTCGCTATCGTCTATGGTGTTAAAAGGTTTAAAACCCGATTTAACTATTTACTTAGATATAGACCCTGTTATTGGCCTTGAACGTGCAAAAGGCCGTGGTGAGCTAGATAGAATTGAGCAAGAAGCCATTGAGTTTTTTCAGCGCACCCGTATGCGTTACATTGAGCTTGCAAATGATGACGACAGCATAAAAACAGTTGATGCCAACCAAAGCATCGATAAAGTGCACCGTGATATTACCAATGTACTACGCACGTTTTTTTCAGGGTTAAAATAATATGGCATTGCCGTGGCTTAATGAGGTAGAGCAACGCTTAACTCAAAGCTATAAAGCGCAACGTTTTCATCATGCGCAACTGTTTTGTGGGCCCATTGGGGTTGGCAAATTTGAACTAAGTGAGCAACTCGCAAACAGTTTGTTATGCCAAAATACGCAAGCACAGTTAAGTAGCCCCACTAGCGTACTAAGACCTTGTGGGCAATGCAAAAGTTGCTCATTAAACTTAGCGGGTACACACCCAGACAAACGCATTACCCAAGTAGAAGGGCAAAGCATAGGTGTTGATGATATTCGCGGCATAAGCAATTTTATGCACCAGTCCGCGGCTCAAAATGGCAATAAAGTAGCGATTATTCAAAACTGCGAAAAAATGACCACCGCAGCCGCTAATGCGTTATTAAAAACCCTTGAAGAGCCAAGTAATAGCCGGTTTTTAATTTTGACTACCAGCCAAGTGGCGCAGTTACCAGCGACTATTTTAAGCCGTTGTGCTAAAACCGAGGTTAAAGTAACTAATAATCAATTAGCTCAACAATGGCTTAGCTCTCTAGATGTGCCTAATTATCCGTGGTTGTCGTTATTTTTTAGCCAACCACTACAAGTAAAGCAGTGGCAACAGCAAAATCAGCTAGAAAATATTGATACGCTTTATAAATTTGCAACTGAGTTTAAACAAAGCCATAATTTCAATGCGTTAGTCGATATAATAAATAAACAGCCTGAGCTTGTTCGTATTTTCACTTTATTTTTGAGTGAGCAGCTTAAACAACAGCTTTTAAATGGTATGAGTTTTGACTCTTACCAAGTAGCTCAGCAAGCGCTGAATGATTTTTTACAGAATAATATACAAATACTTGGGCTAAATTTACCGCTTGCGGTATCACGACTAGCGTACATATTACGTAACCAATAAAAAGGACTAAATATGCAAGAGCTATTAGTAGATATAGACGACCTTGACGAACTATATCGCTGTTACATGCCTTTTTTAAAAAAAGGTGGCTTATTTGTACGCACCAATATGCGTTATGAACCAGGATATTCACTTGCCTTACGCGTTACCTTGCCAGATGCGCTAGAAGATGACGTGGTAACCGGAAAGGTTACGTGGGTCACTCCACAAGGCGCTCAGAGCTCAAATCCACCGGGGATCGGCATTAGCTTTTTAGATGACAAAACCAATCTAAACGCGAAGATCGAAAAACTGCTGGGGACTATGTTAAACTCCGGCAATCCAACTTATACCATGTAGTAAAAACAGGCCTTATTTTGATTGTAGATTCTCATTGCCATTTAGACCGTCTTGATTTTGATAAACTCGATTTAAACCTAGACCAAGTACTTGATAACGCTCGCGCTAAAAAAGTAGAACATTTTTTATGTGTAAGCGTCACACTTGATCAGTTCCCCAATATGCTAGAGCAAATAAAACATTACAACGACGTTTCTGCGTCATGTGGTGTGCACCCGCTTGATCAAAAAGACGCACTCAATAAACAGCAATTAATTGATTTAGCCTCACACGACAAAGTAGTAGCCATTGGCGAAACTGGGCTTGATTATTACTATGCAAAAGACACTCATGCAGTGCAACAAGCGAGTTTTGTTGGCCATATTGAGGTAGCTAATGAATTACAAAAGCCACTTATTATTCATACCCGTGATGCCCGTGCCGATACTATTAATTTAATGCGTGAGCACAAAGCAGAAAATTGCGGTGGAGTATTGCACTGTTTCACTGAAGATTGGGATATGGCCAAAAAAGCCATTGATATGGGCTTTTATATTTCTATTTCAGGCATTGTGACTTTTAAAAATGCGGTAGAGCTTAAAGAAGTAGTAAAACAAATTCCACTCGATCGACTGCTTATTGAAACCGACTCGCCTTACTTAGCGCCAGTACCATATCGTGGTAAAACTAATCAGCCAGCGTATGTTGAAGACGTTGCTTATTACATTAGTGAGCTCAAAGGCATTAGCTTTAACGAGTTGGCAAAAGCCACTACTGATAACTTTTACTCTTTATTTAAATTAGCAGCTAAAGGCTAACCTCATGACGACTCTCTCGGTGCAACACCCACTGTTATTTATGGGGCCCATGGTGCGCCGAGCAGAAAAAACCGCAGTATGTATTCAGTTTGCTACTTCAAAGCCAGTAAATTGCCGTCTAGAGCTAATTAGCCACGAATGTTATAGCGAACAAGACACCATAAGGCTAGGGGAGCATTTATTCTTACAGTTTGTGGTAATTAAACCTATAAACAGCCAATTCCCGCGCGATACCTTATTATCATACCAACTATTTTTTGATGATAGCCCTGTTGATTTATCTGCGTTTAGCTTTAACAATAAGCCATTACCTGAATTTGTGATCCCCAAAAAACTGACACAAATATTACATGGTTCGTGCCGCAATGCGCATCATCCTGCAAAAGACAGCCTAGTAAGTTCAAGCCATTGGCAAGCTGTACAACGAAGTAATGAGCAGCAGGGGGCACAATTATTATTACTTTCGGGCGATCAAATTTATGCCGACGATGTAGCTGGCCCCATGTTATTAGCGATACATCAGTTAATTAAGCACTTAGGTATTTATAAAGAGCAGCCACTTGATTTAGATTTACCCGCTGACATTGCAGAGCAACTGTATGGTCGCCATTACTTGCTGCCAACTACCTCATGGAAAAATCGCTCAAAACTAGGTATTGGCTATTGGTTAAAAAAGGACGAACCGCATTTTTCTAGTGTAAAAGCGTATAACCACCTAATTCATTTTGAAGAGTTTGTAGCGCTATATTTGCTTAATTTTAGTAGCCAAGCATGGCAATACATTGACTTAAATGACTTAAATGACTTAAATGACTTAAATGACTTAAGTTACTCGGGGAGTAACGAAAAAAATCAAACGCTATTTAATGCAGAAAAAGCCGCATTAATTGACTATGCACAAGGTTTAGCAGAGGTAGAGCGATTGTTTGCCAATGTATCTACCTTAATGATGTTTGATGACCATGATGTAACCGACGATTGGAACCTCACCGCAGGGTGGGAGCAAGCCATTAATCAAAACCCTAGCAGCAAGCGTATTGTAAATAATGGCTTAGCGAGCTATTGGTTGTTTCAGGGTATGGGCAACGACGCACTACAAAAAACCGGATCGTTACTGAGCCCTTTTAACGACTGCTTAGCTGGCGACAAGCAATGGCAATTTAAAGCGTTTGATAAACACCTTAACGACTTTAGCCATTGGCATTATGAGTTAATGACCATTCCTAAAGTGGTGGTGCTCGATACCCGTACGCATCGTTGGCGTAACGAGCAAAACTTTAACGAACCTTCAGGTTTACTTGATTGGGAACGCCTCACAGAGCTTGAAGAAAGCCTATTAAGCCATGACCAAGTAATTATTGTATCGCCTGCTCCCGTGTTTGGGGTTAAATCGATAGAGGCAATTCAAGCGGTGTTTAATATGTGTGGGCAACCACTTATGGTTGATGTAGAAAACTGGATGGCGCACGAAGGCTCAGCCAAAAAGTTACTTAACACCTTTAGGCGTACCGACACCCCAAACGAAACGCTGATTTTATCCGGCGATGTACATTATTCATTTTGTTTTTCGGTGCAAAAACGTTTTGGTGATCACCCCAACAGAATTTGGCAACTGACTGCAAGTGGCATTAAAAATGAGTTTCCGCGAAAGCTAATAAATGTACTCGACAAGCTCGACTCTATTTTATACGGCCCCAAAAGCCCACTAAACTTTTTTACCAAACGCTGGCATATGGAAGTAGACAAACACCAAACTAAAGGCAAAGGGCAAAAGTATCTAGTAAGCGATTCAGCGATTAGTTTAGTCACGCTTGAAGCGGGTAATTTAGCAAGGTACCAGTTAATCCACGGCGACGGCCATACCACCGAATTTGATTTAGAAGAGCAGTGATTTAATACAAGAATTAGGTCGCTATTATTGCCAGCTTGTAGCAGTGATTTCATGTCGCGTCATTTTTTTAATGTCGCGAGCGACGGGCGACGGGCGACGGGTTTCGAGATTAGGCCCGTAACCCGACCCCCGCAGCCCGTTAACTTCGTCGTTTTTTAATCCGTTTTGGTGCCGGTAACTTATTGGTTAATATAGCTAAACAAAGTACTACTATAAACAGCATTGAGTTTGCGCCGGCTTGCAAGGAGTAATCAACCGAGGAATGCAGCATCATGGCTACAATGGCCGTTGCACAACCGAACGCAACACCTTGGTAAAGCGCTGTTTTACGTGTTCTCATAGTATTAATACATAACCACAAACAATAAAGCACTAGCAGCCCTAGCAACGCTGTGGCAGGAATACCCAGTTCAACTGCAAATTGTACATAATCGTTATGCGCATTGTCGTAGTAGCCAGAGTAGGGCTCAGATTGATACGCAGGAAACGCAGTATAAAAAGTACCGCCACCAGAGCCTAATAACGGGTTATCTAAAATAAGTGGAATTGAGTCGCGGACAACTTCATCACGTGTTTCCGATTGCAAACTAGTCTCGCTAATACGTTGTTTTACTTTTTCTACATCGAAAATGGCACCAATAATGATTAAATCGATAATGAAAAAGCTCACAATCAGCAATTTAAAGGCCTTAGGCTTTTGCTTATAAACAAACAGCGCCAGTAAGCTCACTATAATTAAAGCGATAAAAAAGGCCGAGTTACCCATACGGCTGCGAGTTAAAATAAGCGCCACAATAATAATAATTAACGAAATTCGTAAAATTATTTTAGAACTCAATAATATTTCGGCCCAAGCGCGTAATGTTTGTTTTACAGTGGGCTGATAACCGCTGTTAGAGCGTTTTAGTTCACTGATTAAAACACCAATACCTAAGCATAAGCACAGCGCTAAATAGTTAGCTAAAAAGTTAGAGTAGGTAAAGGTGCCAATAGCGCGGTCTGTGTGCTTGTAACCAAACAAAGGGCTTACTATATCGGGTGATAAGTTTAAATAACTAGCATACAAAGCTTGAAATACACCGGCACAAATAACAGCATAAATTAATTTTTTAATTCGCTCGGCACTATTGCAGTAGTTAAATACGAGCCAGCTCAACATGAGTAAAAAGCTGGTTTTTAATAACATTTGTTTGGTTTGAAATGCATCAACGCTTACGCTAAATAGTTGTATACCACAAACTAAAACAACTGCACTTAGAGTAAAAAATAGTGGCCAAGAATAGCGGGGTGGAAACAGCGATTGGTTGTTATTTAACACACTGTGGGTAAGGTGAGTAATAAAGGTAAAGCTAGTTAAAATGCCAATAGCTAAAATTGCCCAAGGTCGGTAACTACCTAAAGGAAGAGGGAGTAAAAATAGGGTCAAACAAATAAGAAAGAATATAAAGCGATTCAAAATAAACTCAAACAAAGTAAAAACGCAGCCAATAGGCTGCGTTTAAATATACTAAAAGTAAAAACTAGTTACCGACTTCAGATATACCGTTATCACCGCCTGTACCACCAGAACCTGGAGGTGTAGGTAATGTTGGTAAGCTTATTACTGGTGGAGCTGGCTGGCCAGTACCCGGACCTGCAGCAGTTGCTTCAGAAGCGGTCGTAGCATCAACACCCGCAGTAATTGCTGCCAGTGTAATTGCATCAGAGTCTAAGCCTGCAGCTGTAAGTGCAGCTAAAAAGTCAGAAATTAAAGGGTTATCTGCACCAAAGTTAGCTACAACAGCGGCAACCATTGCATCAATATCTGCAGCGCCACATGCGCCATTAAGCAGCTTTTCGTCTAACTTAACTTCTTCTTTGTTTTTACAAATGCGTTTAATAGCTTCTACTAAATCTTCGCGTAATTGCTCAGGTGAAGTATCTGCTGTTACATTATTCAGAATATCAATTATGCTATTTATGCCCACTTCTTGAACCACCGCAGCATTATCCGTTTGTGCATAGGTTGGAAGAGCAGTAAGTGCTGTTGCGCTAGCGACTAAGCCAGCTAAAAGTAATTTTTTCATTTCTCGTCCCTTGGTTGAGTACTAATTGCAAAATTTTAGCGCATCGGTGCAAAAAGTAAACTCTTTATTTACGCCATTTTCATTAGATTTGATAATTTTTGATGGTGGCAGTATTAAATTACCTTGTACACCATCACATCCTAGGTCTTCAAGTATTTCTAAAGTCTCGTTTTTTTCAATTAAACAGGCTAAAACTTTAATCCCAAAACCATGACAAATATTGTTAACTGTTTGAATATAAAATTGGCTTTGCGGATTAGTTACTAAGTCTTGAATGTAGCTACCATCAATTTTTACATATTCAATATCAAGACCTTGTAAATATCTAAACGATGTTAAGCTGGTACCAAAGTGCTCAATACATACATTAATACCCAACTCTTTAATTGCATCTATATGTAACGATGCAACATGCACATTATACAATAAGCTTATTTCATGCAGTTCAAAGAGTAAGTTAGTTTTTATAACCGGCTTAGTATGCGAGTAAAGAGTAAGCCATTCTATAAAGTCAGTTGAATATAAAGATGCCTTGCTAAGATTTAGTGCAAATACTTCATTTGGGTATTGCTCTTTAATATCAACAAAATTGCGTATAATTTTTTTATCGAGTTCTTCGGTTAAATTTAACTTTTCGGCCATGGCAAATAAGTGGCCGTTATTTACTTTTTCGCCATCATGGATAAAGTGAGAAAACACTTCAAAGTAACATTGAGAATTAACTTTATTAGCTTGTTTTACGGGCTGTACCGAAAAGCTCACTTCACCCGCATTGATAATCGACTTAATCAGCTTACGCCATTGGTTAACGCTAAATAGTGACTCTTTATCGTTATTATCAATTGTAGTGTCTTCGCCTATAGTACACCCGGTGTCAAGCAACGACAGAACTTCACCAACACTTACACCTTGTTCAACTGCAACTATAGCTAAATTTGCATAGCCATTTATGTGTAGACTATTTTCTTTTTTACTTAATGTATCGCTTAGCTCCAAACGAGCTTTGTTTAAAAATAAAACGTCATACGGGGCAAGTAACACAAACGTGCCGCCATTCAATCTAAATACCGTTGAATTTGGTAACTCTTCTGTGACATGTTTCAGTATTTTGGCTGCATCTAATACATGATGGTCACCATCTTGGTAACTTACTATTTGGTTTATATTATTTAATGAGGGCAGGGTAAGCATCAACGCAGTAATTGGCGCATCGTCTGAAATATTATTTACAACAGAATTAAAGTGGTTTTCAAACGACTTCCGGTTACCCAATCCCGTTAACGAATCTATATATACTTCTTCGGTCAGTGCTTGAGTTTGCTTGGTTAATGAATCAAACGTACTTTGTAAGTTTATAACCATGTTATTAATGGCTTGTGTAACGGTGCGTAGCTCCCGTGCAACCGGTATTTCTTTATTTAAGGTAAAGCGTTTGCGAGTTACTAAAGTGGCTTGATCTTCTACTGCTTTTAATGGCTTAAATACGGCGCGTAAAATTAAAAACGCAATAGCGAGTGATGCAGCCAATAGTAAAAACGAGCTATATAAACTGCGTAGTGTGTGTTGCCACAAGGTTAAATACGATTGCCCAGTATGGCTAGTTACATCGAGTGTACCTGCCATCATCCAGCCATTATTTATTTCAGAATGCATAGTTGGCGCACTTAGTTCAACAGCACTAATAAACCAACTAGGAACTGATTCAACGCGTTTAGGGTTTTGTAACTCAAATACAGTATTATTTTGTACATCAGTAAACTTAATTTCACTGTAGTAACCAGAGTCAAAAATAGCGGTTGCCATCGTCTCGGCAATCATTAGGCTGTCGTCTTCTAAATAAGGAGAGATAGAAAGCCCTAAACTAGTAGCGGTGTCTTGCGCATGACTGGCCATTTGCGTTTGTAAGTAATTACGAGTGGTATCCACGTCGGTAATAACGCGTACACAAAATGAAATAATCGAAATTAAAATGATCAAGCCATAAACTTGGGTCTTCAAACTCAATCCATATTTAAAGATTCGAGACATAACTACTAGTTCCTTTGTTGTTACCATTAGCGGGCGCAAGCTCACCTTGTTCAATTCGTTCTAGCATAGTGTTCCAAGCAGAAACTCCACGGCTATTCTTAACCTTATTACCTAACCCTTTCGATTTGGCTAACCACAAGCCTTGGCCGTTAAAACTATATATAGGCTTTAAATCGCCACGATTACTAGCAGGCACTAGTTTAGTATTAAAGTTGTCGAGCACCAACGGTATTTGGTCAGGTTGTTCAAAGTATATTAATACCATGTGCGGTTGATTAACGGTACGTTGGCGTACATACATAAAGCGTATTTTTTCTTCTGGGATACCCAAAGCGATTAAAGTAAAGTATTTAGCAATAACATAATCTTCGCAGTCACCCATGCCTACACCTAAGCTTTCTAGTGGGGTGGCCCAGTAGTCTTTTTTTTGCCAAAGATCGTCATCGGTTTTGTACTTTATATGCTTATTAAAAAAGTCATTAACTAAATGAATTTTTTGCCATTCGCTTTTGTCGGCAGAGTCATCTATAAAACTCAGCCACGTTTTTATTCGTTGGTGGCCTGCATCGCCGTAAAACTGTTTGGCACGGGTAATTATATCGCTATTACGCAAATGTAAAAGCATGTCTTGTGCACAAGCAAAAAAAGACACTAATATAATTATGCAAATTCCTACGCGCACAAATCCCATCCCTTAAAAGTTATCAGCACTATTATATTCCCATTGAAAGTAAATTGATAGATTACAAAAAAGGCAAAAATAACTAGTTAACAAAAAATTAACCTAAAACAATCAAAAAGGCTGCTTTTTATATTGAGCGATTATATGTGTTGTGTATAATAGCCGCCCATATGGTTAGTAGTGCTTAAAACTCGCTATTCGCAGCGACATTTATAAACAGCTACGTTATAACCAAAAGTAACTATAAAAGGAATTGAAGTGAAAGTATTAAAAGCAGTCTTGCCTGTTGCAGGCTTGGGTACCCGTATGTTACCAGCTACCAAAGCAACACCAAAGGAAATGCTTCCACTAGTCGACAAACCTCTCATTCAATATGTTGTAAACGAAGCTGTAAAAGCTGGTATTAAAGAAATTGTATTGGTTACCCATGCCTCTAAAAACGCGATAGAAAATCATTTTGATACTAGCTTTGAACTAGAAGCCACTCTAGAGGCCCGTGTAAAACGTAGTCTGCTAGAAGAAGTTCGTTCAATAATCCCAAGAGATGTAAGCATTATATCGGTTCGTCAATCGGCGCCATTAGGCTTAGGCCACGCAATACTTGAAACTCGTCCAATCATTGGCAATAACCCTTTTGCTATTTTATTGCCCGATGTAATTATCGATCAATATAAGTCAAACCTAAAGGTTGATAATCTTGCGCAAATGATCGCCCAATTTGAACGAACTCAACATAATCAAATTATGGTTGAGCCTGTTCCACAGGACGAAGTGCACAACTATGGTGTGGTTGATTTAGCAGGTAAAAAAATCCAGCCTGGTGAAAATGCAGCCATTACCAACATGGTTGAAAAACCAAATAATGACGAAGCGCCAAGCAATTTAGCAATAACAGGGCGTTATGTTGTTTCGCCTGCTATTTGGGACTTGCTCGAATATACTCCTCCCGGTGCTGGCGGCGAAATACAATTAACAGATGCATTACTACAGTTACGTCATCTTGAAACAATTGAAGCGTATCATTTAAAAGGTAAGTCGCATGACTGCGGCTCAAAACTAGGCTATATGCTCGCAAACGTAGAGTATGCAATGCAATCAAGCCTAATGGGTGAAGAATTTACCAAGCGCGTTAAGCAATTAATGGCAAATGCATAAAGTTATGCAAAATCGGTTAGTAAAAAATTAAGGGAAATCATGGCTATTAAAGTATTAAGTATTTTTGGTACGCGACCTGAAGCAATAAAAATGGCGCCGCTAGTTAAAGCGCTAAATGAAGCAGACGGTATTGATGCAAAAGTATGTGTTACTGCTCAGCATCGTGAAATGCTTGACCAAGTTTTAGACCTTTTTGAAATTGTACCAGAGTACGATTTGAACATTATGAAACCGGGTCAAAGCTTATACGATGTAACAACAAATATTTTGTTAGGTCTAAAACCTATTCTTGAAGAGTTTAAACCAGATTTAGTGCTTGTTCATGGCGATACCAGCACTACTTTATCTGCAAGTTTAGCAGCGTTTTATCAGCAAATTCCAGTGGGGCACGTAGAAGCAGGTTTACGAACAGGCAACTTAAGTTCACCATGGCCAGAAGAGGGTAACCGCAAGCTTACTGGTGCTATTACAAAGCTGCATTTTGCACCAACGCAAACATCGCAGCAAAACTTACTCAATGAAGCGGTAAGTGCTGACGATATCGTAATTACTGGTAACACCGTTATTGACGCATTATTACAAGTGGTTGATAAAGTAAAAACCGACAGCGCTTTAATTTCAACTCTAAAAGCTAAATTTCCAGAACTCGATGAAACTAAAAAGCTTATTTTAGTTACAGGGCACCGCCGTGAGAGCTTTGGTGGCGGTTTTGAGCGAATTTGTGAGGCATTGGTAGAAATTGCAACTGCGCACCCAGATACACAAATTTTATACCCAATGCATTTAAATCCTAATGTACGCGAACCAGTAAATCGCATATTAAAAAATGTTGATAATGTGCATTTAATCGAGCCGCAAGACTACCTACCATTTGTGTACTTAATGAATCAAGCTCACATAATCGTAACCGACTCAGGTGGTGTTCAAGAAGAAGCGCCAAGCCTAGGTAAACCTGTACTTGTTATGCGTGACACCACAGAACGCCCAGAAGCGGTAGAAGCAGGTACAGTTAAACTAGTAGGTACAGATAAAGCTCGCATAGTGAATGAAGTTAATAACTTACTCACTAACGCTCAAGAATATCAGTCAATGAGCCGTGCACATAACCCTTATGGTGATGGTAAAGCGTGTGAACGCATTGTGGCTAAAATTAAGCAACACTTTAAAGATTAAAATAAAGTTTAAAACTTTTTCAAGGATTTAGTAATGACAATTAAAACAGTTTCAGTTGTTGGTTTAGGCTACATAGGTTTACCAACTGCGGCGGTTATTGCATCGCGCGGTATGAAAGTAATTGGTTTAGACGTAAGCGAAAAAGCAGTTAATACCATTAATGCCGGTGAAATACACATAGTAGAGCCTGATCTCGACATAATAGTTCGTGGCGTAGTATCTACTGGTAACTTAAGAGCGACTACAACGCCAGAAAAAGCCGATGCGTTTATGGTAGCTGTACCTACACCATTTATTCACAGCGAAAGTGGTAACCACAGTGCAGACTTAAGCTATATTGAATCGGCTGCAAAAATGATTGCCCCAGTGCTTGAAAAAGGTAACTTAGTTATTTTAGAAAGCACCTCACCTGTAGGGGCAACGGAGCAACTAGCCGCTTGGTTAAGTGAAGCGCGCCCTGATTTAACGTTCCCACAAGATAAAGGAGATGCCGCCGACATCAATGTTGCTCATTGCCCTGAGCGTGTATTACCTGGTTATGTATTACAAGAGCTAGTGTCAAACGACCGTGTAATAGGCGGTATGAGTAAAGCATGTAGTGAAAAAGCCGTTAAGTTATACGAAACTTTCGTGCGCGGCGAGTGTATTATTACCAATGCTCGTACTGCTGAAATGGCTAAGTTAACCGAAAACTCATTTCGCGATGTAAACATTGCATTTGCCAATGAATTGTCTGTCATTTGTGACAAATTAAAAATTAATGTGTGGGAGCTTATTAAGCTTGCTAATCGTCACCCGCGTGTAAATATTTTAAACCCAGGCCCAGGTGTTGGCGGCCACTGTATTGCGGTTGATCCTTGGTTTATTGTTGCAAGCTGCCCAGACGAAGCAAAAATAATTAAACAAGCACGCTTAACTAACGACGCAAAACCATTTTACGTAATTGAAAAAGTAGCAAAAGCTGCTGATGAATTTAAACGTCCAGTTATTGCGTGTTTAGGCCTTTCATTTAAAGCCGATATTGACGATCTTCGTGAGAGCCCGGCATTAAATATTGTTGAAGAATTAGCAGCAAAAAATATTGGTGAAATACTTGCGGTAGAGCCAAACATTTCAGAGCTACCAGCTAACCTAGCAGATAAAAATGTTAGCTTAGTGTCGTTAGAAAGCGCACTAGAGCAAGCAAATGTCGTTGTAGTATTAGTTGATCATAAACAATTTAAAGCTGCAGATAAAACAGAGTTTGCATCAAAAGTTGTTATTGATACTCGCGGTATTTTGTAAGGCTAACATTTATGACTCCTTTTGAGCTTATAAAATGTGATTTGTATCGGAGTACCGCAAGGTACTCCCATAAATTATTAATAAAAAACTTAATCAATAATAACCGTTCTTTTAAGTACACTTTTTGGTGGAGGCTAACTCAGTCGAATAACCTATTGATTAGGACATTAGCAAGGCTTATGCATTTAACCTTATCTATCAGGTATCAAATACAAATACCTAAAGAAGCAAAAATTGGTCCTGGGCTCAATTTAGGTCATGCTACTGGAATAGTTTTAAGTCCAACAGTTGAAATTGGAGCTAACTGCAATATTAGTCAATTTGTAAATATTGGAAGTAACCATGGGAAAGCTGCCTCTATTGCAGATAACGTGTATATAGGTCCTATGGTTTGCATAGTCGAAAATGTTGTCATAGGAAATAACGTCACTATTGGTGCTGGCTCTGTGGTTATTAAGGATATACCTGAAAATTCAACGGCTGTTGGTAATCCTTCTCGAGTAGTCAACCAAAATGATCCTGGCCGATACATTATGAATAAATATAATGCCTAAAAAACATATCGCTTTAATTATGCCCCTTTCAACTTACGACTGGGGCAGTAACAATTGTGGCGGCGTAGATAGTGTATGCCAAATGTTTGCAGAATATTTGGTTAACCATGATGACGCTAACTTTAGGTTTACCATTATTGGGCTCGACCCACAGAGTAAAACCCCTTTCTCTGGTGATGTTATTCGTCTATCAGATAATGTTGATTTTGTTTGGCTGCCTGCATCAAGTAAGCAATCAAAATTTAAAATTCCTGGTATTATTTGGCAAAATTGGCATATTCGCAAGTTGTTAAAAATTTTGAATCCTGACTTAGTACATACCCATTTTTGGAGTGTATTAATTGGCAGTGGTTTTAGGGGGAAATCGGTTGTCACTGTTCATAGTTATAAAAAAATTGGGCGTCATAACTTTGGATTTTTTAATAACTTTTTATATGAAAAAATAATTCCTATGTTTACTCGGTATTTAGGTGATAAAAAGTTTGTTGTTGGTGACATTTTAAAACAAGCACTAGCTAAAAATAATATTGAAGCAAACATAATTTATAACCCGATAGATGACAGCTTTTTTAATAGCTCCAAACAAAGTCAATTAATTGAGCTCCCTCAGGAAATAAAGTTTATAACGTGTGCCTTAATTAATCCTAAAAAGAATATTGAGCAATCTATAGACATCATCCATATGCTTAATCAAAACGGTATTGCATGCCGTTTAGATATAGTGGGGTCGAAGTCGAACAAAGAATATGCACAACAACTTGAGCGTAAAATTGAAGCGTTACAACTAGAAAATTCAGTTGCCTTTTTAGGCAGAAAAAACAAATACGAATTAATTGAGCTTTATAACAATGCTAATTGTGGCATTTTTACTTCGAAAGAAGAAACATTTGGCTTAGTTCCGCTTGAAATTTTAGCTACGGGGCTTCCTTTACTTTGTACTGAAGTAGGCATACTCGATGAGCAAAAAGAGTTTTTTCAATCAATCGGTGCTTTGTATATAACAGAGTCAACAACAGTTGATGAAATTACAGCAAACTTAAATAACTTCGATAGAGAATTATCTGTGAAAAAGTTAAAAGAGTTATTTAATACTTCACAGATAATTAAGCAATATAAGGCCGTTTATAATGAGCTTGTTTTTAAGGCTGAGCGAGAACAATAATGTTTAATGCATTACTAAAATATGCTCCAGTGCAAGTTTTTGCTGCAATTAGTGTTTTTGCATTAATTAGTATTCATACCAAGTTATTAACTACAACAGAATACGGAATGTTGGCATTAATGCTATTAACAGTTGAAGTTGTAAGGGCGGTAGCTGCGCAGTGGATTAACTCTAGCATGCTGCGTTTACTTCCTAGTAAAAAAACAGAGGAACATGACAATTTTGCAGCGATTGCCTGCTCAATTATTTTTTGCTGCACATTGCCAGCATTAGCACTAGTTAGTTTAGGGTTATATTTAACAGGCTTATTAACCTTATCTACGTTTTTAGCTACCTTTTTAGTTTTTTTAACTAAAGCTCTCTATCAGTTCTATCTTGAATTAGCCCGTATAATGGAGCGTTTAAACCAATATAGAGTTGCCGTACTTACTCAATCTATTATGGCTATAGTAATTACAGGCAGCTTGCTAGCTTACTCTCCTAATATCCTTTCTGCGTTATCAGCTCTTGCTTTAAGCTACATAGCTGCAGGTTTAGTTGTTTTTAAACCGTTTAAAGTTAGTATTAATAAACTTAAAACTGCAGATGCTCAGGCTATTTTCTCTTATGGCTTACCTCTTATGGCCAGTGGCTTAGTTGCAGCAATATCAAGTCGTTTAGATCGTTACTTTATTGCCGACTCATTAGATTTAGCACAAACAGGTATATATGCCGCTATATCAAATATTTTATTAGGAATAGGTGCACTTATTTTTATGGTTGTTGCATTACCGGGTTTTCCTGAATTAACAAAAAAAATAAACGATAAAGCCGCTTTGTACAAAGCCCATGGTGAATATTTAACTTTGTTATGTTTAATTTCAGTTCCTGCTTTAGTTGGGTTTTGTATTTTAGCCGAGCCTATAACGCACCTATTACTTAGTGAAGAATATTTATCACAAGGTTCTACTGTTATTTATATTTTATGTGCGGGGGTGTTTGTTTTAAATTTGAAGGGACATTATATAGACCATGGTTTACAGTTCTCTTTAAACACTAAATACCTGCCAAAAATCAGTGTTTTTTCATTAATATTAAACCTATCATTATTAGTTACTTTGATTCCTCCTTTTGGTTTGATAGGTGCAGCGAGTGCTTTTTTAATTGCTAATATTATCGCATTGATTATGAGCCTATGGTTATCACTAAAAAAAGGGTATAAATACGCTGTACCGTTGCAGGTATATAAAATTCTACTTTCAACTGTGTGTATGGCTATATTCCTTCCAGAATTACGTGTTTATAACTTTGTGGTAATTAACATACCCATAGTCAATATTATTATTGATGTAGTTATTGGCGTGAGCATTTTCTCATGTGTGCTTGCCTTACTGAATTATAAAAAATGTAAAGCATGGGTAATAAATAAATGAAAAGTGAAAATATATATAAAGTAATGATGTTCACTTTTTTGACAGCCTTTATTTTTGGCGGCTATTTGCTAGAAAACGTAGGTATAAAATACGTATCAGAAGGCGGAAATCCGTTAGTTAAAATACATATTTCGACGTATATATTAATGCTGACCGTTGCTATTTTTACGCTTAGAAGAGGTATTAATGTGCCTTTAACCAGCCTAAGAGAGCTTAGAGCATCTTGGCTAATAAGTTTTTTGTGTATTGTACTTGTTATATTTTACGGCTTAATTAGATTTGGTACGTCGGGGATGGCTTACTTGGTCGATACTATGGTAGCCCCGCTTTTAGCTCTATATTTATTGAGTCAGTTGAGTACCACTCATAAAAATAAACTATTAACGTTGCTTGCATACTTATTATTCATAAATTCAGTTATAGCTATTTTAGAGTTTATGCTTGGTAGTTCACTGATATCTGTTCAGTTCTCTAGTTTTAGTTATTTCAGATCTGTTGCTTTACTGACTCATCCACTCAATAACGCGTTGATTACTGCTGCATTGGCACCTTTACTAATGAGCTATACGCGAATTCCTTATTTAATCTATTTTACTGTAGTTACGTTAGCACTATTTGCTTTTGGTGGAAGGGGAGCTACTGGGGTATTTCTGCTAGGTATGTTCTTGCTTGTAATGCCTAAAATTCCATCATTTGTGTCTAACGGTTTTAGAGTATCTAAAATGCGCTTTGCAGTAATACAAGCGCTCACTTTTTTTGCATCTATTTTCACTGTATTAATAATAACTTTGACTCCAATTGGAGCGCGTATCTTAAATAAATTACATGTTGACTCTAGTGCTCAGGCTAGATTTGATGTGTTTATTATTTTGGAACAATTGAGTTTTAGTGAGTGGCTTCTTGGCGCACCAGCCTCGATCATGCAGAATATTGAATTTTATATTGGTATCAATACGATAGAAAATTATATTGTTGGCTGGATTGTGAGTTTTGGATTAATTTCAACGGTTTTACTTTTAATTGCTTGTTTTAGCACTGCTGGGAAATTGGCTCTCAATGGTCCAACACAATTAAAAGTAGCATTGTTTGTTTTATTAGGGGCTTCGGTTACCAATAACGCACTAGCAACAAAAACCCCCGTACTTCTATTTTTTATTTCTTGTTTATATTTGGTTTATTCCACTAAAGCGACTGATGATGAAAAGGTTGGGGTTAAGTGATTTATATATTACAAATTCGCTATTAAAGTTTTTTTGATAAGTGATTTAATAATTTTTTAAGAATAAGTAAGAGGTCATTAGTGAGTGCAATAATTTTAGGTTCTGGGCCCCAAGCTCTTTATGTTCTTCGGCTATTAGCAAGGCAAGGTGAAAAAGTATTGTTGGTTTCTTTAGATGAGAAAATTGCATTTCATTCGAAGTATGGTGAAAAGTTATGTGTTAAAGACCCTCAAGAATTTATAAAAAAACTAAAATTGCTGAATCGTGATTTCAATGAAATGCACATCTGTGGCGGTAAAGAGTTGCAGGCTATTGTTGACTATGGAAAAGAATTAAGTTCACTGTATGACATATATCCTAAACCATTCGAGCTAATAAAACTCTTTGCCCATAAAGATTCAACTTACAATTTTTTTAAAGAAATAGGCATTAAATATCCAAGAAGCTACGAACCGACTACCTTATATGAAAATGGTGAATTACCAAATCCAATTTTGGTTAAATGGAATCAGGACGTATTACATAGTACTAGTGACGCTAACTTTAAAACAAAAGTTTTTAATTGCTTTAGTGATTTTCACCACTTTTATACAAGTGTGAGCAAAAACACACTCCAATATCTAATCTTTCAAGATTATATAAGTGGAGCAGAGGATTCTAACATATCGCTACAACTTTCAATTTCAAGTGAGCATGTAGCATACCTTTTGACTAGAAAGTGCCGAATATCTAAAAACGGTTTTGGTTCTTATGTAGAAGAGTTTGAAGCTCCCACTGCTTTTATGGATTTTATATACAGACCGATAGTTGAACTCTTAAAAAGTTCTAATTATGTCGGTTTAATCGAAGTAGAGTTTAAAGAATGCGATCAAACAGGGACATATTTTTTAATTGAAGCAAACTCAAGGCCATGCGGCTTAATGAGTGCGATAGGTAGCAAATATACTACCCCTTCTAAGTTGCTCTATGGAAAGGCGGAAGAGGGAGAGCGTTTAAACACAACCATAAAATGGTCATCGTTTTTGAGAGATATTCAATCTTGTATGATCTTATTTACCAAAACTAAATCATTTAAAAAGTACTTTAAAGATAACTTATCAATTCTTAGATCAAATAGTACTGATATATTCGATTTAAAAGATTTAAAACCATTTTTTATGCAGGTAAAAAAATGATTATTAAGATTTTAAAACGATGTAAGACTGACGGCTTCTACAATGTTTTTATAATGTTCTTGAAAAAAGTCACAGGTTTTTTTTATAGAAAAACAAGTACATTAGGCTTTGAATTAAACATCTCAGAACTTGAATTTGAAAAACTGAAAACAGTGGATTTAAAAGATATAGATAAACCAATAGGGATTTTGCACTTATCAAAAGCGGATGTTGCAAATAGCTTTGAAGGTGGTGGTGAATGCTTCGTTGCAAAGGTAAATGATGAAGTGGCAGGTTTCACTTTTTTATCCTTTGGTAAAAAGGAAATCGCTGGATTCGGAGAGGTTTTACTTAGTGCTAATAACTTTGCATGGATTGGCCCTGTTTTTGTTGATAAAAAGCACAGAGGTAAAGGTATAAATAAAGCAATGATATTTTTTGCAATTGAGAAATGTAAAGCAAAGGGAGTATCTAAAATTGTAACTTCTATAAATGCTCAAAATCTATCATCAATAGCCTCTTTCACTAAAACTGGGTTTAAACAGGTATCAGAAGTTAAAACTTTAATGATACTTGGCAAAAGGTATGAGCTTTCAAGGGAAACTAATGACTAATATTATAACAATTGACTATGAGTTATTTGGAAGTGGTAAGGGATGTGTTTTTAAACATTTAATCGACCCTACTTATAAAATGTTGAAAGCGTTTGATAAACTTGGCACCAAGGCTACTTTTTTTATTGAAATACTAGAAGTTGAAAAGCTGATAGGCTTAAAAGAGTTATATCCAGAAGAGAGTAATGAATATCTGGGGGCAGTTGCAATAGAAAATCAAATTGCTGAGCTAATAAAGCAAGGCCATGATATTCAGCTTCACTTACATCCGCAATGGTACAATGCCGAGTATATTAACGGGCAGTGGAAATTAAACCATCAATGGTGGAGCTTTTCTGATCTTCCCGAGCGTTCAACTAAGGGGTCACCCGGGAAATATGAACTTCTAGCTTTAGGTAAAGAAATGCTTGAAAAGCGTGTTAGAGACGTAGACCCAAATTATAATTGTACTGCTTTTCGTGCGGGCGGTTATAACGTAGGTAATTCATATGAAAGTGTCAATGCACTGTTAGATAATAATATTTACTGCGACTCTTCAGTTTGCCCTGGTTTTTTTTCTAACAGCCTCTCTAATTATGATTTTACAATGGCGCCTAGTAACCTTCCTTATTGGCATTGTGATGACTCAATAATTGTACCAAGTGATAAAAAATCCGTTAGAAGATTGCTTGAGCTACCATTATTGACAATCAGTGTTAATAAACTACAACGATTTAGCTTGGCTAGAGTATTTTCTACCATTAAAAATCGCCAATATAAAAACGTACCATATTCTCATAATAGAGAAGATAAAAGCGCTCAAAATATTGAAATGCTTAAAAATAGTAATTTTGATATGTGTTTATCTAGTTCTATGGAAATTACTCGTTTTAAAGTTGCAATTAAACAAAGACGTATACAAGACCCTAACTACCCGCTAGTGCTAATTGCACACCCTAAGGATTTGAGCTTATTTAGCCCATTTTCAAAAGTACTTTCGCAATTCAATAGTTTTATGACGCTTAATGAATACACTGAAAAAATGGACTTAGTGGAATGTTAAACAGCAAAATATATAAACTAGCACCAATATTTATCCAAAACAGTATTTTAACAATACGTGGATTTATTCGAGTTAAACTAAAAAGAAATAATTTTTCAGAAGAGACTCTTCGTAATATTCATAGAAATGAGCGTTCGGCGGATAATTTACAATCTTATTCAGACGCAATGCTCGAATCGTGTATTGATAATGCTCTAAAGAATGTTGATTTTTATAAGGAACAAGCATTAACAGATAAATCTATTAATGGCTTTCCTGTTATAGATAAGAGCGTGGTTCGCAATAATCCTAGCGCTTTTATTTCAGATGTTAAGCCTAAAGTAGTGATCAGTGGTGCAACAAGCGGTACAACAGGGAGCCCTCTTAATATTTATCAAGACCTCATTGCAGTGAATAGAGAGCAGGCTTTTTTTGATAGACAGCGAGAGTGGGCTGGCTATAAAAAGGGTGATAAAAGAGCATGGATTCGTGGGGATATGGTTGTGCCCTTTGCTCAAAAACAATCTCCATTTTGGCGTTATTCATATTTTGAAGATATGATTTTGTTATCTTCTTTTCATATTTCTGCTATTACAATACCTGATTATATTAAAGCTATGGTCGATTTTGGTGTAGAAGTTATACAGGCATACCCATCTTCGATCGTTGCATTAGCAAGGTACTTAGAGTCTATTGATAGTTACTACCCTAGTAAAATAAAATCAATCCTCACATCTTCTGAGTCTTTATCTGAAGAAGATCGTCACTTAATTGAGACTCGGTTTAACTGTAAAGTATTTGACTGGTATGGTTTATTTGAGCGAGTAGCTGCGATAGGCCAGTGTGAACATGGAAGATACCACCTCCTAACCGATTATTCCCATGTAGAATTAATGCCCGTTGATGCGACAGGGCGACATGAAATTATTGGCACTAATTTTAATAATCATTATTTCCCTTTGATAAGATATAAAACAGGTGACTACGTTTATTTATCTAGTGAAAAGTCATGCCCTTGTGGCAGAGTTTTCCCTATTATAGAAAAAATTGAAGGTCGAGTTGGCGACTATTTAGTGGCAGAAGATAATCAGAAAATTCACATATTAAACCATATCCCAAAAGGGGTTGCAGGGTTAATTGCTTGCCAGTTTTATCAGCAAAAAAAAGGAGCTGTTCATATCTTTGTTATGGTAGATACAGCTGTTTTTAACGAAAATGAGCGCAACATTCTAGTTGAAAATACTAAAGAGCGTTTAGGTCAGAGCATAGCTGTAACCGTTGAAGTTGTGGACAGCATTCAACGGACTAAAAATGGTAAAATGCGACAAGCTATTTGTAAAATTAAGGATTAAAATGAAGAAAAGAATTAATTTAATGGTTGGGCCAAAACGTGAAGGTCAAGGAGGAATCTCAACCGTTATTAACAGTTATTTTGAAATGGGGTTTGTTGACGAAAATAATATTAAGTTAGTTTCTGTGAACAAATCTGGCGTTAGTCATTTTTTGATGAAATTGTTCTTCTTATTATCAATTTTTAAAATTATTTTTTTACTTTTGCTTTATAAAATTGAAGTTGCTCATGTTCATATGGCATCAAGAGGAAGTTATAGTCGTAAGTCATTAATAGTAAGAATACTAAAGTTTTTTAATGTGAAAGTAATACTTCATTTGCATGGTGCTGAGTTTAGAGATTTTTATTCTAATGAATGTTCAGATGACAAACAGCAGCATATTAGAAATACGTTCATGATGGTAGATAAAGTGCTTGTCTTATCTACGCAATGGTTAGACTGGGCGGCGGATACCTTCCCAACAACTGAACATTTTCAAGTTTTGTACAACTCTGTCATTCCTATTGCAAATAATGGTAGTGATTCTCAAATAGGAAAAGTCGTTTTCCTTGGTCGTATTGGTGAGAGAAAAGGAGCAGGGGATTTAATTAGAGCTTTCCATAAGGTTAAAGCCAAATGTCCAAATGCTAAATTAGAGTTAGCTGGTGATGGTGATATCGAAAAATTCACAGCGTTAGCTTCTGAACTTGATATTTCAGACTCGGTTATGTTCTTAGGGTGGATCAGTGGAGATAAAAAATTATCTGTTTTACGATCTGCTGATATATATTGTTTGCCTAGCTATAACGAAGGTTTCCCTATGGGGGTTATTGAGGCTATGTCTGCAAATATTTGCGTCGTTTCGACTTATGCCGGAGGTATCCCTGATGCAATTGAATCTGATAAAGATGGTTTATTAGTGAATGCAGGTGATGTTGAAGCCCTAGCACAAGCATTAATTAAACTAATAAAGGATAGAGAGTTAAATGCTCAATTAGCTAAGTCTGGAAAAATAAAGTTTGAAAACAATTTTTCCCAACAAGCAATTCTTCCTCAGCTACAGTCTATATACGACAGCTTAACTAGAAAAGCAGAGGCTGCTTGATTATGACTGACAGCTTTTATTGCGCAAATACAATACTCAAACAAGCACAAAAATATGAATACGCTGGTCAGGATCCATTTGATGGGCTCAATAGTAAACTATTTGAATTAATTCCTCGATTTAAACAAGGCATTGTAGGGCTTGCTTGGATTCAGCTTCATAAACGTTTAGCTATTAACTTGCGACCATTATGTGCTGTGCCCAAAAAGCGTAACCCAAAGGGTATTGGTTTATTTATTTTAGGTTTATTGGAAGACTATAAAGCAACTAATGAGCAAACTTATTTAGATGAAGCGATAAAGCTAGCTGATTGGTTATTGACCCAGCAAAGTGATAAATCTATTTGGCAGCATAGCTGTTGGGGTTACCACTTTGACTGGAATGCTCGTGCTTTTTTTGTACCTAAAGGTAAGCCAAATGTAATTACTACTATTTATGTTGCTCAGGCTTTATATGCATTAAGTGAAATCACCAAAGACAAAAAATACTCAGATCCTGCAGTTGATAGTGCACATTTTATTGTAAAAACATTATATAAAGAATGTGATGGTAGGCAGTTTTTTGGTTACATACCGGGTGAAACTGCATTTGTACATAATGCTAGCCTTTGGGGCGCTGCATGGGTTGCAAAAGTTGCCGTGCTGACTAACAACCAACATTACAAACAGCTTGCTTTAAATGCAGCAAGGCAGTCGGTAAGCGAACAGGGACTTGATGGTTCATGGGTATATGGTGCTCGCCATCATCATCAGTTTATAGATGGCTTTCATACCGGTTATAACCTAGAGGCGCTACGCTTATTGAGTGATGAGTTGCAAATTGATGAGTTTGAATCGTCAATTGCAAAAGGTCTTACTTATTATAAAACACATTTGTTTGAGCAAGATGGCACCGCAAAATATTACAATAATAATCGCTACCCACTCGATATGCACAGTGTTTCGCAAGCTGTTTTTACATTATTAAAAGTAGGCAAAACATGTGATGACTTTACAATGGCCGAAAAAGTAATAAACCGCGCTATTCAAAGCTTATATATGCCTAAAAAGCAGCGTTTTATTTATCAAAAAAATAAGTATTTTACCAATAAGGTTGACTATGTGCGTTGGACACAAGCATGGGTATATTATTCGTTTGCTTATTTTAATAGACAAAAATTGAACAGCGCTAAAAATGCAGTTATTGAACAACTTTAAAAAACGGACTCAACAATGAAACGTATTGAATTTTTAAAAGCACCCATGGATATTGCCACTATGCAAGAGACGGTGTCTTTTATTGAAAGTAGAATTGAGCAAAAGCAATTTTTACAGCATGTTGTGGTAAATGTAGCCAAAATAGTTAATATGCAAAAAGATCCTGTTTTAGCTGAGTCGGTTAAAGCGTGTGAGGTAATTAATATTGATGGTATGGGTGTAGTGTTCGGTGCGCGTTTTTTAGGGCACCATGTGCCAGAGCGTGTAGCGGGAGTTGACTTATTTCATGAATTATTAGCTATGAGTGCCAAGCGAGACTTTCCTGTGTTTTTATTGGGTGCCACCGAAGAAGTAGTAAGCAAAACAGTAAGTAAAGTTAAAGCAATAAACCCAAATTTAAACATAGCAGGTTATAACGATGGCTACTTTTGGGATGATGAAGAAGCCGTGGTCACTAAAATACGCGAATCGGGCGCTAAGTTATTATTTGTTGCGATTACCTCGCCTAAAAAAGAAAACTTTATTAATAAATGGCAAGACAAGCTTGGTGTTGACTTTGTAATGGGTGTTGGCGGTACGTTCGATGTTGTAGCAGGTAAAGTAAAGCGTGCACCGCAGTGGATGCAAAAGGCCGGTTTGGAGTGGCTATATAGGGTAATTCAAGAACCAGGCAGAATGTGGAAACGTTACTTAGTTACAAACTCTAAGTTTGCGTATCTTCTAATTAAAAGCAAATTTAAACTTTAAATAAATATGATTAAATCCTTAGAGTACTTTAGGGCTATAGCAATAGTGCTTATTGTTGCGGGTCACTTTTTTTATATAGCTAATATTGAGTCTGTCAGCTTATTAGAGCTAACTATTCAAAACCTTATTTTTGGTGGCACAACTTTATTTGTTTTTATTTCAGGCTTTTTATTCCATCATGTATTTTATACAAGGTTCAAATATAAAGAGTTTGTTACAAAGAAAGTAAAAGTCATAGTCTTGCCGTACTTAGTTTTTAGTATGATTCCGGCGATTTACTATTCATTAAAGAGTATAACTCCTGATCTATATTTTGATATATCAGTATTGAACTATGCATATTTGGTGGCAAAGTATTTGATTACTGGTACTGCGCTTCAAATATACTGGTATATTCCATTTATAATGCTGACGTTTTTATTATCTCCATTACACATTAGATTTATAAAATTAAGTACCAAGACTAAGCTTGCACTTATTATAAGTCTAATTATTACTGCGAGTTTCTTACATAGATCGATTGATAACTACAATATATTTCATAACTTTTTATATTTTACTCCAATATATTTGATAGGTATTACTTCATCAATACATAAGAATAAAATTTACTTATTGTTTAAGGGGAAAGAGTACTTATTATTTGCAATAGTAGTTATTTTTGCTTTTCTACAAGCTTATATTGGCAAAGTTGGTAGTTATCACAAACTAGTATTTGAATATAATGGTGTAGATTTAATGCTTTTGCAAAAACTTGCTTTAAGTATATTTTTTATGGTTTGGCTCCATAGATATGAAGATACTAAAATCAGGCTTTTAGAAATAATAGCAGCAACAAGCTTTACTATTTATTTTATGCATGCTTTTTTGCTTTGGATAATTACTAGCTTTGGACTTAAGCTCAATAATAGTTGGATGGCATACGTATTTTTAGTTTCTATAGTAATTCTTTTCTGCTCGATGGCCGCGTTAGCTATTAAGAAAGTTTTTAAAAAGCATAGTCGCTATATCATTGGGTTTTAATTAATCTTTTATGTAACGGTACAAGGTATGCTTTATCGTTACATAAAACTCCCCTCATCAATGCCCACTTTGGTTAACATTTAATTAACATAAATTAGTTCTTTTGTGTTTGTATTATATATAAATCACCTAATTTAAACTTTTATTTTACCGTAAGTTATTGATTTTAGTTTTCAGTTCCTTTTATGGGGTCTAAAATTAGTACTTTCGTAGTGTTTTTTGTTCCTTTTGATTTTATTTGTGTATATAATGTTCACCAAGCGCTTGATGAATTAACTTTCATTAAACAAATGACTCAAACTTGGTGCCTATAATGCACTTTTCATTTTCGAGGGAAAAAATGACTAACTCATTACTTAAATTTAAAAAGATAAGTGCAGTGATCGCACTTTCTTTAGCCAGCTCTACAACGCTGGCTGCAGACTTAGGCGTAGCCAATAATTTTTCAGCATTTGTTTTTGACGATTTTAAATCGCACTTTGGCCGCGCTGATGGTGCAATTGCCGCTGGCGAAATCGATCTTCAAGGTTACAGTGTGGGTTATACCCGCCCTTACAATCGCGATGAATACTATCTAATTAGTGAATCAAGCATAAAATTTAAATACGGCCGCCAATATGTAGGTAGCATGATTGCCGGTGGCGGTACTGACATTCATTGGGGTGTACGCTGGGGTATGGAATGGGGTTCTAAAATCCTTTCTAACCAAGATGAATCGGCCATGCCATTTAACTTTGATGAACAAGAAGAGTATTATAAAAGTTTAAGCGCCGAGTTAAACCAGTTAAACCAAACAGGTACAGTTTACCGCAAATGGGGTGGTTTGTACCTTCAAGGTGACGGCAGGTCTGATAGACAAGTGTTTAATATTGATGGCCGTGATTTTGCCCGTGCTCATACCTTTAAAGTATGGGGTATACCAAGCGATGCAACTGTAATTTTTAATATTACAGGTGGTGCTGATTTACATGTGCGCGGTAAAGGTTTTTGGCATTTACGCCGCCACGCAAGTAAAACTGTATTTAACTTCCCTGATACGCAAAACCTTAATATTAAAGGTAACCGTTGGGAGGGTGTCATTCTTGCCCCTTATGCTGATGTTAAAGGCGCTTACGGCACGGCTAAAATGCCAATTATTGGCCAAAGTTTTAAAGGCTCTATGGCATTGTTAGGTGGCGAATTCAATGGTGATTTACCATCAGTTGCTGAGCCTATCGCTCCATTTGCAATGCAACAAAAATGGCACTGGAACTCAAGTGAATTTATGCCTGAACATGTGCAAGTAATTACTACTCCCGTTACTGCTCAACTTAATGATGATAATGGTGACGGAAGTATCGACAACAATGATGTTGCTGATGTAATAGTTGTGAGTTATGAAGGTAGAGCATCTAGCCGACCTGGTTTGGTTCGAGCATTGAGTGGTGTTGATGGAACTGAACTATGGAATTATGAAAATGGCGGTGTTTTCAGTGATCCACGTAACTCTATTGCCGCAGCTGATTTAGATGGTGATGGTATTGTTGAAATTGTCTTAAACGACTATACATCACCAGTGGTTCAAGTTGTTAACAACTTAGGACAAGTGAAAAAAGAGTTTACAAAATCAGGTAAAACAATTGGTTCTGTTGTAATCAGTGACATTAATAATGATCAGGTTCCTGAAATTTTAATAGGGAAAAATGTTTTTAGTTATGAAGCTGGTCTACTTTACACCACTGATTGGTCGAAGGCCTCAATAGCCTTTGACGCCAATAATAATGGCAATCAAGAAATGTTAACTGGTGGAGGCTTGTACGATGTTAATGGTGCACAATTATGGCAATATGGTGAGCCAGGAACTATGTGGTTTAGTTCAGTTGCCAATTTAGATGATGATCTTAACCCTGAAATTGTAATTAGTAATCCAAGTAACAAGCTTGAAGATAGTGTATTTGCTGTACTTGAGCATAATGGAAATGTTAAGTGGCAAGTAACTAACCCTGATAATTTAGGCGGTGGTGTACAAGCGGTATCTACATTCTTAGGAACAAAAGATTTAGGTATTGTTTACGCAGGTTACACAGCAGTTGATATGTATAACGCAAACGGTGATTTAGTATGGACTGTTGCCAATGATGATGAATGGAGCGGTAAAATTGGCGTGAGTGCTTATGACTTTAATGGTGATGGTATTGATGAAGTAATTGTACAAGATCACTACAAAGTAAGAGTGTTAAATGGTGTTAATGGTGAAGTATTATCGACAGTTGCTAACTCATCAGGAACGCTTTGGGAATACCCAATTGTGGTTGACCTAGAGGGCGACGATAATGCAGAGCTTGTTGTTGTATCAAATAATACTGATTCTAGATATAGCATTAACAATGGTGTCACTGTGTATGGTGCTGCTGATAACAGCAAACCTTGGAAAAATGCAACTCGCATTTGGAACCAGCACTCGTATCACCAAACTAACATTAGCCAAGATGGTAAGGTACCAACCTATGAACTACCAAGTTGGTTAAATAACAATACTTATCGCTCTAGTACGCTTAAATAAAAAGTACTTTTAGCAAATAAAAAGCCAATTAAGTTTTAATTGGCTTTTTATTATTAAATAGTTGTTTAAAATAATTGGCAATTAATAATCATGTTGCATTTGAGGTTTTTTTGTCGAACTTACAGCAAGACCCAGCTATTAGAAGTTTACTCGAGCGAATGCCTAAGAACATTCAAACTACGTTTACTGATGAACAATTAGCGCATTTAAAAATAGCCATAGGTGCTAGGCAGTGGGGTAATCATGCTGTTGATTGCAGAGGCGTAGTTAAATTTTTTAAATACCGTTATTACTATGTTTTTTTAGCGGGGCGAAACAGGCGTGAATTAAGCTTAAAAGAGCAAAAAATAGCAAGGTTTACTCAAGCAATAATTTTAAGTTTGGTTGTCACGTTTACTATTTTATTTACCTTGCTGGTTTTATATTTAATTAAGTCAGCATTGGGAATTGATATTTTTGATGGATATTCGTTTGGGGTTTGGAGTTGGTTTAAGGGGTTATTTAATTAAACTTAAATAAAATGTGAGTATTCTTTTTGATACTTAATGAACAAAGCAAGAGTTTGCTAAAAGATTTAAACATGAATTTTAGTACTTTTGTCGGAATCAGTAATTGAACAAAATTGGCTAATACTATATTATCCCCGTGGATTTTGTGAGGTGCTACTCACACTGAATTAGCTATAAGGAATTAAGCAAAATGACATCTCCAAGGACTTTTAAACCTTCAGGTTCCTCTGATGCCAATTTTTACCGATTATTTGATATATTTGCGTTATTTTTAGCTTTTCAGTGCGCAGCCTTACTCTACAGTTTTAAACTCACTCCGATTTATGCTGCCTCTGCATTAACTGTTGCCCTAAGCTATTTATACAGTGCTGAGCTGTTTTCTACCTATCGCTCTTGGCGTGCAGGGAAATTTAGAACAATGGTAATGTGTGCATGGGGTAGTGTGCTTATTGCTTTTGCGTTTTTATTAGTTGTGTCTTTTGTATTTAAGTTTACCGAGTCGCTTTCACGCGTTGGTGTGGTTATTTGGTTTTTACTAAGTGTGGCTTATTTGTACATTTGGCGCTTAGGGGTTTATTGGTATAAACGTAGTCGCCGTAAACTAGGGCTATCGCAACGCAATGTGGCCATTATTGGTGCCACTGAGTCGGCCGCATACTTACATGCTGAAATAGTTAAACACGATGAGCTTGGGTTTAACTTTAAAGGTTTTTACGACGACAGAAGCCCTGAACGTTTATTTGAACAACTTGAACAGCAGGGCGTTGAGGGCGGTATACAAAGTGCGGTAGATGCTGCTCGCAATGGCGAAATAGACATACTTTATATTGCGCTGCCTATGAAAGCGCAAAAACGTATAGCCGACATTTTATTGCAGTTGGGCGATACCACAGTAGATGTGCACATAGTGCCAGACTTTTTACTCTCAAATTTAATACATGCTCGCATTGAGCATGTCGGTGATGTAGATACACTAAGTGTGTTTGAAGCCCCATGTATTGGTACTCATGAGTTTATAAAACGCACAGAAGATATAGTTGTTTCGGCTATTATTGTTACCTTAATCACCCCATTATTATTGATTATTGCTGCCGCAATAAAGTTGACATCTAAAGGGCCTATTATTTTTAAGCAAGATCGCTATGGCTTAGATGGGCAAAAAATAAAAGTGTGGAAGTTCCGTTCGATGACGGTGACTGAAAACAGCGATGTGGTGACTCAGGCAACTAAAAACGATACCCGCATAACTCCATTAGGTGGCTTTTTGCGCCGAACTAGCCTAGACGAACTGCCGCAGTTTATAAATGTTTTAAAAGGTGACATGTCTATTGTTGGCCCAAGGCCCCATGCGGTTGCCCATAACGAAGAATACCGAAAAAAAGTAGAATTTTACATGTTTAGGCATAAAACCAAACCGGGTATTACCGGTTGGGCACAAATAAACGGCTGGCGCGGCGAAACCGATACACTTGATAAAATGGCCAAGCGAGTTGAATACGACTTACATTACATTAAACATTGGTCTTTATGGTTTGATGTAAAAATAATTTTTATGACAATTTTTAAGGGATTTAAAAGTGAAAATGCGTACTAATACAATTACCACTTTACTCGTTGCGTTAGGCTTATCAGCACCAGCTTTGGCAGTAGAATTAAAGCCAGGCAGTGTAATGACCAAAGATGGCGCTGAGGTTACACCTATGCTGCAGCTGGGTGTAAGTAGCAACGACAACTTTTTTAGCACACCAGAAAACACCGAGTCGCGTTTAATATGGAATATAGCGCCGAGTTTAGAAGCGCTTATTGAAGACGGCCCTGACAGCTATAAATTTGATATTGCATCAAGCACGTCGTTCCACAACAAAGACACCACTGATAATTTCACTCAAGTAAACTTGGGCGCAGGTGTACACAAAGAGTTTACTAGCCAACACCGTTTAGATGTAACAGGCGATGCTGATTGGTTATACGAGCCACGCGGTGCGGGTTTAACCGAAGGTCAAGGTAATGTTGTTGATGAGCTCGTTCATTACCAACAACAAAACCTAAAAGCCCGATATGAATATGGCGCTGTTAGCTCTAAAGCAATGGTTGCTTTAACTGCAGGCTATTATAACAAAAATTATCAAAATTTTACGGCCGTGTCGCAATTTCGTGATTACGACAAACCTATGCTAGGTATTACAGGTTATTATAATACCCAAGCTGGAACCCGTGCCTTTTTAGAAGTAAAGCAAGAAAACTATCGTTACGATGTAATTGATTCAAACGGTATTTCACGTGACTCAGACGACGTTAAAGTGTTGTTTGGTATGGAATGGGAAGCAACAGCTGTTACTTCTGGTTCTTTTAAAGTGGGTTACCAAAATAAAGACTTTGAATCGAACTTACGCGATAACTTTAGTGGTTTAAGTTGGGAAGCTGCCGCTGTATGGAAGCCGCTTTCTTACTCATCACTACAATTAGTTACTAGCCGTGCAGCCAAAGATCCATTAGTGCAAGGCGATTACATTCGTGAAAGCGTTTATGGTGCAACATGGCAGCATGATTGGAGCGACTACTTAAGCTCTGTAGTAAGTGCTAATTACGTTGACCAGCAATACTCTGGTAATTTTAATCGAAAAGATAAAGTTAAAAATGCCCGCCTAGGCTTAAATTATTTAGCAAGCAACTTTGGCATGCTAACAGGCTATGTTGAATTTATTGACCGTAATTCAACTCAAACTAACATTGAGTTTGACCGCGTAATTGTAGGCCTTAACTTTACATTTGCACTAAAGGGTAATGAATGAAGGTTAAAATTTTAACTGGCTTTATATTGTTACTCAGCTTTTGTAGTTTTGCGAGTGATTCGCAAAACTACATTTTAGGTGCAGGTGATAAAATAGAAATTAAAGTTTTTGGCCAACCAGACTTAGATGTAACCTCACTGCTTGGTAATAGCGGTGAGATTAACTATCCGTTTTTAGGTAAAGTTAAACTTGTGGGTTTAAATATTGCGCAAGTTGAGCGAACAATAAGCGAAGGGCTGCAGCCTGATTACTTAGTAAACCCTAATGTGTATGCGCAAGTTATAGAATACCGCCCTTTTTATATACATGGTGAAGTTAAAAAACCAGGTGGCTATCCTTATCAACCTGCTATGACGGTAAATCAAGCAATAGCATTGGCCGGTGGATTAACTGAACGCGCCTCGGTTGATAAAATATTTATTTTTAAAGAGCAAACCAAACAGCAGCAACAAAAAGGTAGTTTAAATAGCCAAATTGCAGCGGGTGACACCATAAAAATAGAACAGCGCTTGTTTTAAGCAGTTTAAGGCAGTAATAATAAAATGAATACACTATCTGAAAAGCCTAGCAACAACGAGGAAGTTATTGATTTAGGTGCTTATCTTAATGTTATTAAGCAAAGTAAATGGAAGATTTTAGGTTTTGCTATTGTAGTTACATTACTAACTATAATGGTTGCGTTAACTTTAGTGCCTAAATATGTAGCTACAGCCACTTTATTGATTGAGTCGGAGCAAACCAAGGCGGTGAGTTTTGACGAAATATATGGCTTAGATTCTACTAAAAAAGAATATTACTTAACTCAATTTGAAGTGATTAAGTCAAACAGTATTGCTCGTGAGGTTATTACTAAACTCAACTTAAAAGAGCATACCGACTTTATTGCTAAACCTTCACTTACAGGTGAGTTAAAAGGCATGGTTAAGCAGCTGTTACCTTTTTTAAATAAAAAAGAAAGCTCAGCGCTTAGCGAAGAAGAGCAAGCAGAGCGAGAAATGTTAGGTTTGCTTGCTGCATTCAAATCGCGTTTGAGTGTCTCTCCTATAATGAAAACGCAATTAGTGCGTGTAAGTTTTGAGTCAAGTGACCCTAAGTTAGCTGCTTTGGTAGCAAATACGGTGGGTGAAGTTTACATTGAAAGCCAAATGCGCGCTAAAATGGGTATTACACAGCAGGCGTCAAGTTGGTTAAATACGCGTTTATCTGAATTGCGTATACAACTAGATAGCTCTGAAGTGCGCTTACAAGCTTACCGAGAAGAACAAAAACTGGTTGATATAGAAGGCATAGCTGGGCTGGTTACTCAAGAGCTTGAGCAAACTTCAAAGCAGTTAGTTGATGCGCGTGCGACTAAAAATAACCTTGAAAGCATTAACCGTGTTATTAACGAATATGGTAACGATAACATAGAGTTACTTGGAAGCATGCCTGAGATTACTTCACATCGTGTTGTACAGGATGTTAAACGCGAAGTTGTGTTGGTTGAGCGTAAGGTGAGTGAGCTTAGTGAGGTTTACGGCCCTAAACATCCTAAAATGATTTCAGCTAAATCTGAGCTTGCCACCGTTAAAACTAACCTTAATAAGCAAATTAAAGGGTTAATTACCGGTATAGAAAAAGAGCTTAATAGAACAACGCGAACTGTAAATGCGCTTGAGCGCGACTTAGCTAAAATTCGTGCTGAATATCAAGATATTACCCGCAAAGAAACACAATATAATCAGCTTAAGCGTGAAGTTGAAACAAACCGTAATATTTTTAATACCTTTTTATCCCGCTCTAAAGAAACCGAAGTAACCAGTGACTTTAGTTCAGCTGCAGCGCGCTTTACAGACCGGGCTTATGCTCCAAGAAACCCTAGTAAACCTAACAAAAAGTTAATTGTTATTTTAGCTTTTGTGGCTAGTTTAGGTTTTGCGGTAGTAATGACCTTTGTTTTTGATGCCTTAAACGACACAGTTAAAAATAAAAATGATGTAGAAAATAAACTCGCACAGCGCATGTTAGGATTATTGCCGCATGTTGCAGTTCCTAAAAAGAGCTATTTTCCGATTCATGCTTATTTAGAAGATACTTATCGCCGCTTTGCTGAGTCGGTACGTACCTTCCGTACTAGTTTACTGTTAACTCATCTTGACCGAGCGCATCAGGTTATTGCGGTTACCTCTACCTCCCCAGGGGAAGGTAAAACCACCACTTCTGCTAATTTAGCGATGTCGTTGGCACAAATGGGTAAGGTATTATTAATTGATGCCGATTTACGTAAACCAACGTTAGCTAAACGTTTTGATATACCGGTATTTCACCCAGGTTTAAGTAATTTAATGATTGGTACTGAGCAATTAGCTGAGTGTGTTCATGTTGATACGCAATCGGGTGTTACAATTATGCCGAGTGGGCAAATACCGTCGAATCCACTTGAGTTGTTGTCAAGCCCACGCTTTGCACAATTGCTTAGTGAGTTAAAAGCGCAGTACGATCATATTATTGTTGATACACCGCCTACACAAGCAGTAAGTGATGCATTGGTAATTGCACAAAGTGTTGATTCAGTTGTTTATGTTGTTAAATCAGACATTACCCGTATTAAACCAATTACAGCGGGCCTAGAACGTTTATTTGAAGTAAAAGCTCACGTTGCTGGTGTGGTACTAAACAAGGTAGATATGAGTAAGTCTAAAGATGAGCATAGCCATGGTTACTATGATTATTACGATTACTCACAGCAACCTGAAAAGCCACAAGTGTAATTAAGTAATTTATGATTGATATTCATACGCATATTTTGCCGGGTATTGATGATGGCGCTAAAGATTTAACTGAATCTTTGGCGCTTTTAAAATTGGCCGAAAACGATGGCATTACTCATATGGTGGCAACGCCACATATACATGTGGGCCGCTTTAATAATGCGACTGCTCAAATACAAAACGATTTAGAGAGTTTAAAGCGAGAGGCACATAAAGAAGGTATTAATGTAAAATTAGCTGCCGCTGCTGAAGTTCGTTTAGACATAGAACTTATGGCAATGGTGATGGCTAATAAACTGCCTTTTATTGGTAAAATAGCAGACAAAAACGTGTTGCTATTAGAGTTACCGCATTCACACATGCCGCAAGGTTACGATAAGTTTATTCAGTGGCTCGCTAAACAAAATATACGCGTTATTATTCCGCATCCTGAACGTAACCGCGATATTCAGTCAAACCTTTATTATATTCAACACTTAAAGCAGTTAGGCTGTGATTTTCAGCTAACGGCATCGAGTATTGAAGGTGAGTGGGGCGAAAGCGCACAAACTATAGCGTTACAAATGCTAAAAGATGGTTTAGTGAACTATGTTGCCTCTGATGCTCACTCAGTAAAACGCCGACCTCCTATATTGAGCCAAGCTAGAAAAACAGTAGCGCAATTATTAGGTGAAGAGCAGGCTACAACGCTTTTTATAACTAACCCGCTGCAGCTAACCGAGTGTTTATTTAATGACTAAATTAAACATGTTCAAGGCAGTTCCTGCTGCTATATTAGCCATGATTGTACTTGTTATCGCTTATACCAGTATGCAAAGTATGCGTGCAAATGCGTGGTACTTTAATGCACTTAATATTGTGCAAGAGTCGGATGGCGCTTTATCTGGTTCATCGCTTCAAGCTGCAGAAAATGCGATTACGTTGGCTACAAATATGGATCCTGACCATCCTCATTATTGGCACTTTTTAGCCCATATAAAAATGCTAGGTTTAGCCGGTATTGATACCACATCAAGTGAGCAGTCAGATAAAGTTAAGCAAACATACCAACAGGCTGAGCAAGCGTTATTAAAGTCGGTTGAGCTTAGACAAACTTGGGCACTAACCTGGATAAGCTTGGCACAAGTAGTAAGTTATCAAGAGGGCCCTACCAAGCGGGTATATGATTATATTCAGCAAGCTAAAAAAGTTGGGCCGTATAAGTTAGATGTTCACTTAGGTATCATCCAAATTGCGTTAATGCACTGGAATGAACTACCACCTACCTACAAAGCCCTTTATGTGAATGAGCTAAAGTTAGCCTCTAAATACGGCTATAAGTTTAATAACATCTTTAGTATGGCGAAAGAAATGAACCGACTACCTATAGTGTGTTTATCGCTTCAATTTGGTTCTCATTATGAGGCTATTAGAAACAGTTGGATGTTTAATAAATACTGTGGTTAAAATACACGCTTCGAGCAACGAGATATGGGCTGCGAGGTACGTGCTAAGGTCTCAGAATTTAGGGTTGATTGTAGACGCATAGCTTGCTCGCTTAACAAGCGCAGCTTCTGGTTTTGAGTATTTTTATCTTCTAAATGCTAAGTGTCTATAACTTCTTTTTTTTAAATAATTCACCAAGACCAAATTGCACCGAGAGAAGCGAATGAGGAGTAAATGAGAAAACACTAACGACTAGGCCTAGTTATTAATTAAAATATTCTGTATTTGTCACTATCTCTAAAAGCGCAGCGTTTCTTAATCCTCCTTGCTCATGATTTGCTTAGATTTAATTGCACTGAGAGAAGCGAATGTGAAGTAAATGAGAAACCAAAGCCATTAACCTAAGTACTAATTATTTTGTCGCTACCTCTAAAAGCGCAGCGTCTCTTAGCCCTCTTTGTGCATAATTTTCTTAAAGATCTTATTGCACTGAGAGAAGCGAATGAGAAGTAAATGAGAAACCAAAGCCACTAACCGAAGTGATTAATTGTTTTGACACTATCTCTAAAAGCGTAGCGACTCATAACCTCTTTGTGCATAATTTCTCTTAAAGATCTTATTGCACTGAGAGAAGGGAATGAGTAGTAAATGAGAAACCAAAGCCCTAATCCAATTGAATAATTATTTTGTCACTACCTCTAAAAGCGCAGCGCCTCTTAATCCTCTTTGTGCATCTTCACTTAAGAGAATATTAACTATCAAGTTGATTGAAAAATCATAAATTAAAGCGCTTGATACCATCAACCAACTTTAGTGTATTAAAGTTAATTAGTAAGCCCGTATTTATATTTGATAGCTTCATATATGTAATCAACTGAGCTGAGTGAATAGGTTGTAGTTTATCAACGGCCTTCAGTTCAATTATTAATTCATTTGGTAATAAAATGTCCAATTTATAGCCTGTTGCAATATATTGTTCCTTGTAAATTATTGGTAGTTCAACTTGATTTTTAATAAATAACCCAGCCTGACATAACTCATACATTAAACAAGATTCATAGCTTGACTCCAATAAGCCAGGGCCTAAGGTTTTGTGTACCTCTATAGCGCAGCCAATAACTATTTGTGTTAACTCGTCAATGTGCATGATTATCCTTATTCAATGGTAACTTTAAGAGTTAGATTTTTTATTTCTGCTTGTATTGATTTAGACTGATTATAGTTTAGTAAAATAATTTATCCTTTACACAACAATTCAAAGCTTACCTAACATAGAAAATTGTATGAGAAAACATTAAATACTAGGCCTAGTTATTAATTAAAATATTCTGTATTTGTCACGTCCTCTAAATCGCAGAACCTTTTCATCCTTTATATGAATAATTCACTAAGACCTAATTGAACTGAGAGAAGCGAATGAGGAGCAAATGAGAAGATCAAACAGATCTTAAGTAGAGCTCATAACTTATAGATAGACGCTGAGCTTGCCCGCGTGAAAAGTACAGCTTCTGATTTTTAAGTGTCATCCTCTAAAAGCGCAGCGTCTCTTAGCCCTCTTTGTGCATAATTTTCTTAAAGATCTTATTGCACTGAGAGAAGCGAATGAGAAGTAAATGAGAAACCAAAGCCACTAACCGAAGTGATTAATTGTTTTGACACTATCTCTAAAAGCGTAGCGACTCATAACCTCTTTGTGCATAATTTCTCTTAAAGATCTAATTGTAATGCTAGGGCAAGTTTCGGGATTAAGCTCGTAACCCGATCCCCGAAGCCCGTTAACTTTTGTCTAGACAAAAAAAGACCCAGAGCTATAAGGAACTCTGGGTTATAGAGGGGCTCACATGTGAGCCCTGCGCTAACTAAAGACACTTTCAGATTCTTAGGGAGAAGAAGAAAGTTATTTAAGTATAGTCAAAAGCTTCAAAAATACACATTTTTGTTCGTTTTTTATACTGCAATAATTACAGTGGGTTACATTTGTTATGCACACCTTTTTTACATTTAAGTTAGGGTTTACTCCCAGTTTATTAACTGCGTATTTTGCACCAAATCTCTAGGTAGTGAGTTTTTAACCTTATTTTTTTGCCACTTTCCTAAACCAATAGGGCAACCACATAAGGTCAGGATCACTTCGCCAGTTGCCTTAACAACCTCATCCAAACGAATGTCTTTACCATTAAAGTAATCACTGGCTTGTTGATTGGTTAATTCCAGTACATTACTTTTACATTGCTTACCAAATACGGTGGCAAACTCGTGAGCAAGGCGTACCCCATTTTTATGAATAACACCAACCTGAATACCTAATCGAGCATATTTAATTTTGTTTTGTATCGCTTCAAATTCATCTGGAAACAGCCAAAGCTCTTTGTCTCGCTGCATTAATGTGCCTGGTAGACTCGTTAAACCAAATTGCTTTTTGAGGGAGCTCATAAACGCACTTTGCTGTTTACTATCAAAGTCACTAAAAGGGAATGCACCTTTTTTAACTTTTAGATTTTGGTTTTCGCAGCTGCTGTGCTTTTTAAATTTAGCAATAAAAAAGCCTTCGCTGTCGAAGGTTTGAGGCCAAACATGTAAGTAACCCTCGTCTGTAGTGGCTTTTTCTGCGCCAGGGAAAAGATCATTTAAAGGCTCTGGCTTAATGTACTCACCAAATTCTTCTAGCAATGCATCACACACTTGCTGGTTTTCGAGAGGGGTTAATGTACAGGTTGAATACACCAATGTACCGCCAGGTTTAAGTGCGTAAAATGCACTTTTAATCAGATCTTTTTGTACTTGGGCAATAGTAACATTTGATTCGATAGACCAATTTTTTAATGCATCGCTATCTTTACGAACTGTGCCTTCACCAGAGCATGGCGCATCTAGCAATATGCTGTCAAAACATTCGAACATGTAATCACCAAATACAACGCCATCAAAATGTGAAAGGGCACAATTACCCACACCCATACGCTTTAACGTAGCACTGAGCACTTTTAAACGAGATGACGATAGCTCATTGGCAACGAGAACCCTCTGGTTATTCATTAGTGCCGCTAATTGTGATGTTTTTGATCCCGGGGCTGAGGCCATGTCGAGTACTGTGTTACTAGTTTGCAGGCTGTGCTTTAGTGCCATTGGCGGCAACATTGAGCTTGCCTCTTGTACGTACATTGCGCCACTTAAATGTAAATCGGTATTGCCCAGCGCTAAATTTTGCTCTTCATTATTTGGGCGCTCAAGCCAGAAGCCTTCATCGCACCACGGAATAGCAGTGAGTTGCCAATTTTTTTGAGCCGCATGGCGTTTAAATTCTTCAACACTCATTTTTAATGTATTAACGCGAACAGACTTACGTAAAGGTCGACGACAGGCACTTAAAAAATCATCTAACGTAAGGTGCTCAGGCAGATAAGTTTTTACGTCGTCAATAAATTGCTTGGGGATATAAGTGTTAGCGTCCACGATTTGGCTCATACAATAAAATTAAAGGCTGATAATAGCATTTTTAGCGATTATTTTCAGTGTTAAAGTCGAAATAGTAGCACCTTTAAAGTGTCGACACCTTATTGTGAAAAACGCACTCAATACTAAAAATTATTATACTTTTGGCTAATGCTGTCGACAATGTGGTGGTTTTTTGCTCATCCTTAGCACTTTTAGGGTTGACACTGTTAGCTAATAAGCACATAGTTAACCCATAAATTGTCGACAATATAAAAATACTTTATGACACAGCACTTTTTAAACGATACCGCAGTTACAACCGCTTCCGATAAAGTGTTTGTAGATATGCGCCGCGAAATTGTAGAAGGCAGTATTGCACAAGGCAGTAAAATATCAGAGCCAGAACTGGCAAAGCGTTATGGTGTAAGCCGTGCAACACTTAGAGAGGCATTAAATCGTTTAGAAAGTTGTTATTTAGTTGAGCGCAAAGCCAATATAGGTTGTCGTGTTGTAGCATTAACCGCGGAGCGTTTAATTGAAGTGTATCAGGTGCGCAGTGCCCTTGAAGGACTTGCATGTAGGTTAGCTGCCGACAATATGGCAGCCGATGAAGTACAAAGCTTGAAACAATTACTGAATCAGCATTTGCAAACTCAGCGTGTTAAAGAAGGTGAGTCGTACTATCAAGAGGCAGGCGATTTAGACTTTCATTATCGAATCATCAAAGGCAGTAAAAACGCTCATTTAATACATTTGTTATGCCACGATCTGTACCAGTTAATAAGAATGTACCGTGTACAAATGGGTATGGTTGGGCCACGCGTATCGAAAGCGTTTGACGAACATTTAGCCATTATTAACGCCATAGAAAACCATGATGGTGAGCTCGCTGAAATGCTAATGAAGCGCCATATCAGTGCTTCTCAAGCAAATATACAAACAAAATTTGATGGATATCAATCAGTACAAGCCACTCAAAATGAAATGGCAAACTAGTACAGATGTAACATTATTAAAAAATACTAAGCTGCCAAAGAGCAGCCCCGTTCAAAGTTAGGAGAAGGTAATGTCAGCAGGATTAAAATTTAAACAGGCAATTGCAAATAACCACCCGTTACAAGTTGTGGGTACTATTAACGCGTATACCGCAATGATGGCAGAAAAAATGGGCCATCAGGCTATTTACTTATCGGGTGCAGGTGTGGCTAATGCCTCATTTGGTATGCCAGATTTAGGCATGACTAGCCTTGATAACGTGCTTGAAGATATTCGCCGTATTACCGGTGCTAGTGATTTACCATTATTAGTTGATGCCGATACAGGTTGGGGCGGGGCGTTTAATATTGCCCGTACCGTTAAAGAAATGACTAAAGCAGGTGCAGCAGGGTTTCATATAGAAGATCAAGTAGCGCAAAAGCGTTGTGGCCATCGTCCTAATAAAGAAATAGTTACTCAAGCTGAAATGGTAGACCGTATTAAAGCGGCAGTTGATGCTAAAACCGATAGCGACTTTTACATTATGGCGCGTACTGATGCATTTCAAAAAGAAGGTTTAAATGCAGCAATAGACCGCGCAGCAGCCTGTGTTGAGGCGGGGGCCGATGCCATTTTTGCAGAAGCCGTTCATGATCTTGCTGATTACCAAGCATTTAGCAAAGCGATTAACGTGCCGATCTTAGCCAACATTACCGAGTTTGGCCAAACACCTATTTACACCAAAGAGCAGTTAAGCGATGTGGGTGTAGAAATGGTGCTTTACCCACTAAGTGCGTTTAGAGCTATGAACAAAGCAGCACTCAATGTGTACTCGGCTATTTTGAATGAAGGGTCGCAACAAAGCCAAATTGAAAGTATGCAAACGCGTGCAGAGCTTTACGACTTTTTAGATTATCACTCGTACGAAAATACGCTAGATAACCTTTTTTCAGCAAAATCTGACAAATAATAAAAAATTCAACAGGAGACAAATCATGGTAGATAAAGCATTAGGTGGCGCAGGCTTACGTGGCCAAGTAGCAGGACAAACAGCATTATGTACAGTAGGGCAAACAGGCTCAGGTTTAACTTACTGTGGTTACGACATTAGCGAACTGGCTGAAAAAGCGCAGTTTGAAGAAGTGTCGTTTTTACTTTCACGCGGCGAGCTACCAACATCAAGCGAACTGGCAGAGTACAAAGCTAAACTTAAGAGCTTACGTGGTTTACCTGAGTCACTAAAAACAGTGCTAGAGAACATCCCTAAAGACGCACACCCAATGGATGTAATGCGTACTGGTTGCTCTATGCTAGGTAACCTTGAAATGGAAAATGACTTTAGCGAAGCAAACGATGCGATTGACCGCATGGTGGCAATTTTCCCAAGTATTATTTGTTACTGGTATCGTTTTACTCATGACGGTGTTCGTATTGAAACACAAACGGATGATGATTCAGTAGGCGCACACTTTTTAACGCTATTACACGATAAAGCGCCAAGTGAATTATTTGCACAAGTGATGAATGTATCACTAATTTTGTACGCAGAGCATGAATTTAATGCCTCTACTTTTACTGGTCGTGTGTGTGCATCTACGTTATCTGACATTCACTCATGTGTTACTGGCGCAATTGGTACCTTACGTGGCCCACTGCATGGTGGTGCAAACGAAGCCGCAATGGATATGATTGAAAGCTTTACTAGTGCTGACCAAGCTGAAGATGCGCTTATGGGCATGCTTGAGCGTAAAGATAAAATTATGGGCTTTGGCCACGCTATTTACCGCGAGTCAGATCCACGTAATGTTATTATTAAAAAATGGTCTGAAAAATTAGCCGCAGAAGTGGGTGACGATGTGCTTTACCCAGTGTCTGTTCGCTGTGAAGAAGTAATGTGGCGTGAGAAGAAGTTATTCTGTAATGCCGATTTCTTCCATGCATCAGCGTACCACTTTATGGGTATTCCTACTAAGTTGTTCACGCCTATCTTCGTAATGAGCCGTGTAACCGGTTGGACAGCTCACGTAAAAGAGCAGCGTGCAAATAATCGTATTATTCGCCCAAGTGCCGATTACACAGGGCCAGATGCGCGTAGCTACACGCCAATTGAATCAAGAGGCTAATTAGTTAGCGTTTAAGGTGAGCACTCGGCTCACCTTTTATTGTTTATAACGCTTTTACCGCACTCTCCTCCGTCACCAAATTAGCGAATTTATTATGACCATTATTAATAACACCCAATACCGTAAGCCATTACCAGGCTCAAATGTAGATTACTACGATACCCAAGCCGCGGTAGATGCCATTAAACCAGGCGCATACGCTACTCTCCCTTATAGCTCGCGTGTATTTGCCGAAAACTTAGTGCGCCGCTGTGAACCCGATATGCTAACCGATGCGCTTAGCCAAATAATTGAGCGCAAGCAAGATTTAGATTTTCCATGGTATCCGGCACGCGTTGTATGTCACGATATTTTAGGGCAAACCGCTCTAGTTGATTTAGCTGGCCTGCGTGACGCTATTGCTGCAAAAGGCGGCGATCCTGCAAAAGTAAACCCAGTTGTACCTACTCAACTGATTGTTGACCATTCATTAGCTGTTGAGCACGCAGGCTTTGATCCTGAAGCGTTTGAGAAAAACCGCGCTATTGAAGACAGACGCAACGATGACCGTTTCCATTTTATAAACTGGACAAAAACCGCGTTTAAAAATATTGATGTGATCCCGCCGGGCAATGGCATCATGCATCAGATTAACCTTGAAAAAATGTCGCCGGTTATTCAAAATCGTGATGGTATTGCATTCCCAGACACGCTAGTAGGTACCGACAGCCATACACCGCATGTTGATGCATTAGGTGTTATTGCTGTTGGCGTGGGCGGCCTTGAAGCCGAAAGTGTAATGCTAGGGCGCGCATCGTACATTCGTTTACCAGATATTGTTGGCGTAGAGCTTACCGGTAAACGCCAACCGGGCATTACTGCAACCGATATTGTATTGGCTATTACCGAATTTTTACGCGAGCAACGTGTGGTATCGACTTACCTCGAATTTTACGGTGAAGGTGCAGATGCACTAACCCTGGGTGACAGAGCGACCATTTCGAACATGACCCCAGAATTTGGCGCAACCGCCGCTATGTTCTACATTGACGATAAAACTATTGATTACTTACGTTTAACAGGTCGCGATGAAGAGCAAATTGCACTAGTAGAAAACTACGCTAAAACAGCAGGGCTATGGAGCGACAGCTTAAAAACAGCGCATTACGATCGTGTGCTTAAATTTGATTTATCAAGTGTAGGGCGCAACATTGCAGGGCCTTCAAATCCGCATCGTCGTGTATCTACCAGCGATTTAGCTAAAGAAGGTATTTCGGGCGTTGTTGAAAACGAAGAGGGCTTAATGCCAGATGGCGCGTGTATTATTGCCGCTATTACTAGCTGTACTAATACCAGTAACCCGCGCAATGTAATTGCGGCAGGTTTATTAGCGAGAAATGCAAATGCCAAAGGATTAATGCGTAAACCTTGGGTTAAAACCTCATTGGCACCGGGTTCTAAAGCAGTACAATCGTACCTTGAAGATGCAAACTTATTACCAGAGCTTGAGCAGCTTGGTTTTGGTATTGTTGGTTTTGCCTGTACTACCTGTAACGGTATGAGTGGTGCACTAGACCCTAAAATTCAACAAGAAGTCATTGAACGCGATTTATACGCAACAGCGGTGCTTTCGGGTAACCGTAACTTTGATGGTCGTATTCATCCGTATGCAAAGCAAGCGTTTTTAGCGTCTCCACCGCTTGTGGTTGCTTATGCTATTGCTGGTACCATTCGTTTTGATATAGAAAAAGATATCCTCGGTAAGGATCAGCAAGGTAACGATGTAACCTTAAAAGATTTATGGCCATCTGATGAAGAAATAGATGCAGTGATCAAGCAAAGTGTTAAGCCTGAGCAGTTTAGAAAAGTATACGAGCCAATGTTTAACTTAACCGTTGATTACGGCGAAGATAACGACCCATTATACGATTGGCGCTCTGAAAGTACGTATATTCGTCGCCCTCCTTATTGGGAAGGAGCATTAGCAGGTGAGCGCAGTATGAGTGGTATGCGTGCATTAGCGGTACTTGGCGATAACATTACAACCGATCATTTATCACCTTCTAATGCGATTATGGCAAGCAGCGCGGCAGGTGAATACCTGACTAAAATGAACGTGCCAGAAGAAGATTTTAACTCGTACGCAACGCACCGAGGCGATCACTTAACCGCGCAGCGCGCCACGTTTGCCAATCCTAAATTATTAAACGAAATGGTATTGGATGAAAACGGCGAAGTGAAGCAAGGATCGTACGCACGCATAGAGCCAGAAGGTGAAAACACGCGTATGTGGGAAGCCATCGAAACCTACATGCAGCGCAAACAACCGCTTATTATAGTTGCCGGTGCCGATTATGGGCAAGGTTCGTCGCGCGATTGGGCGGCAAAAGGTGTAAGGCTTGCTGGTGTTCAGGTTATTGCAGCCGAAGGGTTTGAACGTATTCATCGTACTAACTTAATTGGTATGGGCGTTTTGCCGCTTGAGTTTAAGCCAGGCACAACGCGTAAAACACTTAATCTTGATGGTAGCGAAAGCTACGATGTAAAGGGTGAGCCAACACCAGGAGCAACTTTGGAACTGGTTATTACACGTAAAAATGGTGAGGTAATAAACGTACCAATGAAGTGCCGATTAGATACGCAAGAAGAGCTCTCTATTTACGCTGCAGGCGGTGTTTTACAACGCTTTGCGCAAGACTTTTTAGAAGCTACGCAAGCATCATAAGGACGCACATTTATGTTTAAACCACAAATTAAAGTGCCAGCGACATACATGCGTGGTGGCACCAGTAAAGGCGTATTTTTTAATTTAACCGATTTACCTGCGCCTGCCCAAGTGGCAGGTGAGGCGCGCGATAGCTTATTATTGCGCGTTATTGGTAGCCCAGATGCATACGGTAAACAAACCGATGGTATGGGTGGCGCAACATCAAGCACCAGTAAAACCGTTATTTTAAGTAAAAGTGAACAGCCCGATCACGATGTTGATTATTTATTTGGTCAAGTCGCGATTGATAAAGCGTTTGTAGATTGGAGTGGCAACTGCGGTAATTTAACCTCTGCAGTTGGCGCATTTGCAATCAGTAATGGTTTAGTCGATAAAGGTAGAGTACCTGATAATGGCATTGCCATTGTGCGTGTATGGCAGGCTAACATTAAAAAAAGTATTTTAGTGCATGTACCCATGATCAATGGTGAAGTACAAGAAACCGGTGATTTTGAGTTAGATGGTGTTACCTTTCCTGCCGCTGAAGTAAAGCTTGAATTTATTGACCCTGCTGATGGTGATGGTGCGCTATTTCCAACAGGCAACGTAGTTGATGATTTAGAAGTTCCAAACGTGGGCACGTTAAAAGCAACTATGATCAATGCTGGTATTCCGACTATTTTTGTAAATGCCAGTGATATTGGTTATACCGGTGTTGAACTACAAGATGACATAAACGCTGATGAAGCCGCACTCACTAAGCTTGAAAGCATTCGTGCCCATGGGGCAGTAAAAATGGGCTTAATTAATAATATTAATGAAGCACAAGCACGCCAGCACACACCTAAAGTGGCATTTGTGGCTTCTCCACATGATTATATATCTTCAAGTGGTAAGCAGGTTAATGCAAGTGATATCGATTTGTTAGTCCGTGCTATGTCAATGGGTAAGTTACATCATGCAATGATGGGCACTGCCGCTGTCGCTATTGGTACTGCTGCGGCAGTTGAAGGAACATTAGTTAATTTAGCCGCCGGTGGTGGTGCTATTAATGAAGTTAACTTTGGTCACCCTTCGGGCACATTAAAAGTGGGAGCAGAGGCGGTGGTTACAAATGGCCAATGGCAGGTTAGCAAAGCCAGTATGAGCCGCAGCGCGCGTGTTTTAATGGAAGGCTGGGTAAGAGCGCCATTTGATTTTTAAACATTATATAATAGCTGATGGCTTTGAGAGCATCAGCTTTATAGTTACCATGTAGTTTAAAATAAATCGTTAATTATCCAAGGTTATAACACTGTTGTTTTTTATTTTTTATAAAGCTATCAAACTCATTGTTTGCATGCATATTCGCAATTTCAGTATTTATATCTTCCAAAATAGATTGCCATTGTGATGCACTTTTAGTTACAGAATAATATAGATTTTTGTATTCAATGCTTGGCATTAATGCAACGAGCGCATTTAGCATCCTTTTTTTATCTCTATTTGATAAAAGTGACTTGTAAACGCTGGCTTTAAGTACTTCTAAGTCAGCAACAATAAGCTCAACACGACCGTTTAATAGCAAGTGAATAAGCTGATATTCACTGTTTGCCACAATGGTTTTTATTTCACCTTGATCAATAAGTTCATCGAGTTTAGCACTATTCTTGTATGAACGAACGACGCCCATCACTCGGTTTTTTACAGAGTTAATGCTGCCATCGTAGTCAATAGTATGATCCTTTAGCGCAACAAATGATAAATAGCCGCCTGGAATAGGTTCTGATAGCGCCAATAACTGATTTCGTGTTTTTGTTAGAATATTTTCGGATATGACATCGTCGTCAATATAGTACTCAGGAAATAATATATCGGCTTTGCCTAGCTCTGCTTCGCGAACTGCACGCGCCCAAGGATAAAATTCAATATGAACGCCATAACCACGCTTTACCAGCATGCTAACTGTGAGCTGGTATAGCCAGCCTTTATTGCATAAGTTATCGTCTATGTAGGGAGGCCAGTTGAGAGTGACTAAACGAAGGACGGTATCAGCCTCTAAATTATAACCGTAACCGCTTTTGTATTTTTCGCCAGGAAGGGTGATATTTTTATCATTAACTGTGTAAGTTACTGGCGCAGGATCTGCGTAAGCAAAAAGTGAAATAAATAAGGTAGCGACTAAAAATATTCTCATAAGGATAATGCATTTTTATATGTACAGTTAAGTTTAGTGTGTTATCTGGAATAAACAACTTAAATGGTAAGGTTCTTTTAGTATTCATACAATTAAATATAGCCTTAAAAAGCGATAACTATTAACATGCGAATACAAGTAATTTAACTTAAATACGATTTAGTACTTATTTTATTAATAACATGAAAATTCAATCGTATTAAATAGAATAACTATATAAATAATTTTCATATTACTCTATTTCTAGGTGCTGTAATAAATCACCAATTGTGTTGGTATGATAATTAAAGGTGTTTTTACAAGAGGGAACTTTTATGGCTAATAAGCCAATAAGTGAAGATAATCCATTTGCTAATTTATCTGATGTGCAATGTGAACACATCCAAAATTGGTATCAAAAGCATATTTCTTTAACTCTAACCACGTTGCTCAAAGGCAGTAAGTCTGGTCAAGTAATAGACAGTAAATTAGAGCGCGCGTTAAACGAAGCATTAAAAAACAGTAAACAGACCATAACCTATAAAGGCGATGGTAATTCGCCTATAAAATTACAAAATGCCAGTGTATTGGCCGAGCTCAAAGATACACGTGATTTGTTTCATGGTGCACAAGTTAAAATAAATAAGTTAGAACAAAAAATAACAACAAGTGCTGACGAAATACAATTACTAGAGACTCAAAAAAGCGAACTACAACTAGAAGTACGTAGTTTAAAGCAACGGTTAAACCATGTTTTATCGAGATTAGAGTCGCAAGGCGTTTCGTTTCAAAAAAGCCATTATGTAGGGCGTATATTAGTACATGCTTTACGAGCAAGCTTTGAAAATTGGCAGCAAACGCCCTCTGGTGAGTCTTTCAAAAATCATGATTTTTATAAGCTTTTTCCTCGGGTGTTATACTCAAGTTTACTAAAAGAGATAGAAAAACTGCTAGGGGAGCATGATTATAATAAAATAGAACGCTCGTTGAGTGATTTTGTGTTTCAACAAAAGGGCTCTCCAGTAGAGAATTGGCCAGATGAAGACCCGATATACGAGACACGATTAATTAACCAAAAACAGTCAGAGCTTTTAATTAAGTTACAAAGCCAACACCAGCAGCGAAAAAACTTTACCGCCTATTTAGAAAAGCGTCTTTCTAATACTGGGTTTACGCATAAGCACAGTGATTTACTAATGACATTAGTTGAGTTTGCGACAAATGATGAAAATAGTAAGTTTTCTAGTTACTGCCATTAATTAGCAGTATTTGTTTGGCTAGTGAGCAGTAAAGGTGAAGTTAGAGGAGACTGTTGAAGCCCAAGTTGCTTTAGCCTAGCTGCAATATTGCCTTGCGTGAGTGCTTGCTTTACCCATTTATACAAGGTGCTTATATCTAGCGTGTGGTTTGGGCGGAGTAATAATTGATGATTATAGGTTTGTGTAACTCGCTCAGACACAAGTAGCAAACGCTTGCTTTTTGGATACTTGCTAAAGTATTGATTTAGGTAAGAGCGAGTAACAATAGCGCAATCGCTGCGTTTTTTTAATACTAATTCAATACTTCTTTTATGGCTGCTTAATAAAGTCATTTTATATTCGTTTTCAAGAACTGAGGGGCTACTTTCATAATTAGCTAACGGATAATGGTAGCCTAAAATACCCACTAAGGTTTTATCTTCTAAGTTATCAAACCAGGCTTGAGATTTTGCAAATTGCCTTAAAGCAATAAATACTTCTGTATCTATTGCTATAACAGGGGAGTTACTAATTACATTATTCCCTTGTTGCCACCCCCAGTTCGGGTTCTCAAAAAAAACCGAATCGAATAGGCCTTTTTGGTAATCCTTAAAGCGACGAATAGGCGTGGTTAGTACTAATTCAAAATGATAAGAAGACTGTATTTTATTGAGCTCGCTTATTAATTCAACGGTAAGACCAGAAACACGCCCATCAACAATTTCTATATAAGGAGGGAACTCATAGCCACCTACTTTAACCACCGTTTTTGCATGAGCCTCTTCAACTGAAAAGCCAAGTAAGGCTAGTAAAATGAGCGTAACAAACTTCATAGTTAAATCCTTTCTTAGCGTGCTTTTGATGTATTAATTTAAAAGATAGTCTATTTGTTAACATAGTATGAATTATCAAGCAATAAATACTGACTTTGCAGGGTGATTAAATGGATGTCATCCGACGGTGTTGGATATTAACCAATATCGGTGCAGTTTTGCTTTATGTTGGGTGATGTTTGGTGTTGGGGTGTTTCACCGATGTCGGGTGGCGTGGCTTCGCCACTTAACCGACCTACATTCTTTTTTTATTGTGTAGATATGTAGAGAGGGTAGTGCTCTATCTTTTTTAACAGTGTAGATATGAAGATTGGTACGACTGAGTGGATTCGAACCACCGACCTGTGGAGCGGGTGATTAAGAGTAGGTAGTGCTTTTTCTTGAGGTATTTTTTGAATTGGTACGACTGAGTGGATTCGAACCACCGACCTCTGGACCGGGTGATCAAGAGTAGGTAGTGCTCTTTCTTTCTTACAGTGCAGATATGGAGATTGGGACGACTGAGTGGATTCGAACCACTGACCTCTGGACCGGGTGAGCAAGAGTAGGTAGTCCTTTTTCTTTTTTAATAGTGTAGATATGGAGATTGGTACGACTGAGTGGATTCGAACCACCGACCCCTACCATGTCAAGGTAGTGCTCTAACCAACTGAGCTACAGTCGTACAATTTTAAATTCTTAAATTAAATATACTTTTGGGGGTAAAGTATATTTGGTACGACTGAATGGATTCAAACCACTGACCTCTGGACCGGGTGATCAAGAGTAGGTAGTGCTGTTTCCTCCAACGTACTTTAAATACATTATTTACTAATTTTGGTACGACTGAGTGGATTCGAACCACCGACCCCTACCATGTCAAGGTAGTGCTCTAACCAACTGAGCTACAGTCGTACTGCATGTATTTAAGAGTTGTTAATTGCTTAACAACGGTCGCTAATATATAGCGTGATGGGGAGTGAATCAAGCATGTTTATGCTATTTGAGTTTATTTGCCGTTTTTTTATTCATATTGGACTGATTTCACACGTTTTATAAAATTTTTGCCACCATATAACATGCTCTTTTGCTGACGATTTTAGCTGAGCGAGTAAGTTTTTAGCGTTTGGGTCAAGAAGGGCATTTACTCCTTCACTGCTTACTGCTTGATTAAACCACAGTTGCACATACAGCGGCTGCAATGTTTCTAAATAACCACTAAGCTGCGCTTGATAAGGCTGAATTTGTTTCAAGTAATATTTATTGAATATATTACTGACAATTTTAGCTTGCTGCTTGTTTTTACCCTTTGGGCATATATCTTCAAGCGTTAAAGTGTTTACAAACTGGGTTGCCGCATGATTTAAGCTAATTTGTTCACGCGCGGCTTGAATAAGTTGTTGGTTAAACTCGTATCTGTTAAGCGGCTCAAGCGCTGACAAAATATCATCACTGTTTATTGCCATACTATTTTGGTTTTCTATTAGCTGTTTTATGGTAGTTAGCTTTTTAAGCCCCTCAACTGTGTCGCTAAACCCAGCCGGTTGAGTGCTGAGCTCTTGACCGGTTAATTGCCAACTGCTGTTGAGCTCGGGTTCACTAAATAACATATTGTTGAAAAACTGAGTGAGCTGAGCTTGTTTTTGAGTTTTTGCTGCAGCAATTTTGTTGTAAATCTTGCTCTGTTTATCCAAGCTATTTAAACAGTTTTGCGCGCTTTGAATAAAATCTATTTGGTACTTCAATTTACTAGCAGCGGTGGCTGTTTTACCTAACTGATTATTATGCTCGCTTATTAAAACGTTCAGTTTACATTGGCTAATACCAGCAAGTTCAGTTATGCCAATTTTAATTGCTGGTTGTAAAGCTTCAACAGGCTCAACTAAAGTAAGTTGTTGCAATGGGTTTGTGTTTGGCTTAGGAACTTGCAAGGTACTACTTAAGCGAGACAAATAAGTTTTATTTGCCTCACTGGGCTGCTCTGCGCAGCCAAAAAGTAAGATACAACACACTACCAGTAACCATTTAAGTGGCAGTGTGGTAGTTATAGATTGATTAAGAGAGAATAAATGGTTCACGTTTAAATCGCCTATGCACTGTCAGCATCAGTAGTACAGCTGCAACTGATAATCCAACGATGATACCTATCCAAAAACCGTGAGGGCCCATTGCTGGCACTATTAAGTCTGTTCTTGCTAATACGTAGCCTAAACTAAAGCCGATTAACCAATAAGAGATAAAAGTGATATAAGAAATAGGCGCGGTATGCTTTAACCCTCTTAATATACCATTTGCAGCCACTTGTAATGCATCAGGAAGTTGATAAATACAGGCTAAAATCATAATTGATGAAGCAAGTGCGAGTACCGCAGGGCTATCGCTATAAAGCTCGCTAATCACATCGCGACCTATAAAAGTAATAAAAGCAATAAATAGAGCGATAATTGCCGCTAAAATATAACTTGTAGACACGGCTACTTTTAATTGATCTAAATGATTTTGCCCAAATAAATTACCAATTCGTATGCTAATTGCAATTGAGAGGCTAAGAGGCATCATAAATAATAGTGCCGTAACACTGGCTGCAATTTGATGGCCAGATACGGCCACCGCACCTAAGTGCGCAATAAATAAAGGTATACAGGCAAACAAGGTTACTTCAAAAAAAGTGGCTAGTGATATAGGAATACCGAGTTTGGTAATAATACCTATGGTTTTAAAGTTAGGTTTTTCAAAGCCTGTTAATAAGCCTTTGGCGTCTACTTTTTTGCTGAGTTGGCAATAAGTCACCTGCGCAATGGCCATAACAGTAAATACGAGTGCGGTAGCAATACCACAACCGGCTCCGCCAAATGCTGGTAGGCCAAATAAGCCATTGATAAAAATATAATTGAGTGGAATATTTACCGCAAGCCCCAGTAGGCTAATATAAAATGCAGGCTTGGTCATCCCCATGCCTTCAGTCATATTTCTGTAAACGGTAAAAATTAAAAAGCCAAATACACCCCATTTAACAAAATGAATGTAGTCAAAAGCAAGTCCAGCAATTGCAGGGGTGGTATCTAGCTGTAAAATAACAGTATTGGCAAGCTGCGCTGCACTAAAACCAGCAATACTTAAAAGGAGTGTTAAATAAAGGGCTTGCTGAAAATAATGGCTGATGCCGTTACGATCTTTAGCACCAGCGAATTGTGCAATAACGCCCGTTAATGCTAATAAAATCCCTTGTATTGCCAATAAAATTGGGTTCCATATCCCCGTTGCAATTGACAGTGCAGCTAAATCGGTAGGACTCACTTGTCCGGCCATAATGGTGTCAACCACAGACATTAATACTAAAGTTACTTGTGCTAAAAAAACGGGAACGGCAAGAGAAAGTAAACGTTTGGCTTCCCAACTACAAAAAGTCATAAAAAACAGCTATTCAGAAAAACATAGTCGCATTGTAATCTATTGTGATCTGCCAAGCTATGCTGGTGGTCGGTGTTTGTATTTAATTCATCTTGGTGGTGAAAATAACCATGAATAAGTGCTATTAAGTGAATGATTTTGTCTTTTGATACGTTAAACTAGCACTTTGTTAGAAATAGAAGCGATTTTTATGTTTACCGGTATTATTCAAACTCAAGCAACGGTAGTTTCTAAAACCCATGCACAGGGCGTATTACGTTTGGTAGTTTCTGTTAATGAGCAATACGTGAAGCATTTAGACTTAGGTGCCAGCATCGCTATAAATGGTTGCTGTTTGACTGTGGTAAAAGTAGAGCTAAGTAATCACGATGTGGTTGCTCAAGTGCATTTTGATGTTATTGACGAAACCCTGCAGCTAACTAATCTTGGGCAACTGGAATTGGGTAGTTTAGTTAATTACGAGCGTTCAGTGTCATTTGGTACTGAGTTGGGTGGGCACATTGTATCTGGACATATTCATTGCACCGCAAAAATTGCGCAAATAGTGAAGTTAGAAAACAACTATAAAATACAGCTCAGCCTACCACAAAAATGGCAAAAATATGTGCTATACAAAGGATTTGTATCTGTTAATGGTGCAAGTTTAACGGTGGGTAATATTGATGAATTTGGCTTTTGGTTGCATTTAATACCAGAAACACTCGATATAACTAATTTAGGTGAAGCCGTTGTGGGTGATGAGTTCAATATTGAAGTCGACCAGCAAACCTACACAATTATAAACACCGTTGAAAACTACATGCGCCAACATAGTTAAAATATTTGTTCGTCATCGCTGTCCACATGTAACTCTAACTTATTACGTGCATAATCTATATGCATGTTCAAGTGTATAAGGTTACAACAGGCACTGCATTCTTCATAGTAGTCTTGGTCGCCCATACTGGCATCGAGATCTAAATGAATATGGTGTCCACAATGTGGGCAGGCGATACGTTGTGATAAAAAGTCTTTCATAATAACACCTCATAAAAACTAAGTTTTTTTACGTGGGTAACACACAACGAGCTAATAATAACTATAGTGCTTATATTTTGTTTACTACATTTATTTTAGTTTAATTAGTTTATCAACGTGGTCTTTAGCCTGATTTAGATAATGCCCCGCATAAATGTTGGCGTTGTTTAAAATAGGGTAAAGCTGGTAAACAAGCTTACGTTGTTCATAACCCTGAGCTAAAGGGTATTGGTGATTGTAGGTACTATAAAACTCTTCAGGGAGGGGGGCATAAAGCTCACTCATAGCAATATCGACCTCCCGATCTCCGTAATAGCAGGCAGGGTCAAATAAGGTCGGAATGTTGTTTACAAAGCCCATATTACCGCGCCAAAAATCGCCATGTAATAGTGAGGGTAAAACATGATGATTATGCAGTTGCTCTTTTACTAAATTTATCAGTTGCTCGGGGTCTGCAAGTACAATGCCTTTTTCAGCTAATAGCTGTAATTGCCAACCAATACGTTCTTCTGCAAAAAATACATCCCATTTTTTATGCCACTGATTAGGTTGAGGTGTTGAGCTTAAATAATTGTCGGTGTCAAAACCAAACATCGCTTGCTGGTGTTTTTGATGTAACATAGCAAGATGCTCCCCCATAGCTGACCAATGGGTATGGGGAAGCTCGTCAAGTGCAAGCCACTCTAATACAATAAAGGCGAATTCTATATTGGCCCCAGTTGTAATGCAGTCTGGCACCATAAATACACTGTTTTGAGTAAGCTGTTTTAAACCTTGAGCTTGAGCCTCAAAGCGTTCTAGTTCATGTTTTTGCGTAATTTTAACTAAGTAATTGTGCTTGCCATCGCTTAAGTGAAACAACTTATCGGTGGATGTATTTTGCAACTGACGTTTATGGGTGTGTTTAAAATCGTAATGGATAGCTTGGCTGATCTGTTGATTGATTGTTTTCCACATAACAATAGTCACCTTTTAAACCTATAAATAAACTATGGCAAAAAGGGATTAAATAAACAAATTAATCGGTGTAAAATTAAGACTATCAATTTCTGATACAAATCACTGAAATGGAATAAAAATGAATAAAAGTTTTATCACTAACTTATTAGCAGCGTGTTGTGTTGTTATTGGTTTTGTATTTGATCAAGCCATTGTACTTTCAGTGGGTTTATTTGCACTCTCTGGTGCGGTTACAAATTTACTCGCTATTCATATGCTGTTTGAAAAAGTACCGTTTTTATATGGATCAGGTGTAATTGCGCTTAAGTTTGAAAGCTTTAAAGTGGCTATAAGAAATTTAATACTTACGGAGTTCTTTTCTGAGCATAAAATAGACAAGCTTCTAAGTAAGGCACAGCCAACGATTGATTTTGAATCGGTAATTTATAAAGTAGATTTAAACCCTGCATTCGATAATTTGTTAGTGGTTATTGAGCAATCACAATTTGGTAGCATGCTTGCAATGTTTGGCGGCACTGAAGCCGTTGAGCCAATGCGAGAAAAGTTTATTGAAAAAATGCAATCATCGCTGGTGCAAATAAGCGACACCGACGATTTTAAAACGCTATTAAGCGATATGTTAACCCAAGGGAATAACGCGCAAAACCTACATAATACAGTGCTTAAGTTAGTGGATGAACGCTTAGATGAACTCACCCCTAAAATGGTAAAAGAAATAATTCAAACCATGATCCGCGAGCACTTAGGCTGGCTCGTTGTGTGGGGTGGGGTATTTGGTGGCTTATTTGGTTTGTTGGCAGCGCTTATTTAATAATAAATACACGTTAAGCAGGTACTAAGCCCTGCCTAACGTGTTTGACTCGAGTAAATTAAACGCATTTAAAACTCACGATTTTTTAATTAGAACTCAGGTTATTTAGATCCCGCCATAATAACTACAAGCGGTTTATTTACTTTTGCTAAATCTCTTATTGACGTACTAGTAGATGCTTCAATATTTAAAAATTGTGCTGATTTATTTAAATCATACAGCGTTACAAAGTCACCCACTGATAAATCATTACAGAGTAATTTTTTGCTAATTACATGTTTATCTATACGTAGATCTTTCATTGTTCTGAGCAGTGTCAGTCTTTTGTTAGATGCAACGGCCATGCAAGCTTGGGTACCGGGTGATGAATCAGCGGCAACAAAAGTGGCCGCCATTACAGGAGCTGTTAATGTTGCTGCGCCCAATAATACAGTTGAATATAGAGTTGCTTTGAAAGAAATCATAGTATTTGCCTCTTTGTTTATATGCAACTTAAGTATTGCTTAATGTAGCCGAAATGTTGTTAACTGAATGGGGTAAGCTGTAAGAAGATGTGTATATAAATCGTGCAATTTTGTAGGTGTATGAAAAGTTGTTCATAAATAATTTATTTTTGACACACTTTAGCGTTTTCCTACTGAAATATTTTTTCAGGCTGTTATTATCGCGCCCTAAATTTGTGGCATTTTATATTTTTGGAGCGCAATTGTGAATAAAACGTTAGCAAGTTACTACCAGCAAGCTTATGCATGTGAGCAACAGCATTTTAACCAATGTTTTTATTGCGGCTGTGAGGCAACAGAGCGCGATCATTGCCCGCCATTGCATATGCTACAAAGTATTATTGATCTAGGTGAAGAAGCTGACTTTGTTGCCATTGCAGCTTGTTATGAATGCCATGCATTACTTCACAATGAGCGATTAATGACCATTGATGAGCGATTTAGCAAACTTAAAAAGAAGTTATCTAATAAGTATGCAAAGCCTTTGCGCGTTTATAACATGTGGGAAGAAAACGAGCTCGCTGACATGAGTGATGAATTTGCTCATAGTATTCAAGCGGGTATGAAACTCGGTAAAGAAGCGGCTGAGCGACTTGCTTTTACGGGGTTTAGTTATGCTACTGAAGAAGCACGTGTCACAGTGCGTGAAAAAACCAAAGAGTTTGATGTAGAAGGCACTGTATTTACCGACTTTAAAGAAGCGCTTAATTATTGCATTAATGTTTTAAAGGTACAAAAAAGTGATTTTTATAAAATTTTAGTGGAAGACTATCAAGGTGATTTTAATAAGGCATTGAGCCAATACAGACATCGCCATGATAAAGTCACAGCCGCAAAAGATGGTAATACATTGATTAAAGATTTTTCAAAATTATATAAGCAAAACTCAGATTTTGTAACCCGAACGGTTAAACACTTTATAAGTAAAGATCCATCGCTCACCACCGAAGGAGCACTGGATAAGCTTTATAACAATTATATAAAAAAATAATTACAGAAACTCACCTTAAATAACCGCCTTTTCACCTGTTTTTTTAGCTTTATGTGTTTGCTTTCGCTAAAGTAGTAAAAAAACAGGAGAACCTAAAAACATGCAAAAATTTGCTCCCTCATTGTTAGCTGTTGGTTTAGCAGCAGCACTTGTTGGTTGCCAAGAAAGCGGCCCACAAGATCCAAAAGTAACCATTAATAAAAACCCATACCCAAGTACTTATCAGCCAGTAGCGACATCAAGCACCTTGATCACTAATGCAACGGTATTAACAGGTACGGGTGAGCGTTTAGATGAAGCTGACGTACTGATTGTTGACGGTAAAGTGCAGCAAGTTGGTAAAGATTTAACTGCTAATGCAGACACCACTATTGACGCGCAAGGTAAATGGGTAACACCAGGCATTATTGACGTTCATTCACATTTAGGTGCTTATCCAAATCCATCGGTTGAGTCTCATCAAGATGGTAACGAAATGACCAGCCCTAATACGGCAGAAGTATGGGTTGAGCATTCAATTTGGCCACAAGATCCAGGTTTTAATCGCGCACGTGAAGGCGGTATTACGTCATTACAAATTTTACCAGGTTCAGCTAATCTATTTGGTGGACGTGGCGTTACACTTAAAAATGTACCGGCTCATACCATGCAAGGAATGAAATTTCCTGATGCGCCATACGGTTTAAAAATGGCCTGTGGTGAAAATCCTAAACGTGTTTACGGTCGAAAAGGTGTATTACCGATGACACGTATGGGTAATATGGCAGGTTATCGCACAGCATGGATTGGCGCTCAAGAATATAAGCGTGAGTGGGATAAGTACGATGCTGATTACGCTGCGGGTAAAAACCCAGAAGCTCCACACCGAGATATTAAATACGATACATTGCGCGGTGTTTTAGAAGGTGACGTTCGTATTCATAATCACTGCTACAAAGCAGAAGAAATGGCGATGATGATCGACCTTTCAAAAGAGTTTAATTATCATGCGGGCACATTCCATCACGGTATTGAAGCATACAAAATTGCTGATTTACTGGCTGAAAACGGCTCGTGTGCTGCACTTTGGCCAGACTGGTGGGGCTTTAAAATGGAAGCCTACGATATGGTGCAAGAGAACGTAGCAATTGTTGATGCCGTTAAAAACTCATGTGCTGTTGTGCACTCAGATTCTGACACGACGATTCAACGCTTAAACCAAGAAGCAGCGAAAGTTATGTTCAGTGCAAACCAAAATGGGTTTGATATTTCTGAGCAGCATGCAATTAAGTGGATCACAGCTAATGCCGCTAAATCTTTAGGTATTGAAGATAAAACAGGCTCACTTGAAGCAGGCAAACAAGCTGATGTTGTTATTTGGAATCAAAGCCCGTTTAGTGTTTATGCAAAAGCAGAGCAAGTGTTTGTTGATGGTGCAAAAGTTTACGATAGAAACGATAGCGCATTCCAAGCACAAAGTGATTTTATGTTAGGTCAACAATAAGGAGCACCCAGAATGAAAAAATTATCACGTTCGTTTTCGCTTTCTCTGGTTGCTGCAGGGCTATTAGCATCGGGTACCGTGAGCGCAGAGTCACTGGCAATTATTAATGCAACTTTGCATACATCTTCAGATCAAGGTGTATTAGAAGGAGCTAGCATAGTTATGAATGATGGCAAAATCACTGCCATTAACCCTAGCGATTTTAAAGTTGACAAAGTTATTGATGCTCAAGGTCAAATAGTGACCCCAGGTTTTATAGCCAGTGTAAACCAGCTTGGCTTAGTTGAAGTAGGTGCGGTTGCCGGTTCTCGCGATGCAGGAGAAGACAAAGCGGGTATCGATTTTGATGCAAGCTTGGCATTTAATCCTCGTTCAAGCTTAATACCTTATGCACGTAAAGGCGGTATTACTCGCGATTTGATCACCCCTTACGGTGGTGACAGCATATTTGCAGGCCTTGCAAGTGTTGTTGATTTAAGTGGTAGCTTCGAAAGCGTAAATAAAAAGCAAGCAGCATTAGTGGTTCATTTGGGTGAACGCAGCAAAGGCTCTCGTGCATTTACCTTGCAAACACTTATCAATAAGTTAGATGAGCATCAAACTAAAGCAAGCAAAGAAGCTAAAAAAGATGACGCTAAGCCAAGTGCTGAAGACACCATAATGGCTAAAGTACTAAAAGGCGATATGCCATTACTAATTAGTGTGTCGCGTTCGGCTGATATTGTTGAACTAATAAAAGTGAAACAGCAGTTTGGCGTAAACATTGTCCTTAATGGCGCTCAAGATGCCGTTGTAGTTAAAGATCGCATCGCTAAAGCAGGCATTCCTGTGATCATTAGTGCAATGGATAATTTACCAGGCAGCTTCGATTCATTGCATGCAAGCTTAAATAATGCCGGCATACTAGAAAAAGCCGGTGTTAAAGTGCTATTAACTGTGGGTGGCGATGCCAGCCACAATGTTTACCAGCTTCGCTACGATGCCGGTAACGCAGTGTCTTACGGTATGAGCCAACAAGGCGCATTAAAGGCCATGACTTCGAATGTGGCTGATGTATTTGGTATTAATGCCGGTAGCCTAGAAGTAGGTAAAGCCGCTGATGTTGTTATGTGGAGTAACGACCCGTTTGAGCTGAGCAGCCACGTGAATAAAATGTTTATTAATGGGGTTGAGGTTAGTACTGAATCTCGCCAAGATAAACTGCGTGAGCGCTATACAACAGAGTCGAACATGCCACGCGCGTACACAAAATAAACTTTTAAAGTTGAATTTAAAAGGCCGCATTAGCGGCCTTTTTTACGAACACCTTTCGCCTAAGCACAAAAAAGGCGCTCTATGAGCGCCTTTTCATTCATTTAACTGATTTATACTAGTTTAGATAAAATCTCGTTAAATGTTGTGCTCGGACGCATTGCTTTGAAGGCTGCATCATCATTTGGCTGGAAGTATCCGCCAATGTTCATTGCAGGACCCTGTGCATCGTTTAGCTCGCTAACAATTTGCTCTTTGTTGGTTTCAAGGTCGCTAGCAATTTGTGTAAATTGCGCTTTAAGCTCGCTATCTTCATTTTGCTTAGCAAGTTCTTGAGCCCAGAATAAAGATAAGAAGAAATGAGAACCACGGTTATCAATTTCTTTTACTTTACGTGAAGGCGACTTGTTTTCAGCTAAGAATGTACCCGTTGCTTTATCAAGCGTATCAGCAAGTACTTGTGCCTTGTTGTTACCTGTTGTCGTGCTTAGGTGTTCAAGTGACGCAGCAAGTGCTAAGAACTCACCTAAAGAATCCCAACGTAAGTGGTTTTCTTTTTCAAACTGTTGAACGTGCTTAGGAGCAGAACCACCCGCACCTGTTTCAAATAGACCACCGCCATTCATTAGTGGCACAATTGAAAGCATTTTAGCACTAGTGCCCAATTCTAAAATTGGGAATAAATCTGTTAGGTAATCACGTAATACGTTACCTGTTACAGAAATCGTATCTTTACCTTCTTTGATGCGTGCTAGTGAGAATAAGGTTGCATCCATTGGCGATAAAATTTGAATATCTAGGCCAGCAGTGTCGTGATCTGGCAGGTATTTATTCACTTTTTTGATTAGCTCAGCATCGTGTGCACGTTCTGCATCTAACCAGAAAATAGCCGGATTACCAGTTGCGCGAGCGCGGTTTACTGCAAGTTTAACCCAATCTTGAATTGGTGCATCTTTAACCTGACACATGCGCCAGATATCGCCTTGCTCAACACTGTGCTCAAGTAACGTATTGCCATTTGTGTCAACAACACGAATAGTACCGTCAGCTTTTGCTTCAAATGTTTTGTCATGTGAGCCGTACTCTTCCGCTTTTTGAGCCATAAGGCCAACGTTTGGTACGCTACCCATAGTCGTAGGATCAAAAGCACCGTGCTCTTTACAAAAATCAATGGTTGCTTGGTAAACGCCAGAGTAACAACGATCTGGAATTACAAAGCTTGTGTCTTGTAATTTATCGTCTTTATTCCACATTTGACCGCTTGAGCGAATTGCAGCAGGCATAGAAGCATCGATGATCACATCACTTGGTACGTGTAAGTTTGTAATGCCACGATGAGAATCAACCATTGCGATAGCAGGGCGGTTAGCATAAACAGCTTGAATATCTGCTTCAATTTCTTCGCGCTTAGCGTCATCTAATGTTTGAATTTTAGAGTACACATCGCCTAAACCGTTGTTTACATCAACACCTAGCTCTTCAAAAAGTGCACCGTGTTTTGCAAAAACGTCTTTGTAGAATACTTTTACAGCGTGACCAAAGATGATTGGATCAGATACTTTCATCATGGTTGCTTTCATGTGAAGCGAAAATAACACGCCTTTTTCTTTCGCTGCATTAATTTCAGCTTCTAGGAATGCTTGTAATTTTGCAGCGCTAATACGTGATGCATCAATTACTTCACCAGCAAGTAATGGCGTGCTTTGCTTAAGTACAGTGATATCGCCATTAGCCGCTACGTGTTCAATACGAACATCCGTTGCTTCATCAACAGTTACTGATTGCTCAGAACCAAAGAAGTCACCTTCTTCCATGCTTGCAACGTATGATTGTGAATCTTTGCTCCACGCGCCCATTGAATGCGGGTTATTACGTGCATACTCTTTCACTGAACCTGGTGCGCGACGGTCAGAGTTACCTTCACGAAGAACAGGGTTTACTGCGCTGCCTTTAATTTTATCGTATGCTGCTTGAATGGCTTTTTCTTCATCGTTTTTAGGTTCTACAGGGTATTCTGGAAGTGCATAACCTTTTTCTTGAAGCTCTTTAATTACAGCGCGAAGTTGCGGAACTGATGCACTAATGTTCGGTAATTTAATGATGTTAGCTTCTGGTGTTTTTGCCATTTCGCCAAGCTCTGCAAGTGCATCACCAATGCGTTGTTCTTCTGTTAGGTAATCCGGGAAGCTCGCAATTACACGACCAGCTAATGAGATGTCGCGTGTTTCAACTTCAACACCTGCCGCATTTGTGTACGCTTGGATAATAGGTAACAACGAATAAGTTGCTAGTGCCGGAGCTTCGTCCGTTTTTGTATAGATAATTTTTGATGTCATCATCATTCCTAGATAGTAGGCCGCATTGGCCAAATTCAACAATGCAAAGAAATCATCGCTTAATACCTTATAAATAAAGCATTAGTATATGCAATGAGTAGTCTGTTAGGTGTTGGTACTCGTATAACCTAAACAAGGTAAGAATAATCACACCTGACGGACTAGTGTCTTTTATAACTGAAATTTATGTAATTAAAAACTAGCCATTAGGCTAAAGTAATTACGTTTTACAGGATAAAGAGTGTAACAAGCTTGGCTAAAAAGGGCTAGGATTACGCGCCAAACGCCAGCAGTTAAACATCTAATACTGAAATTATTGGGGTAGATAAAATAAAATCAAGGAGCAGGGTTGAATTAACAAACAATGAAGCAATTTATATGTAAGTGGTTAGGGATATTTAGGGGATTAAGCGAGGATCTAAACAGGTCGCTCGCTTTAGTCTCATATTTACAATCACTCTATAATATCGCCGTTAGGGGCTATATTAGTAGCGTGTAGACCTTTAGGGCCCTGTTGTAATTCGAAGGTAACATCTTGACCAGCTTTAAGCGTCTTGTATCCGTCCATTACAATAGTGGAGTAATGAGCAAAAATGTCGTTCTCGCAACCGTCTTCTACGATGAAACCAAAACCTTTGGCGTTGTTGAACCATTTGACTTTACCACAAGCCATACTTCTACATCCTTCTATAAGTTGACTAATTTAGTTATCCTAAACTGTATTGTTTGCTAGACTGACTAAGGTTTAATCAATCACCATTTGACTGTAGTTTATTTAAGCAACCAGTCAAGTGTTTTAGGTTATTTTTTAACATTTTATTTATTTTTTTATTCAAGTTTGCTTGAGTTACAAAGACAAGACTATATTTAATTATGAGTGGTATGAAAGATTCTGGTGTTATCGACACCGTTCGCGATAGTGAAAAGCAAAAGTTGCAGCCACCGCGAAAATATAAAGTTGTGTTAAACAACGATGATTACACGCCGATGGATTTTGTAATAGAGATCTTAATGACGTTTTTTAATATGGATAGCGATAGAGCAACTGATGTGATGCTGCAAATACATCAGCAAGGTAAGGGCATATGTGGTGTTTACAGCGCCGACGTAGCACATACTAAGGCTGAGCAAGTTAACCGCTACTCAAGGGATAACGAGCATCCACTGCTATGTAGTTGTGAGCAGGAATAAATACCACAAAGGTGAACTTTCATCTTTGAAGTGCGGTATAAAATTATTATCTCTGTAAGGGGTTGCCAATGCTAAATAAAGACTTAGAACTAACTTTGAACACTGCGTTTCGTGAAGCGCGTACACGTCGTCATGAGTTTATGACCGTAGAGCACCTTTTATTAGCTCTACTCGACAACCCATCAGCTGGAGAAGCGCTTAATGCGTGTGGTGTTGACGTTTCTGGATTAAAAACAGAGTTACTTGAATTTATTGATGAAACCACACCGGTTATTCCTGATTTAGAAGAAGAGCGCGAAACTCAACCAACACTTGGTTTTCAGCGAGTATTACAGCGCGCTGTATTTCATGTGCAATCTTCTGGCAAAAATGAAGTGACAGGCGTTAATGTGCTGGTCGCTATTTTTTCTGAGCAAGAAAGCCAAGCCGTGTACTTACTTAAAAAGAACGATATTTCTCGACTTGATATTGTTAACTTTATTTCTCATGGGATTGCCAAAGGTGACGACGAATTAGGCGATGATACCGACGATATTCATGAAGAGGTGCAAGAAGTAGCAAGCGAAGAAGCGAGTAAGCTCGACAGCTTTACAACTAACCTTAATATACACGCTAAAGAGGGTAATATTGACCCGCTTGTTGGCCGTGACAGTGAAGTAGAGCGCACAGTGCAAGTGCTGTGTCGTCGTAAAAAGAATAACCCATTACTGGTTGGTGAAGCCGGCGTAGGTAAAACTGCCATTGCCGAGGGCTTAGCCTATCGTATTGTTAACGAACAAGTGCCTGAAGTCATTGCAGATGCGGTTGTGTACTCTTTAGATATGGGCGCGTTACTTGCCGGTACCAAATACCGAGGCGATTTTGAAAAACGCTTTAAAAGTTTATTAAAAGAGTTACAAGCAAAACCAGGTTCAATTTTATTTATTGATGAAATTCACACCATTATTGGTGCAGGTGCTGCCTCAGGTGGGGTAATGGATGCCTCAAACTTAATTAAGCCGTTACTCTCAAGTGGGCAATTACGTTGTATGGGTTCTACCACTTACGGTGAGTACAAGAATATTTTTGAAAAAGATCGCGCCCTAGTTCGTCGTTTTCAAAAAATTGATGTGCTTGAACCTAGTGTTGAAGATACCACTAAAATTCTTAACGGCTTAAAAGATCGTTACGAAGCACACCATGGTATTCGTTATACGCAAAAAGCGTTAAAAGCAGCCGCTGAGCTAAGTGCCAAGTATATTAATGAGCGTCACTTACCTGATAAAGCGATTGACGTTATTGATGAAGCAGGCGCAAGCCAACGGCTACTGCCTACGTCCAAGCGTAAAAAAACCATTGGTGTATCTGATATTGAGATGATTGTGTCTAAAATGGCGCGTATTCCGCCTCAAAATGTGTCGTCGTCTGATAAAGAAACGCTGAAAAACTTAGACCGTAATTTAAAAATGTTGGTGTTTGGACAAGATCAATCCATTGATGCATTAACTTCTGCTATTCGCTTATCGCGCTCAGGTTTAGCAAACGAGAACAAACCGGTTGGTTCGTTTTTATTTGCAGGCCCAACAGGGGTAGGTAAAACAGAGGTTACCAAGCAATTAGCTAAATGCATGGGTGTTGAGTTTATTCGTTTTGATATGTCTGAATACGTTGAGCGCCATGCGGTGAGCCGTTTAATCGGTGCTCCTCCGGGTTATGTAGGTTTTGAACAAGGCGGCTTATTAACAGAAGCGGTGATCAAAAACCCACATGCAGTGGTATTGCTGGATGAAATTGAAAAAGCGCATCCTGATATCTACAACATTTTATTACAAGTTATGGATCACGGTACGCTAACAGATAATAACGGCCGAAAAGCTGACTTTAGAAACGTAGTAGTAGTGATGACCACCAATGCCGGCGTACAAGAAACCACGCGTAAGTCGATTGGTTTTAGTGAGCAAGATCACACACACGATGCAATGGGTGAAATTAACAAAGTATTTTCACCTGAATTTAGAAACCGCTTAGATAACATTATTTGGTTTAATCACCTCGAAAAAGAGGTTATTTTGCAAGTGGTTGATAAATTTGTTGTTGAGTTACAAGCGCAACTGGATAAGAAGTCAGTTAACCTTGAGCTTACTTCTAAAGCTCGTGAGTGGTTGGCTGATAAAGGCTATGACAAAGCAATGGGCGCGCGTCCTATGGCGCGTGTTATCCAAGAAGATCTTAAAAAGCAATTGGCTAACGAAATACTGTTTGGTGAGCTAATTTCTGGCGGTACGGTAAAAGTATCGGTTAAAGATAAAAAACTGCGTTTTGATTACGAGAGTGACTTAACGCCAGCCTAACCTAAAAAAGTTAGCAATTTAAAAAGCCTGCTTTATGCAGGCTTTTTTATTTGCCAAAGAAATAGGCAACAAAAAACCCAGCAAAGGCTGGGTTTTTTGTTTATTAAATGTAATTACTGGCTACTACCATTAATTACATTTAATAAACGCTTAAAGCTAGTTTTCACTAGCCAAAAACTAAATCTCGTTTACGCACTTACTTAGCGAGCACGGAATACGATACGACCTTTCGATAAATCGTAAGGAGTCATTTCTACCGTTACTTTATCGCCGGTTAAAATACGGATATAGTTTTTGCGCATTTTACCTGAAATATGAGCCACAACTACGTGACCATTTTCTAGCTCAACTCGGAACATTGTATTTGGTAAAGTATCAAGGACTGTCCCTTGCATTTCGATTACGTCTTCTTTCGCCATGTTTAGCGTAACACCTCTTTAATAGTTAAACGCTGCAGATTTTGCCCAAAATACGCCAATAAGTAAAGGCGCAGGGGCTATTTTTGTAAATTAAATAGCCACCCACTGGTCATTGAGCTGTTTTTGGGCAGGTAAAAACTGGGTTTTATACTTCATTTTGTCGCATTCATCTATTTGATAGCCTAAATAAACAAACTGTTTGTGTTGCTGTTTAGCAAATTTAAGCTGCTGTAATATCATTACAGTCCCTAAACTGAAGTGTTCGTAGTCAGGGTCAAAAAATGTATAAATAGCGGAAATAGCGTTGTCCATACAATCAGTTACAGCAACGGCTACTAAGTTTTCTTGATCCCAAAGCTCTATAAAGGTGATGGTTAACCAGCTACAAAACAAAAAACTTTGAAATTGTGATTTATCAGGTGGATACATAGAACCGTCTTGATGACGTAAACTAATGTATTTACTGTAAAGTGGGTAGTATTGTTCGCGTTCAACCTGTGAATATTTTACCTCAAAGCGGTTTTTTGCTTTGTTAAGTTTACGTTTTTGCGATTTTGTCGGCATAAACTCATCAGCTAAAACGCGCACAGAACTACATGCGCTGCAAATAGGGCAGTGCGGGCGATAAATTTGGTTACCGCTGCGACGAAAGCCTAATCCTAATAATGATTCAAACTTGTTGCTGCTGTAACAACTTGGGTCGAGTATCACCAGCAGTTGTTCTTGGCGATCAGGTAAATAACTGCATTCAAACGGTTGGCTTAGGCCTATACGAGCCGGAAGTTGTTCATTCATATATCGCGATTAGCTCCTGTGGCTGCCACATACTGGCAGCTGGGGTGTAACACTGTGCTTTATTAAGTTTAGTTAAAAATTCTTCACGTGGAATCACGCTGGCACCTAACGACATTAAATAAGGATTTTCTAATTGGCAATCAATAAAATGCGCATTATGGCGCTTAAGCCAATTAACCAGCGCCCACATCGCCAGTTTGGAGCAATTTGTTTGATGATGAAACATTGATTCACCACAAAAAACGCCAGTTTGCATAATCCCATATAAGCCGCCTACAAGCTCTCCCTCACGCCATACCTCTAAACTATGAGCTAAGCCATTGTAATGCGCTTTTATGTACGCCTGTTGCATTTGCGGGGTGATCCAAGTGCCATCGGTATCAAGACGTTGATCGCGGCACGCTTCTATCACTTCTTCAAAGGCATGATTAATGGTTACGGTGACCGGGTGCTTTTTTAAATGTTTTCGTAAGCTTTTACTAACATGAAAGTCATTAAGCTCAACAATACCGCGCTCACTGGGTGACCACCACATAATTGGCTCTTGTTCACTAAACCACGGAAAAATACCAGATAAATAGGCATTTTTTAATCGCGTTACCGATAAGCATCCACCAATGGCAAGTAAACCATCTGGATCATCTAATGCATGGCTGGGATCAGGAAAAGCAAAATGGCTCGTAGCGAGTTGATAGAGTTGTTTAGTCATAACACCGATTGAATAACTGCATGGTCAAGATAAAGTGTAACCTGTTGCTTTAAAATCACAAACCACAAATTATTGGGTTGTCCATAGGGTTGAGCAGGGCTTACATTCCTGTGAGGTAAATTTTAGCCAAAAAAAAAGCGCGTTTAAAACGCGCTTTAATTATTAGCTTAAAAAGTGCTAACTAATAGAATTAGCTAACCACTTTTACTGGTACTGCTTGTCCAGCGTTGAACTTAGTTGTCATTGCTTCTTCAACAGGTGTAAACGATGTAAGGTCAATACCTTCAACCGCAGACTTGTACTCTTCGATAGTCGGGAAACGACCAAGAACAGAAGATAGAACTACAACTGGCGTAGAACCTAGAAGTGACTCACCTTTTTTCTCAGATGTATCGGCTACTACACGGCCTTGGAAAAGACGTGTTGATGTTGCGATAACAGTATCACCAGGTTCTGCTTTTTCTTGGTTACCCATACATAAGTTACAACCAGGACGTTCTAGGTATAAGATATTTTCATACTTAGTACGTGCAGCCGTTTTTGGTTTTGCATCGTCAAATTCAAAACCTGCGTATTTAGCAAGAATATCCCAATCGCCTTCAGCTTTAAGCTCATCAACAATGTTGTATGTTGGTGGCGCAACAACTAATGGCGCTTTGAATGAGATAGAACCGTTTTTCTTCTCAAGGTTACGTAGCATGTGAGCAATAATTTTCATATCGCCTTTGTGAACCATACACGAACCAACAAAACCTAAATCAACAGGCTTGTCGTTGTAAAAAGAAACAGGGCGGATCACATCGTGAGTATAACGCTTAGAAACATCATCGTTATTTACGTCTGGATCGGCAATCATTGGCTCAACGATTTGGTCCAAATCAACCACAACTTCTGCGTGGTATTTAGCGTTGTCGTCTGGAGAAAGTGCTGGCTCTTCACCAGATTGAATACCTGCAATACGCTTGTCGGCTAAATCGATTAGACCTTGTAGCGTTTGTGCTTCGTTTTCCATACCTTTGTTGATCATGATTTGGATACGTGACTTAGCAAGTTCAATTGACTTAATTAACGTTTCATCATTTGAAATACAGATTGACGCTTTCGCTTTCATTTCTGCAGTCCAGTCAGTGAAAGTAAACGCTTGGTCAGCCATTAGGGTACCAATGTGAACTTCAATGATACGGCCTTGGAACACGTTTTCGCCGCCAAATTGCTTAAGCATTTGCGCTTGCGTTGCATGTACAACGTCGCGGAAATCCATGTGCTTAGCCATTTTGCCTTTAAACGTCACTTTAACTGAATCAGGAATTGGCATCGCTGATTCACCCGTTGCAAGTGCAACAGCAACAGTACCTGAGTCGGCACCAAAGGCAACGCCTTTAGACATACGTGTATGCGAGTCACCACCAATGATGATAGCGCGATCATCAATTGTAATGTCGTTCAATACTTTGTGAATAACGTCAGTCATTGCATGGTAAACGCCTTTCGGGTCACGTGCAGTGATCAAACCAAACTTATTCATAAACGCCATTAGTTTAGGAATGTTTGCTTGTGCTTTGCTATCCCATACTGATGCTGTATGACAACCAGACTGGTAGGCACCATCAACAAGAGGTGAAATCGTTGAAGCAGCCATTGCTTCTAGTTCTTGTGCTGTCATTGGACCGGTTGTATCTTGCGAACCAACGATGTTCACTTTAACGCGAACGTTTGAGCCTGCGTGAAGTGGCGTATCTGATAGTACACCTACCGCATTACGGTTAAAGATTTTTTCAACCGCTGTTAAGCCTTGACCTTCGTGTGAAATTTCTTTTGAAGGTGCGTAAACAAGCGGCGTTTCAATGCCAAGAGTTTCAGCAGCAAACGTTTGTAGTTTCTTACCAAATACAACGGCGTAAGAACCACCGGCTCTCATGAATTCAACTTTTTGCGGTGTGAACGCTGATGAAATATCAACAAGTTCTTTATCACCGTTATAAAGCTTCTTCTCTTTAGTATTGATTGTTAATACAGTACCAGTAGCAACAGAGTAAGCTTCTTCAAGCACTGCGTCACCGTTTGCATCAGTTACTGTATTGCCGTCTGCATCTACTTTCTTAACCCAGTTTTTAAGGTCAAGACCAATACCGCCAGTTACATCAACCGTTGTTAAGAAGATTGGCGCAATACCATTTGTACCTGCAACAACAGGTGCAATGTTGATGAAAGGAACGTATGGGCTTGCTTGTTTACCAGCCCAAAGTGCTACGTTATTCACACCAGACATACGAGATGAACCAACGCCCATGGTGCCTTTTTCAGCAATAAGCATTACTTTAGCGTTAGGGTGTTTCTTTTGAAGGGCAACGATTTCTTGTTGTGCTTCTTCAGTGATCATACATTTACCGTGTAATTCACGGTCAGCACGTGAGTGTGCTTGGTTACCTGGAGACAGTAAATCAGTTGAGATGTCGCCTTCACCAGCAATGTAAGTTACTACTTCGATTTTTTCTTCGATGTCAGGTAATTTTGTAAAGAATTCAGCTTTTGAGAAGCTCTCTAGTAATTCTTTAGCAATTGGGTTACCTGCTTCGTAGGCCGCTTTTATGCGCTCCATATCTGCATCGTATAAGAATACCTGAGTTTTCAGTACTTCTGCAGCTTGTGCTGCGATTTTTGCGTCATCAGCAAAGGCTAAATCAATTAGCATTTCAATCGATGGGCCGCCTTTCATGTGTGAAAGTAGTTCGAATGCAAATTCTGGAGTGATCTCTGCAACGTGCTCTTCACCTAAAATGATTTCTTTTAGAAACTGTGCTTTAACGCCCGCAGCACTGGTTGTTCCAGGTAAAGTATTAAAAATAAAGAAATGCAGTGAATCTTTACGATGCTCGTTATTAGTATCTTTAATTTGATTAATTATTTCTGATACTAGTTCAGCGCTATCGATTGGTTGTGGGCTTAATCCAAGCTCCGTTTTACGGGTTTGGATTTCTTCCATATATTTTGTATACAAACTCATAGAAAACTCTCGGTAATTTACTTGATATGAAGTTAAGCATTTTAACTGATTTTACAGTTTCTAGTAATGCCTAAATGAATAAAGCTTTTATTCCTGACGATAATTATAGCTAGTTTTACTTATATAATTTGACGGTATTTGTTGCTCACCCTTAGATCCTATCGCACCTAAGCCATTAATTGTATAAATAAAACTAATTTCAATTATAAGTACAATGAATTTTGGTGTGAGTACAGTTATGTTTGGGCATAAAAAAGGGCTGAAAATTCAGCCCTTTTTTAATTTAGATTCTAAATTACAGATTATCTAAAAAGCGTTCTGCATCAAGTGCAGCCATACAGCCAGTACCGGCAGAGGTAATCGCTTGACGGTAAATATGGTCAGATACATCACCAGCAGCAAATACACCTGGCACACTGGTTTGGGTTGCATTACCGTTTAGACCAGATTCAACCACTAGGTAGCCGTCTTTCATTTCTAGCTGACCTTCAAACATATCGGTGTTTGGCTTATGGCCAATGGCAATAAACACACCCGCTAAATCAAGTTCTTCAGTAGCATCTGACGCCACATCTTTAATGCGAACGCCGGTCACACCCATTTGGTCACCAAGTACTTCATCAAGTGTACGGTTGTAGTGCATTACAACATTACCGTTCGCAGCTTTTTCAGCAAGGCGGTCAGCAAGAATTTTTTCACTACGGAAACTGTCACGACGGTGAATAACATGAACTTCATCAGCAATGTTAGATAGGTATAACGCTTCTTCAACCGCTGTGTTACCACCACCAACAACCGCTACTTTTTGACCTTTATAGAAAAAGCCGTCACAGGTTGCACAAGCAGAAACACCACGGCCTTGGAAATTAGTCTCAGACTCTAAGCCTAAATATTTCGCAGAGGCACCGGTTGCAATAATTAAAGCATCACATGTGTAAGTACCTTGGTCACCGGTTAGTGTGAAAGGGCGCTTAGATACGTCAACTTTGTTGATGTGGTCGAACACAATTTCAGTTTCAAAGCGTTCTGCATGCTCTTTCATACGATCCATTAATGCAGGGCCGGTTAAACCGTGTGCATCGCCAGGCCAGTTTTCAACTTCAGTGGTGGTTGTTAGCTGGCCACCTTGTTGAATACCGGTAATTAAAACAGGGTTTAAATTAGCACGTGCAGCGTAAACTGCGGCTGTGTAGCCTGCAGGGCCCGAACCTAAAATAAGTAACTTACAATGTTTTGCTTCAGTCATGATCTTTTCCTAAACGTTTAATACGGTTTTAATGCGCCCGATTCTAAGAAAAACAAGTAGGAAGTAAATAAAAGATGAGATTATTTTTTTTCGCAAATTACAAAGCTGTTCATTAATGTGTACTAGTAAATGCTTTAAAGGCAGCCCCCGCCTAATAAATAGACTGTTAGCCAATAAAACGACGTTAATTCATGACCAGCCTGATTTTTTTTGTTATCTTTTAACTAATTTTGATTTGTCACTGCTTAATTATGTGACCTAAGTGAATAGGCAACTATGTTATTTTGGCAAGAGAAACCCGCATTTGGGTTGACTTCAAAAGACGTTAACGTCTTAACCAATGCGCAAGAATACCGTACGCAATTGTTAGATTTAATTGCCAACGCAAAAAAACGAATTTATATCACCACACTTTACTTACAAGATGATGAAGCGGGTCGTGAAATATTAGCCGCACTACACAGTGCATCGTTAGCTAACCCTTCGCTTGAAATTAAAGTACTGGTTGATTTTCATCGCGCACAGCGTGGTTTAATTGGTGCAGAAAAGTCAGAGGGCAATGCAAGCTTATATTGCGACAGCTTAGAGAAGTTTAATTCAAACGTTCAAGTGTATGGTGTTCCCGTAAAAGCCAAAGAACTGTTTGGGGTATTGCATTTAAAAGGCTTTGTTATAGACGACACATTGCTCTACAGCGGTGCCAGTTTAAATAATGTGTATTTGCAATATAGCGACCGATACCGACTCGATCGCTACTTTTTAGTCTCGCAAAGCGAATTATGTGACTCAGTGGTCGATTTTATCGAATCAACTTTATTGAGCTCTGAAGCGGTACCAAGAATTGATCAACGACCGCTTAAACGCATGGCTGACTTTAAGCTTGAACAAAAGCAACTTATGCGTGAGCTTAAATCGGCAAGCTATAAAAGTGCGCAGAACTTGAATACTCATGCAATGGGCATTCGTTTATTTTTAGGTTTAGGCCGTCGTAATAATGAGCTTAATCGCTTAATTAAAGCGTTATTTGATACCACCGAGCAAGAGCTGGTGTTATACACGCCGTATTTTAATTTTCCGGCGCCATTAATGCGCTCTTTACGCAGGCTATTAAAGCAAGGTAAACAAGTCACTATTGTGGTGGGCGATAAAACTGCAAACGATTTTTACCTGCCACCTAGCGAGCCATTTAGTAAAATTGGTGCGTTACCGTATTTATACGAAACTATTTTACATAAGTTTGTAAAATCGCAAAAACGCCACATAGATAATGGCAACTTAAACGTATACCTTTGGAAACACGAGAGTAACTCGTTTCATCTAAAAGGGATTTGCTGTGACCGTAAAGTGCATTTACTTAGTGGGCATAACCTAAATCCGCGCGCGTGGGGGCTGGATATCGAAAATGGCATTCTGATAGAAGATCCTGAACAATCTATCATGCGCGACATTGATAATGAACGCCAAGAAATTTTAAAGCATTGTCGTCGTTTAACCGGTCCAGATGATTTAGAAACCATGAGCGATTACCCGCAGCCAGTGAAAAAGCTACTTGGTCAAGCTAAGCGCGTAAAAGTCGATTTTATTATTAAACGATTTATATAACACTTGGGTCTGTTGACCACAGACCCTAAAATTTAGATACAAAAAAAGCAGCTAATTAGCTGCTTTTTTAATGCTTATACCTAAATTATGGCTTAGGTATAAGCGGTAACAATAATAGTTACGCGTTTTCTACTGCAGTGCGTGGGTCAACATATTCCATGTTGAACGCTTCAGCTACTTCTTTGTATGTTACTTGGCCTTTAATTACGTTTAAGCCTTTTAAGAAGTGAGCGTCATCTAGTAGTGCTTTTTTGTAACCTTTGTTTGCAAGGTTAATGATGAACGGTAATGTTGCATTATTAAGTGCAAATGTAGATGTACGTGGAACAGCACCAGGCATGTTAGCAACACAGTAGTGAACAACTTCATCAACGATGAAAGTAGGATCAGCGTGCGTAGTTGCTTTAGAGGTTGCAATACAACCACCTTGGTCAATCGCAACATCAACAATAGCAGCACCTGGCTTCATTGCTTTAATGTGTTCAGCAGTCACTAGTTTAGGTGCAGCAGCACCTGGGATAAGCACGCCACCAATTACTAGGTCAGCTTCTAATACGTGCTTTTCAAGCGCATCAGCTGTTGAGTAAATAGCTTTAACTTTGTTACCAAACTGTGCGTCTAGTGCACGTAGTACGTCGATGTTACGGTCAAGTACAACAACCTCAGCACCTAAGCCAACCGCCATTTGTGCAGCGCTACGACCAACCATGCCGCCACCAATAACAACAACTTTAGCTGGCTCAACACCTGGTACACCACCTAGTAACATACCACGACCGTGGTTTGCTTTTTCTAGCGCTTGTGCACCTGCTTGAATAGACATACGGCCCGCTACTTCACTCATTGGTGCCAATAGTGGTAAACCGCCGCGTGCATCAGTTACTGTTTCATAAGCAATACAGATTGCTTTACTTTTAACAAGGTCTTCAGTTTGTGGAAGATCCGGTGCAAGGTGAAGGTAAGTGAAAAGAATTTGGTCTTCACGTAACATTGCACGCTCAACAGCTTGTGGCTCTTTTACCTTGATGATCATTTCTGCTTTTGCAAAAACGTCAGCAGCTGTTTCTAAAATTTCAGCGCCTGCTTGAACATAATCATCATTTGTAAAACCAATGCCCATACCAGCATTCGTTTCAACAATCACTTGGTGGCCGTGATTTACAAGTTCGCGAACACTCGCAGGAACCATACCTACACGGTACTCGTGGTTTTTAATTTCTTTAGGTACACCAATAATCATAATTTTGCCTTGTTAGAACGGGATAAAAATTTTCCACTATTATATTCATGCTAGGGTAGTGTGTCTCACCTTTTTTTAAGTCCTTTATAGTGTTAGTATCTGTAAAATTAATTTTATTAGAATAAAAAACTAAAAAGCCATGCATAACTTATTAGACCGTATTGATCGCAAAATTTTAGTCGAATTACAACTTGATGGCCGCCTGTCAAATGTTGAACTGGCCCGACGAGTTGGCCTAAGCGCCACGCCCTGTCTAGAGCGAGTGAAAAAGCTAGAGCGAGAAGGGTATATTTTAGGCTATAAAGCAGTGGTTGATCCTGCCAAGCTTGGTCAAGGGCTTTCTGTGTATGTGGAAGTAACCATTACCAAAACATCGCCCGACGTGTTTGAAGAGTTCAGTGCTGCTGTTAGAAAACACGAAGAAATTATAGAATGTCATTTGGTTTCGGGTAATTTCGACTTTTTATTAAAAACCCGGGTTAACGATATGTCAGAATACCGAGGCGTACTCGGTGATATATTATTAAAGCTGCCCAATGTGAGTGAAAGTCGTACCTACGTGGTGATGGAAGAAGTAAAAGGTGAAGAAGGCGTTGTTATTCGTCCTTTTGTTGCTTAATGATAAAGTAACAGCCTTTAATATACTTTTATTGTTGCAGCCAACTTTGCTTTTTTAATGAGTGTACGACTAAATAATAAAAACTTGTTCATAATCAGGCCATCATGGTTAAGATAAAGTGCATCAAAATACATTTCCTGCTAAGGTATTCTATTGCCAAGTGAGTGTAAAAAATAATAATGAGGGATAGGTAATTATGCGCCTAAACGGTGTACAAAGACTATTAGAAACGGGGCTCATCGTCAGCACCTTTGCAGCGGTATTTATTTTATGTGCTTTAATTAGTTTTCATCCTGCCGATCCTGCTTGGTCGCAAACGGGTGAGTTTACCAATGTACAAAATATCACAGGTACGGCGGGCGCGTGGGTGGCCGACATTTTACTTCTTACCTTTGGTTGGCTTGCCTATTTTGTGCCAGCGGCCATTCAGCTGCTTGGCTATTTAGTGTTTAAGCAGCCACACCGTATTTTGCAACTCGATTACACCACACTTGGATTACGCATTATTGGCTTTGCGCTGTTTATTACCTCAGCAACCGCTATTAGCAGTATTAATTTTGATGATATTTATAATTTTTCATCCGGTGGGGTGGTGGGCGATGTGATTGCATCGGCGATGATGCCAGCGTTTAATTTTACCGGTACCTCTATTTTACTGCTGTGTTTCTTTTTTGCAGGGTTAACCCTATTAACAGGTGTGTCGTGGGTACAATTTGTTGATTATTTAGGTGACTTAATAGTTAGGTTATACCGCTTTTTGGTCACCTATGCTCGAGGTTGGATGCAGCGCGAGCACATTGCAGGTAAAGTACAAGACGAGCAACCCGATGCCTATTTTGAAGACGACACACGACAACAAGAACCTGAACTTGCTAATAAAACAGCAGACAAACCCAAAGCAATCGATAAACCCGCAACTAAAGTAAACGCGCCGCAAGACGACGAGTTTATGCCGTTTGACGAACTCGACCAAATACTCGATCAAGAAATTAGTTTTAGCGCCATAGACGATGAACCTATGGACACAGAAGCGGCGCTTAATGCGCTGGATCAAAGCCCAGTGGTTGAACCTGAAAAACCAGCTACAACCGTGGTTTCACCAGCAAGACCCATTAACAAGCCAAAATCAGGGTTTCAACCGCCGCCAACTGCCAAAGAGAAGTTTGAGCAATTATTAGAGCAAGAGCCACCTCCGGGGCCATTGCCATCATTGGATTTACTAGACAGACCCGACAAAGCAAAAAATCCAATTTCGCAAGAAGAGCTTGATAGTGTATCGCGCCTTGTAGAAACAAAACTACTCGATTTTAACGTGCAAGCAACCGTGGTTGGAGTTTACCCTGGGCCTGTTGTTACCCGTTTTGAGCTTGATTTAGCACCGGGTATTAAGGTGTCTAAAATTACTGGGCTGTCAAAAGATTTAGCGCGCTCGCTATCGGCAATTAGTGTGCGAGTGGTTGAAGTTATTCCGGGTAAAACCTATATCGGTATTGAGCTGCCTAATAAATACCGTGAAATTGTACGTTTATCAGAAGTGATAAACGCACCTAAGTTTGAGCAAAACCCATCGCCATTAACCATGGTGCTTGGTAAAGATATTGCAGGGCAACCTGTGTGTGCTGACCTAGGTAAAATGCCACATTTATTAGTTGCCGGTACAACCGGTTCAGGTAAGTCAGTGGGCGTTAATGTAATGATATTAAGCTTACTGTATAAATCGGGCCCAGAAGATGTTCGTATGATCATGATTGACCCGAAAATGCTTGAGCTTTCTGTTTACGAAGGTATTCCGCATTTATTGTGTGAAGTTGTAACCGACATGAAAGAAGCCGCTAACGCGCTGCGTTGGTGTGTAGGTGAAATGGAACGCCGCTATAAGCTGATGTCGGCTTTAGGTGTACGTAACTTAAAAGGTTATAACCAAAAAGTAATGGAAGCCAAAGAAGCGGGCTACCCAATAATGGATCCATTATTTAAAGACACCGATGGCATGAAAGACGGCCCAGATGAGCTAGATAAATTACCTAGCATAGTGGTGGTTATTGACGAATTTGCCGACATGATGATGATTGTAGGTAAAAAAGTTGAAGAGCTAATTGCTCGTATTGCGCAAAAAGCGCGTGCTGCGGGTATTCACTTAATTTTGGCAACGCAGCGTCCGTCGGTTGATGTAATAACCGGTTTAATAAAAGCGAATATACCTACACGTATGGCGTTTCAGGTATCAAGTAAAATAGACTCGCGCACCATACTTGATCAACAAGGCGCAGAAAACTTATTAGGCATGGGTGACATGCTTTATTTACCGCCAGGCACCAGTGTGCCAGAGCGTGTGCATGGCGCGTTTGTAGACGACCATGAAGTACATGCTGTAGTAAACGATTGGAAAGCCCGTGCTAAACCAAATTACATAGACGAGATTTTAAATGGCGATGCCACTGAAGATATTTTATTACCAGGGGAAGCCAGTGAAAATGGCGATGAAGAGTCAGATCCGTTATACGACGAAGCGGTTGCCTTTGTAATAGAAACCGGCAAAGTCTCGGTATCATCAGTGCAACGTAAATTACGTGTAGGCTATAACCGTGCTGCACGTTTAGTAGAACAAATGGAAACATCAGGTATCGTGAGTGCACCAGGACACAACGGCGCACGCGATGTATTAGTACCTAATGGAGCAAATTAATGAAAAAATTAAGTAGTTTATTATTAGTATTAGGCAGTTTAGTGGTTATGCCCAGCTTTGCTGACGACAGCCAAGCATTACAAGATAAGTTATCGACCTTAAAAAGCTTTAAAGCACAATTTAAACAAAACGTAACCGACGGTGAAGGCCAACTGGTAATGCAAGGCCAAGGCAATATTGCGCTGCAACAGCCATTGATGATTCGCTGGCAGCAAACTAACCCAGACGACACTTTATTTGTGTCAAACGGCGATAAAACCTATTACTTTGATAGCTTTGCTGAGCAAGTAACCATCATGAAAACCAGCGGTTTAATTGACTCTACACCGTTTATATTGCTCACCTCTAAAGACCCTGCGCAATGGGAAAAGTACAGTGTGCTTGCCACCGACTTAGGCTTTAGCATTACCCCAAATAAAGGCGTAGAAAGCCAAGTAGAGCAGCTTGATATTACTTTTGCTGATAACGAAAAAGGGCTTGCAAAACTGGTAGTTAAAGATAACTCAGGCCAGCTATCTGCGTTTATATTTAGCAATGCACAGGTTAATACTGAGCTTGATAAAACAACTTTTGAATTTACCCCGCCAGCGGGTGTAGAAATAGACGATCAGAGTAACGGTGAGTAATTTAGGTTTTAACTTTGGGCCCGATGTACGTCCACTCGCTGCGCGTATGCGCCCTTTATCGCTTAACGATTACATAGGGCAGCAGCATTTACTAAGTAACGACAAACCGCTGCATCAAGCCATTGTTGCAGGGCGCTGCCATAGTTTAATTTTATGGGGGCCGCCGGGGGTAGGTAAAACTACGCTGGCGCAAATTATTGCCAACCATGCCGACGCTGAACTAATTCAAATGTCGGCAGTAACCGCTGGCGTAAAAGATATTCGCGATAGCGTAACCCAAGCGCGCGATAACTTACAAAGCCGCGGCCAGCGTACTCTAATGTTTGTTGACGAAGTACACCGCTTTAATAAGTCTCAGCAAGATGCGTTTTTACCCCACATTGAAGATGGCACTTTTATATTTGTAGGCGCGACTACCGAAAATCCGTCGTTTGCGCTTAATAACGCGATTTTGTCTCGCGCAAGGGTGTATGTATTAAAATCCTTGCAAGAAAGCGATTTATACACAGTAATAGAGCGCGCGCTCAAACAAGACGAGCAATTAAGCCAAAAACACATTGTGATTGCTGACAACGCTAAACAAGCGCTGTGCCAAGCAAGCGGTGGCGATGCCCGTAAAGTACTTAATTTACTTGAGCAAGCGGTAGATTTAACCACCGAGCAAAAAGGCAAGTACAACGTAGACGAACACGTACTGAGCCAAGTACTGCCCACCCACTTAGCCAAGTATGATAAAGGCGGCGATGAATTTTACGATTTAATTTCGGCGTTTCATAAATCGGTGCGAGGCAGTTCGCCCGATGGTGCGCTTTATTGGTACTGCCGTATTTTAGCCGGTGGCGGCGACCCGCTTTATGTTGCAAGGCGCTTATTAGCAATTGCTACAGAAGACATTGGTAACGCCGATCCACGAGCCATGGAAGTGGCTTTAAACGCATGGGATATTTTTCAGCGTGTTGGCCCAAGCGAAGGTGAGCGCGCCATTGCACAGGCCACCTTATATTTAGCCAGTGCACCTAAAAGTAATGCGGTTTATATGGCGTTTAACCAAGCCAAACAGGACGCTAAAAACGAGCCAAGCTACCCGGTACCAGAGCATTTACGTAATGCCCCCACCAATTTAATGAAAGACTTAGGGTATGGCGCAGAGTATCGTTACGCGCATAACGAAGAAGGCGCATTTGCTGCTGGCGAAAAATACCTACCGCCAGAAATGGATGGCAAACAATACTACCAGCCAAGTGATCGTGGACTTGAGCAAAAAATTAAACAAAAGCTCGATTATTTAAAAGAGCGCGACGCACAAAGCCCAATAAAACGTTATGAGCATGATTAAACTTTACATGATGATAGCCCTTGGCGGAGCGTCAGGAGCCTGTTTACGGTTTTTTATTAGCGAAACCATGCTAAAACTCCTCGGTAGGGGATTCCCTTTTGGCACGTTGACGGTTAATATTCTGGGTTCATTGTTGATGGGCATTTTGTACGGTTTAATCGATAAGCAGGTTATTGCCGTGAGTCCCGCTAAAACCCTCATCGGAATTGGCTTTTTAGGTGCGTTAACCACCTTTTCAACATTCTCAATGGATTCGTTGTTGTTATTACAACAAGGTCACTTTATTAAAATGGCCCTCAATATCATCTTAAACGTGATGGTGTGTATTTTTATGGCTTGGCTGGGCCTTCAGCTAGTAATGCAAAAAGGTTAAAAAACTAACATGTTAGATTCTAAATATTTACGTCAAGATGTCGAACAAACTGCAGCACGTTTAGCCGCACGTGGTTATGAACTAGATGTAGCGGTAGTGACTGAACTTGAAGAAAAACGCAAAACATTACAAGTAAAAACGCAAGAACTTCAAAGTCAACGTAATGCCAGTGCTAAAGCCATTGGTCAAGCAAAAGCAAAAGGCGAAGACGCACAGCCATTGCTAGACGCAGTGGCTAACTTAGGCAGCGAATTAGACGCAGCTAAAGCTGAGCAAGACGAAGTGTTAGAAGCAATTAAACAAATTGCCTTAGCAATTCCAAATTTACCGGACGAGTCGGTACCAGAAGGCGCTGACGAAGACGACAACGTAGAAATTTTAACGTGGGGCACCCCTAAAAAGTACGATTTTGAAGTTAAAGACCACGTTGACGTAGGGCAAGACCTAAACGGCTTAGACTTTGAAATGGGCGTTAAAATTAGTGGCGCGCGTTTTACAGTAATGCGCGGCCAAGTAGCACGTATGCACCGTGCACTTACCCAATACATGCTAGACACCCACACAGACACAAACGGCTACACAGAAATGTATGTACCGTACTTAGTTAATAGCGCAAGCCTTTACGGCACCAGCCAATTACCTAAGTTTGCGGGCGATTTATTCCACACATTAGGCCTAGTGAACGATGATGGCGAGCAACAAGCTGGTTTTAGCCTTATTCCTACAGCAGAAGTACCGCTTACCAACAGCGCCCGTGATGAAATTTACGAAGAAAGCGATTTACCTATTCGCCTAACAGCGCACACACCATGTTTTAGAAGTGAAGCAGGCAGCTACGGTCGCGATACACGTGGTTTAATCCGTCAGCACCAGTTTGATAAAGTAGAACTAGTACAACTTGTAAAACCAGAAGATTCAATGCAAGCACTCGAAGAGCTAACAGGCCATGCTGAGCAAATACTTCAAGCGCTGGAATTACCATACCGTAAAGTAATTTTATGTATGGGCGACATGGGCTTTGGCGCTGCTAAAACATACGATTTAGAAGTATGGTTACCAGCGCAAGACACGTACCGCGAAATCTCATCATGTTCAAACATGGTTGATTTCCAAGCACGCCGTATGCAAGCGCGTTTTCGTCGTGAAGGCGCTAAAAAACCAGAGCTTTTACACACACTGAACGGCTCGGGTTTAGCGGTTGGTCGTACGCTTGTAGCCATACTAGAAAACTACCAACAAGCCGACGGCTCAGTAGTCGTACCAGAAGTGCTTCGTCCATACATGGGTGGACTTGAAGTGATTGGTAAAGCGTAAAATACTAGCTGTCAGTTTTTAGCTATAAGCTTTAGAAAGAAAGCCGCTGTTTTAACGAACAGCGGCTTTTTTTGTGGGTAAAAGGGAAAAGGAGAAAGGCGAAAGTAAAAGTCTAAGTTACGCTACTTGTCAGTAAAAATAATAAACCTGCCTCTATTGTTCTTTGCACAACACTTTTTGTCCAATATTACTGATCTCTACCATTTTGGTGTTTTTCTGCATCCAGTAAATTTAGGTGAGAGGTAACTAATTGTTTACATGTGCTTATTCGCTGGTTACATTAGATTAATTGTAAAATTTAGACATTTTTCGGTTTATAAAACGACAAATGTCGGATACAAAGTTGTTATAAGCACAGGGTATTCTGAGTTTTTTGCCAAATGTTCACCTTTTTAGTGTTTTCTTTTTAAGTATGTGAATAATAGGGAGCTTCTTATTATTTTGCTTAAAAGGAGCATGAAATGGATTTATTTCCAGAACTATTTAAATGCGTTGTGTTGGGATCATTTGGCGGAGGTGCTCTTCGCTGGGCTTATCCCAATCTATCTAAAGAAATAGAGTTACAAAAACATAAAGTGAATTTTAAATTTACAATGCTTGTGTCATGTATATTTGGTTGTGCATTAACAGGATTCTTTTATGCAGGCTTATCTGGAGCTACTGTAAGTTATATCTTTTTAATTGAGCTAGGTGTTGTTTCGTTTTTCTTAACATTTAACAACTTAGATAAGCTTGATAAATTTAAAGCGTAAGTGCTTATAACAAGCCAATTAAGAGGGACTAAAAACAGTTTGCTGCTTCGTTCCTCAACATTTTAGCAAACAATTTTTAGTCCTTTATTGGGACGTTATAAGCCTAATCGATTCAACATCATATGGAGTATTATGAATAAATTTTTAAATTCAATTTCGATTTTTTCTAATGGAATGTCTACAGCTGATTGGATCTGGAAATTGGTAACTATTCTATTAATTGGTGGTAGTGGAACAACTACTGCTTTACTTGCAGCTGACGCTCCATTTTTTAAAGATTTCGGAAAGCTAGGTTGGGTTGTTGTTGGGCTTATATGCGCAACGATTGTCACTCTCATTTTTTACTTAATTAAATCAGCTGAGAGTAAATCTGCACATGCAGAATATACTCGTTCAGTTAGCCAACCTAAAAACCACATAAACCCATTACAAGACAGTTTTAAAGACCAAATTATTCCAATTGAAGAGCTTAGAGTTCCAGGGGTGCAAGTTCATGAAAACAAACACTTCAAAGGTTGCTCGTTTGTCGGTCCTGCTGCAATTGCATTAATGGGAGGGAACTTTGTTAATACTAATTTCAATGAAACAGGTGATTTAATCCCATTACCAGAAAATACATTTCTCACTGGTATTATTGTTTTAAAGAATTGCACTGTTGAAAACTGTACTTTTTATAGAACTACTTTAATGGTTAGTGAGCAACAAGCTAAACATATGGCAGCAGCTGTACAAGGACTAAAAATCGCGGGGAAATAGGCTAATAACTAGCAGTTAAAGCGGGACTGCTGCTCTACCCCCCGTTTTAGTAGACACCTCCTCATAAAACTAATGCAGACACCCACTATCAATTATGTACTTCTAATGGTTTCAAACTAAGTTTTAAACTGTATGAATAGCGAGCAGGGTGCCATGGTAGTTGCAAAAAAGCGGCTTAATTCAAGCCGCTGTTTTCTTCTAAAAGCGCAGCGTCTCTTACCCTTTTTGTGAATAAATATTTTCATTAAAAAGTACTCAGGTAACAATTGAGCGTAATTAGTTAAGTTCTAACTATTTGTTAAATATTAAAATTATCTTTGGATTTTGTTTCTTTATAATTTATTCTACGTACATCATTGGCAGGTTAATAAGTTGGCGTCATATGCCAAAGGATATTTATGAGTACTAAAAGTAGACGATTACGCAAGAAATTGTATTTAGATGAATTTGCTATTCTAGGTTTTGAATTTACTTGTAATTTAAATGCTACTGAAGCGGAATTTGATTTATTACTAGATGAGCTTTTAGAATTCATTAATAAAAGAAAACTTTGTATTGCTGGTGGAGGTGACTGTAAGTCATTTAGTGGTTTTATTTGTTCTGTTCATCGTTATGGTTCGGCGACTAATCAAGATAGAGAAGAAGTTGAGCTTTGGTTAAAGTCTAAAGAAAATATTTCAAATATTGTTGTTAGTCAATTAGTTGATGCAAACTACGGAGTGTAATGATTTATCTAAAGATTATTTGGTTGAAGACCAAAATGAGCAAATATTAACTTCATATATCAGAACTTAAATCTTATTGCGGCTTAATTTAAGCCGCTATTTTGCATATTAAGCACGGCGTGATAAGTAGGGTTGTCTCAAGTAAATTCATCATTTTTGTCGGATGGCGTGGCTTCGCCACTTATCCGACCTACGTTAAAAGGTAGGTTGGTTAAGCCGAAGGCGCCACCCAGCAAAGTTCTACGGTTCTATCGAGCTCAGTCTATAAATTGTACTTAATTTATTCAACTGCTTTTAAGCGTTTTGTTATGGCTTGTAATTTTTCTTCTAGTGTAAAAGACAGGACTAAGGTTTCTTCTACAATTTCTTTCGTTTCATCAACTAATCCTACTAGCTCCGACTCTTGCTCTTCATCCAAACCTAGAGTGATCATTTTTGATTGTATAGCTTGAGATAAATCATTAACGAGTATTTTTACTTGCTTATCTTGCTCTGAGCATAGCTTTTTTATGGTACTAAAATCATCAGCAAGTTGGCTCTTGAGGATGTTTAAAGCTTGTTGACGTATCGTCGCTTTTTCTAATTGCTGTTCAATAAATTCCATTCGGCTTTCTATAATAGTAAGTAAAATAGCAAAATTATCTCGAAGTCGTCCGAGTAAGCCTTCGTCTTTTGCATTTATTCCTTTTACAAGTATTGAGCAAGCAGGCGCGTTAAATAATAAGTTAGAGCTAAATGGCACTATTCGTTTTGCTCTTCTTCCCAGTTCAAGAATTTCTTTTTCCAGTTCAGAAATAGTTTGTTTTGGAAATTGGTGATATTGGTTTGCTACCCTAAACTCTACACAGCAGCTAGCGCCTGCATTGGTAAAGTACTGCTGTACGTTAGCAAATAATGTATCTAAATCGGTTACGTCAAGGTTGTCAGTAAAGAATGAAACTAACTCTCCGAGTTCACTTGCTTGTTGCATTGACGTAAAAGCAGTTGTAGAGGCAACATCGTACATTTCTTTTAGATTATTTCGCTCTGTAATACGCAGTTCAACACGCTTTAACTTTTCGTTAAGTTCCTTAAAGTCTACTGGCTTGGCAATATAATCATCGCCGCCATACCCATATGCTGTGAGTTTGTCTTCACTTGATGTTAAAGCGGATATAAATATAATTTCGCAATCATCGTATTCACCGGATTGTTTTATTTGTTCAACTAAATCATAACCAGTAAGGCCATTACTAAGTAAAATATCCATTAAGACGACTTGTGGCTGGTGCTGTTCCATTAGTGCTAATATTGGCTCGGTTCCATCAGATGAAGCAATATCGTGTTGCTTAGAAAGCGCAATTTCCATGATGTTTCTATTTTGAGGGTTATCGTCAACGGACAATATTTTCACTTTGACTCCTTAATTTCGTTATTGTCGTCCTATCTTAAATGATATTAGTCATGGAAATGGCTACCCGCAAATAATAAATTCATGTACATTTTCATGGAGCACTTAAGTAACACCACATTAAAAGTTTATTATGATAGATACTTTATTCATTTGTTTATAATCCTATAAATGCGCCGAAATCGTCATGAATGTCATTAGTAACACTACAATAATTACTTACTATTAGCTTCGTGGCATAAGAGCCAATCGACGTTTGAACTTCAAGGTCATGAGATTAGATATCATGTGCAAGGGGAAGAGGGAGCGCTGAGTTTATTACTGATCCATGGTTACCCAACCACAAAATGGGATTGGCATAATCAATGGGCTGAGCTCACTCAATAGTTTAAAGTATTTATCCTCGATACGCTGGGTTTCAGCGCATGAGTTTGGCCATTGTATACTTATGTATGTAGGAGGTATTAATTTATCTTGGGGTCATAAAGGTAGTACAAATGTTCTCCTTCAAAATGTTAAAGTATCTTCTCCAGGTTATCCAAATCAAGGAAAGATTGATCTCATGAAGTATTACAATAACACAAAAAATACCGCTAATTTGAAGCAACGCATTACACGCAGTGAAGCGCTTGAAGTTGATATAAAAAGATTAATTTGGAGTTCAGAGGTTCTATGGAAAGATTAAAGGTATTAATTTTTGGATTACTAATAACTTTTGTATTGAGCTCATGTTCAAGTATTTACTGGGCTAGTGTTAAAAACTCTACGGCTGAAGAATTAATGGTTAAAGTGGTGTTTAAAACTGAGTACGGTACTCAGGTAATGGGCATGCCATTAAAAGCAGGTGAAGTAAACGTTTGGCAATATGAACAGTCATCAATTGAATCAAAAATAATGGATAAAAGTTTATCTTCAATTGAGATAAGTGACGGCAGTGGCTGTTACTTAGTTTTTAATAAAGAAGAGATAAAAAAGAAGGTTAAAAATACAACGCGGCAAATCGTAATTTCTCCAGATGATTTTCAAAAAGCCTGCGAGAGGAAAGTTAATTTAAACACACCATAAAAATCTTTTAGTAAAGCTTCCCTAAAGGGTCTGGCTTTAAGTATGAATTTAGCTTGCTGCTACTTTTAGTCTCGTAGGATTTATTTTAAAAGTTAAACATTAAAATAAATCCTACGA